>NZ_JADLQN010000001.1:1583759-1900510 GCF_015477835.1 Nocardia higoensis | reverse complement strand
GATCACCACCGAACAGGTCTATTCGAATTGCCCGAAGTACATCGCGCGCCGTGAGGTGGTCGCCCATTCGGCGGATCACCTCGCCGGCGAGCCTCGCAGGAGCGCGGAACTCGACCCGGCCCAGCGGGCTGCGGTGGCGGCGGCGGACACCTTCTTCGTCGCCACCGCGGATGCCGCCGGGGACGCCGATGCCTCGCATCGCGGCGGAAATCCCGGGTTCCTGCGCGTGCTGTCGCCGACCCGGCTGCGTTGGCCGGACTACCGGGGCAACTCGATGTTCATGACACTCGGCAATCTCCTCGCCCACCCGCGCTGCGGATTGCTGATCCCGGACTGGACCACCGGCGGCGCGTTGCAGCTGACCGGAACCGCCGAATTCAACTGGGACCCGGCGACATTCGCGCCGGGTGCGCAGTGCTCGATCGATTTCACCGTCGAGGAGGTGCTCGAGTGGCCGGACGGCCCGCTGCGCTGGGGCGCTGCCGAACTGTCCCCGGTCAATCCCTGACCCGTGGGCCTGCCCGGCGCACGACGCATCCACGACCCCCACCGAGAGGACTTCCTCATGCGACCACCGCTGCCCCCGTTCGACCGCGTGACCGCGGCGGAGAAGGTGCGTGCCGCCGAGCGCGCGTGGAACACCCGCGATCCCGAACGGGTCGCCGCCGCCTACACCGAGGATTCGGTGTGGCGAAACCGTGACGAGTATTTCGTCGGCCGGGCGGCCGTCGTCGACTTCCTCACCAGAAAGTGGGAGAAGGAGAACGGCTACGCGTTGCGCAAAGAGCTGTGGGCCTTCGACGGCAACCGCATCGCCGTGCGCTTCCAGTACGAATGGCACGACGAGGCGGGCGGCTGGTGGCGCAGCTATGGCAACGAGCAGTGGGAGTTCGCACCGGACGGTCTCATGTCGCGCCGGGAGGCGAGCATCAACGACGTCGCCATCACCGAGGCCGACCGGCGGATCTTCGGCTCGCGCGGCCCCGGTGAGGACGACGCGCCATTGCCGCAGTGGTAGATCGGCCTGGGCGGGCTGCGTTGCCTGGCTCGATGGTGTGTGTCTCGGCTCGATGAGGCGGTGATCGCCGGACCGGCGGGGGTGATCCGATCGGTCCGGCGAGTCACTTGGAGTCGAACATCTGTTCGGCTAGGCTCGGGGTCGGAACTTGTCGGTGCCGCCCTCTACTGTGGGCGCCAACCAGGACAACAAGACCTACCCGTCGAAAAGGGGACAGGACATGGCACCACAGGCCTACGACCGCGACAAGGCCCTCGAGCTCGCACTCGCCCAGGTCGAGAAGAGCTTCGGCAAGGGCGCGGTGATGCGCCTCGGCGAGGAGGCGCGCCAGCCCATCTCGGTGATCCCCACGGGTTCCATCGCGCTGGACGTGGCGCTGGGCATCGGCGGCCTGCCACGCGGTCGCGTCGTCGAGATCTACGGCCCGGAGTCCTCGGGTAAGACCACTGTCGCCCTGCACGCGGTGGCCAACGCGCAGGCCGCGGGCGGTGTCGCGGCGTTCATCGACGCCGAGCACGCCCTGGACCCGGACTACGCCCGCAAGCTGGGCGTGGATACCGACGCCCTGCTGGTCTCCCAGCCCGATACCGGTGAGCAGGCGCTCGAGATCGCCGACATGCTGGTCCGCTCCGGCGCCATCGACATCATCGTCATCGACTCGGTGGCCGCCCTGGTGCCGCGCGCCGAGATCGAGGGCGAGATGGGCGACAGTCACGTCGGCCTGCAGGCCCGCCTGATGAGCCAGGCGCTGCGCAAGATGACCAGCGCGCTCAACAACTCCGGCACCACCGCCATCTTCATCAACCAGTTGCGCGAGAAGATCGGCGTCATGTTCGGCTCGCCCGAGACCACCACCGGCGGTAAGGCGCTGAAGTTCTACGCCTCCGTGCGTCTGGACGTGCGCCGCATCGAGACCCTCAAGGACGGCAGCGACGCGGTCGGCAACCGGACTCGCGTCAAGGTCGTCAAGAACAAGGTCTCCCCGCCGTTCAAGCAGGCCGAGTTCGACATTCTCTACGGACACGGCATCTCCAAAGAGGGCTCGCTCATCGACATGGGCGTCGAGCACGGCTTCATCCGCAAGTCCGGCTCCTGGTACACCTACGAGGGCGACCAGCTCGGTCAGGGCAAGGAGAACGCCCGCAAGTTCCTGCTGGAGAACACCGACGTCCGCGACGAGATCGAGAAGAAGATCAAGGAGAAGCTCGGTATCGGCGCCGACCTGACGGCCGAGGCCGCGGCCGAGGTGCCCGCCGATTTCTGAGCCGATCGCCGGTGGGCGTACAGCGCCCGATCGTTCCGCCGCACAGCGGTCCGATCCGGTCGACGACATGCGCCGCCGGCTGCACGAACTCCTCTCCGACGCGAACCGCTCCGGGACCGACACCGCGGTGGCACGACGGCGTGCGAGGGAAGAACCGGTCCCGTCGGCCGAAGGTGGTTCGGCCGACGCGGACAACCAGGGAACCCGGTCGAGCGAGTCCGATCCGCAGCGGGCACGCTCGACCGGGTCCACCCGCCGGCTCTTCGACACAGGCGCCACCCGTGGGAACGGTCTCGGTGGTCGCGGATCCGGCGGCGGCCACAGCATGTCCGACGAGTCCGGCATCCTTCCCGACGATGACGCGGTCCGAGGCGACGCGGCCCGAGGCGAAGCAGCTCATGGGGAAGATCGCTACGGCGAGCCGGAGCGAGACAGGAAGCCGAAGAGTTCCCGGTCGGCGCGCGCGGGTCGCGCGGCCCGCCGGGTGGATCCGGTGGCGGCCGGATCCGAGTGGGATGCGCGGGAGACGGAGGCGGGCGAGAGCCGGTCGACGCCGGGGCGCACCCCGCACGGTGGGACGGTCGAGCAGGCGAAGGACGCGTGTCTTCGCCTGCTCGCCGTCCGCGCCCGCAGCCGTGCCGAGCTCTGCCAGCGCCTCGCCGCGAAGGGGTTCGCCCCGGAGATCGCCGAGAGCGCGCTGCACCGTCTCGCCGAGGTCGGGCTCGTGGACGACGCCGCCTTCGCCGAGCAGTGGGTGAACGCGCGGCACACCTACTCCGGCAAGGGCAGGCAGGCCCTGGCCCGGGAACTTCGTCGCAAGGGCGTCGCCCCCTCGGACGCGGCCGCCGCGCTCGCCGCGGTCAGCGACGACGACGAACGGGTCCGCGCCGCCGACCTGGTCCGGCGCAAGCTGCGCACCATGCCGCGAGATCTGGAGCGCGACAAGGCTCTTCGCCGTCTCGTCGGCATGCTGGCCCGGCGCGGCTACAGCCAATCCACGGCGTACACCGTGGTGAAGGCGGAGTTGGGGGCGCTCGACGCCGCTGATTCGCCGCCGGACCGAATTCCCTGAGCACCGGGTCGGTCGCACCGCGGCGGCGCAGCGGAACGTCGACACGTTCCGCTGCGATGCGGTCGAGGCCGGGTCCGGGTGTGCGCGCCCGGGCCGGAGTCGCCACGCGTCCGCGGTGTCGTCTCCGCCGGAACGGGTAGTCGGCGGATCGTCGACGACGGTCTGCGGGCAGTGCTCCTCCGGCGGGACCATGATGGTCGGTGGTGTCGCGAGGCGAGGGTCGTCTCGCGGGAAGGGAGAGAACACGATGGACTTCGAGATCGAGAAGGTGACCGTTCTGGGGACCGGTGTGCTCGGCTCGCAGATCGCGTTCCAGACCTCGTTCCGAGGGTTCGACGTCATCGCCTACGACATCGGTGAGGAGGCGCTGGCGACGGCGCGGGAGCGCCTGGCGACGCTGGCCGCCACCTATCGAGAGGAAGTGCCCGGCGCCACCGGCGACACGACCGAGCAGGCTCGCTCCGCGATCACGCTGACCACCGATTTGGCTGCGGCCGTTGCCGAGGCCGACCTGGTGATCGAAGCGGTCCCCGAGGTACTCGACATCAAACGCGACATCTACCAGCGGCTGGGTGAACTCGCGCCCGAGCGGACGATCTTCGCCACCAACTCCTCGACGCTGCTGCCCAGCGACATCAAGGATTTCACCGGACGCCCCGATCGGTTCCTCGCGCTGCACTTCGCCAACCGGGTGTGGAAGATGAACACCGCCGAGGTCATGGGCACGACCGATACCGACCCGGCGGTGTTCCGGGCGGTGGCCGCGTTCGCCGAGGCCATCGGGATGGTGCCGATCGAAATGCACAAGGAGAAGGCGGGATACGTGCTCAACTCGCTGCTCGTGCCGCTCCTCGATGCGGGGTTGGCGCTCGCCGCGGGTGGATACGCCGAGCCCGAGGCGATCGACAAGACCTGGCGCATCGGCACCGGCGCGCCGATGGGCCCGTTCCAGATCCTCGATGTCATCGGGCTCACCACCCCCTACAACATTCTGGTGAACGGCGGCGAGGACGCCCAGCAACTCGCCGCCTGGTTGAAGGCGAACTACATCGACAAGGGCAAGCTCGGCATCGCCACCGGCGAGGGCTTCTACAAGTACCAGCCGTGACGCCGCCGGACGATGGGCCGCCCGGCGGCGGTCGCCACGTTCATCTCTTCTCCAAGTCCATCCCGGGTGCGGCGTCGGTGATGACGGAATCGGCGGCCAGCACCGCGCCGCCCTTGGCCCGCTTCCCTGAACGCAACCGCCGCTCCACCGCGGTCGCGACGAAGGTCAGCGTGCTGTTGAGCGCGATCATGACGAGCGCGACGACGACCAGCGCGGGGATCGTGTTGCTCTCGGACGCACCGAGCTGCTGGCCCGACCGCACGATCTCGACGTAGGTGATCTGGTACCCCAGGGCCGTGTCCTTGAGCGCCACCACCATCTGCGAGATCAGGGCGGGCAGCATGGCGGTGATCGCCTGCGGCAGCAGGATCAGCCGCATCAGCTGGTTCTTGCGCATGCCGACTGCCAGCGCCGCCTCGGTCTGCCCGCGCGGCAGCGAGCGGATGCCTGCCCGCACGATCTCGGCGATGACCGAGCCGTTGTAGATGGTCAGCGCGGTGACGACCGCGGCCAGCGCCAGATCGTCGGACTTGAACACGTCGTATTCGCTGAACAGGGCGAACAGGAAGATCATCAGGATCAGCACCGGGATGGCGCGCGCGAACTCCACGACGGTGCCCGCCACGATCCGTATCGAGCGATGCTCGGACAGCCGCAGGATGCCGAAGATCATGCCGAGGACCATCGCGAACACGATGGACAGCAGCGCCGCGACGATCGTGCCTCGCAGACCGGGCAGCAGGTAGGTCGTCCAGACCTCCTGCTCGAGGAACGGTGTCCATTTCGCGGCCTCGAACTGGCCCTTCTGCTCGAAGACCCGGAACAGGTAGTAGCCGGCCGCGATGATCGCGGCGGCGACCAGTACCGAGAGGATGTGGTTGCGGATTCGGGCCCGGCGTCCGGGCGCGTCGAACAGAACCGAAGCTCCGGAACTCATCGGCGCGACCTCCTGTCGATGAGTGGGCGTCCTGGGTGACCGCTCATCGGGACACCTCGTATCGCTTCGCGAGCCAGCCGAACAGCAGGCCGGTCGGCAGGGTGATGAGGACGAAGCCGAAAGCGAAGATCGCGCCGATGGCGAGCAGGGCGGCTTCGTTCTCGATCATCTCGGCCATCAGGTGGGCGGCTTCGGCGACGCCGATGGCCGCGGCGATGGTCGAGTTCTTGGTCAGTGCGATCAGCACGCTGCCCAGCGGGGCGATCACCGAACGGAAAGCCTGCGGCAACACCACCAGGCGCAGATTCTGAGCGAAACCGAAGCCGAGCGAGCGGCCCGCCTCGGACTGCCCCAGCGGCACGGTGTTGATGCCCGACCGCAGTGACTCGCACACGAACGCCGCGGTATAGACGCTCAGGCCGACGATCGCCCACCAGTAGTTGTTGTCGACGATGGAATCCCCGGCCAGCGTCCAGCCCAGCGCCGAATACAGGCCGAGCGAACAGAACACGATGATCAGGGTCAGCGGGGTGTTGCGGAAGACGGTGACGTAGGCGGTGCCCAGCCAGCGGGCGACCGGGACCGGTGATACGCGCATCGCGGCGACGATCGTGCCGAGAACCAGCGCGCCGATCGCGGAGAAGAAGGTCAGTTTGATCGTGACCCAGAACGCTTCCAGGATCTGGGTGTCGTATTCCGAGATCAGGTCGAACACGGCCGGCGCGTCCCTCCCATCGGTGTGTGGTGGTCGAGCGGGGGATCGATCGGGTGAGGGCGGCCCGAGGCGGCGGGCCGCCCTCCCTCCGGCTCAGTAGCGGTCGACCTGCGGTGCGGGTGACGGGGTGAAATCGGCGGCGCCGACGCTCTGCTTCAGCGCGGCCTCCCACGCGCCCGAGGAGATCATCTCCTCGATCGCGTCGTTGATCCGGTCGCGCGTTTCCTGATCACCCTTGGCCAAGCCGATGCCGTAATTCTCGGTGGTGAAGGTCTCGCCGACCACCTTGAGCTGTCCGGGGGACTGGGCGGCGAAACCGGCCAGGATGATGTCGTCGGTGGTCACCGCGTCGACCGAGCCGTTGCGCAGCGCCTCCACGCACAGCGAGTAGGTGTCGAACTCCTGCAGCTGCACCTCGTTGGCGTACTTGTCCTTGACGTTCTGCGCCGGGGTCGAGCCCTTCACCGAGCACAGCTTCTTGTTGCCGTTCAGCGATTCCGGACCGGTGATGTCGGTGTTGTCGGCCCGCACCAGCAGCGACTGGCCCGCCACGTAGTAGGGACCGGCGAAGTCGACCTTCTCCTTGCGCTTGTCGTTGATCGAGTAGGTGGCGACGATGAAGTCGACCTGGCCGTTCTCGATCAGCGTCTCGCGCTGCGCGGACGGAGCCTCCTTGAAGGTGATGCCCTCGGGCTGCACGCCGAGCTTGCCCGCCACGTACTCGGCGACCGCGACGTCGAAGCCGGTGAAGGTGCCGTCCTTGGTGCGCAGTCCCAGACCCGGCTGGTCGTACTTGATGCCGATGGTGAGCTTGCCTTCCTCGGCGTGTTCGAGAGCACTGCCCTCGTCGCCGCCGCCGCAGCCGGTGGCGGCCAAGGCCAGGGCGAGCGCCCCGATGCCGAAACGAAGTGCACGGGTGATCCTCATCGAGTTCCTAACTCCTTGTGTGAATTTCGCTGCCGTGGTTCGGGACGGGGATGCTCAGTGGCTGAGAATCTTGCCCAGGAAGTCCTTGGCTCGTTCGGATTTCGGTGTCGTGAAGAAGGTTTCGGGGTCGGTGTCCTCGACGACCGAGCCGTCGGCCATGAACAGCACCCGGTCGCCCGCGCGCCGGGCGAAGCCCATCTCGTGGGTGACCACCAGCATGGTCATGCCCTCTTTGGCGAGCGAGACCATCACGTCGAGCACCTCGTTGACCATTTCCGGGTCCAGCGCGGAGGTCGGCTCGTCGAACAGCATGACCTTGGGGTTCATCGCCAATGCCCGCGCGATGGCGACTCGCTGCTGCTGACCGCCGGACAGCTGGGCGGGGTACTTGTCGGCCTGGTCGGCGATGCCGACCCGCTCGAGCAATTCCATCGCCCGGCTGCGCGCCTGCTGTTTCCCGACCCGGCGTACCTTCATCGGGGCGAGCATCACATTGTCGAGAATTGTCTTGTGCGCGAACAGATTGAACGACTGGAAGACCATGCCGACGTCGGCGCGCAACGCAGCCAGCGCCTTGCCCTCCGACGGCAGCGCAACGCCGTCGACGGCGATGGCGCCGGAATCGATGGGCTCGAGCCGATTGATGGTCCGGATCAGGGTGGACTTCCCTGAACCGGACGGGCCGAGGACGATCACCACCTGTCCACGCGGGACCTCCAGATCGATGTCGCGCAGCACGTGCAGCTTGCCGAAGTGCTTGTCGACACCGCGCATCGAAATCATCGGCGGCGCAGAGCCTGCGGTGGCGGGGGCCGGTTTCGGGTCGTCGCCGGTCGTGCCGGTCGGGGCGGCGGCATCGCTCATGGTCTTCGACCTTAAGGGGAAAACAGCGTTTTGCCCCGCTTTCGGCAACACGCCGTATTGCCACGCCGGGGCGTCACGTCCTCGTAACCCGGCAGGGGGATCCCGTGCGCCCGCCGGGCCTGCGCGGATACCGAGTGCGACGCCCACGCGGGCCCCCGTACCCTGGACGGGTGGAATCGATCGGACAGGTGATGAACGGAGAACGCAGCTACGAGATCCGCACCTTCGGCTGCCAGATGAACGTGCACGATTCCGAACGCTTGTCCGGTCTGCTCGAGGACGCCGGCTACGTCAAGGTCGCTCCCGGGGCAACGGCGGACCTCGTCGTCTTCAACACCTGCGCGGTGCGCGAGAACGCCGACAACAAGCTCTACGGCACACTCGGCCATCTCGCGCCGGTGAAGGCCGGCCGGCCGGGCATGCAGATCGCGGTCGGCGGCTGCCTGGCGCAGAAGGACCGCGACACCGTGGTGCGCAAGGCGCCCTGGGTGGACGTGGTGTTCGGCACCCACAACCTGGGCTCGCTGCCGGTGCTGCTCGAACGCGCCCGGCACAACGAGCACGCACAGGTCGAGATCCTGGAATCGCTCGAGGCTTTCCCCTCGACCCTGCCCGCCAAGCGGGAATCCGCCTATGCGGGCTGGGTCTCGATATCGGTGGGGTGCAACAACACCTGCACCTTCTGCATCGTGCCTTCGCTACGCGGCAAGGAAGTCGACCGCAGGCCCGGCGACGTACTCGCCGAAGTGCAGGCGCTCGTCGAGCAGGGCGTGCTCGAGGTCACCTTGCTCGGGCAGAACGTCAATTCCTACGGCGCTTCCTTCGCCGATCCGGACGAGCCGCGCGATCGCGGTGCCTTCGCCAAGCTGCTGCGCGCCTGCGGCACCATCGAGGGACTGGAGCGAGTGCGCTTCACCTCGCCGCATCCGGCCGAGTTCACCGACGACGTGATCGAGGCGATGGCACAGACCCCCAATATCTGCCCCCAGTTGCACATGCCGTTGCAGTCCGGCTCCGACCGGGTGCTCAAGGCCATGCGCCGCTCCTATCGCAAGGCGCGCTACCTGGGCATCATCGAGAAGGTGCGCGCGGCCATCACCACCGACATCATCGTCGGCTTCCCCGGCGAGACCGAGGCGGACTTCCAGGAGACCCTGGACGTGGTGCGGCAGGCCCGGTTCACCAGCGCCTTCACTTTCCAGTACTCCAAGCGTCCCGGCACACCCGCGGCCGAGATGCCCGATCAGCTCCCCAAGCAGGTGGTGCAGGAGCGCTACGACCGGCTCATCGCGCTGCAAGAGGAGATCTCGCTGGCGGCCAACCGCGATCTGATCGGCGCGGAGGTGGAACTGCTGGTCGCCGAGGGCGCGGGCAAGAAAAACGCCGCCACCGCCCGGATGAGCGGCCGGGCCCGCGACGGCAGGCTGGTGCACTTCCGGCCGGGCGGTACCGCCGAGCCGATCCGCCCCGGCGACCTGATCACCGTCGACGTCACCGAGGCCGCGCCGCATCATCTGATCGCCGACTCCCCGATCAGGAACCATCGCCGTACCCGCGCCGGTGACGCGCACGAGCGCGGTGTCACCCCGAAGACCGCGCCGATCGGCGTCGGACTCGGCCTGCCCAGGATCGGCGCACCCGCGCCGGAACCGGCCGCCGCGGGCTGCTCGACCGGTTGCGGCTCATGAGCGGGCCGAACCGGGACGATCGCGATCGAGACGATGAGCCCGACCCGGATACTACGTCTCGTAGTGGGGCGGGTGCCACGGGCTCGGACGCAGGTGGCAGAGTAGATCGGGACGCAGATCGGGACCGATCCGATGCCGGCGACGACGACCCAGGAGGCGACGCGGTGAGCTCCGTCGAGCACAGCAGCGAGAGCAGCGGTAGCAGAAGTATCGGGGGAGACTTCGATCAGTTCCGTGACGAGCTCGATGCGGTCGAACGGCGCGTCGCCGGGGAGATCGATCCCGGCGTGCGCGCGATGGTGGTGGCCGGCGCGGTCTTCGTCCTGCTGTTCTCGCTGGTGCTCTCGCACACCGGCAGCGCTCGCGGCTTCGACGTGCTGCTCGGCACCGAGGCCGCGCGCATCGAGCACGTCGGCCTACCCTCGCGGTTGTTCGTCTGGTTCGCCGCCCTCTTCGGCGTCGGCTTCTCGTTGCTGGCGCTGATGACCAGGCGCTGGGTGCTGGCCTGGATCGCGGTCGCCGGTTCGGCACTGGCGTCCTTCTTCGGCGTCCTCTCGATCTGGCATCGCCAGACCCCCGGTCTGAACAACTATGTGGGCGCCGGCCCGGGCATCGGCCTGCTCATCGGCACGATCGCGGTCGTCGTGCTGACCTTCCACTGGGTGCGTGTGGTGTGGAGCCGCACCGCCGTACAGCTGGCCGCGGAGGAGCAGCGCCGCAATGCCGCTGCCGCTGCGGAGGAACGCGATCGCAAGCGCCGCTCCGGCGACGAGTAGTAGTCCCCGATCGAGAAACGGCGCCGCCGGGTGAGGAACCCGGCGGCGCCGTTCGTTCTGTGGGTCAGAGGTTGCTGACCGCGCCTTCGGCGGCCTCGGCCCATTCACGCCACTGCTTGGCCTGTTCGCGGGCCTTCTCGGCGTCGCGGGGGCGACCGGCCGCCTCGGCCTTGGCGGCCTGTTCCTCGAAGTGCGCGACCTTCTCCCGGAACTGCGCGGCGCGCGCCATCGCCTCGGGGTCGGTGCGACGCCACTGATCGTCGACGGCCTCCCGGACACGCTTCTCGATCGCGCGCAGCTTGCCCTCGAGATCGTGCATCCGCTCGCGCGGCACCTTGCCGATCGCTTCCCACCGTTCCTGCAGCTCCCGCAGGCCGGCGCGGGCGGCGTCGAGATCCTGAGCGGGGTCGAGATGAGCAGGATCGAGATAGGCGTAGGCCGCGAGCAGTTCCTCCTTGGCGACCGCGTTGGCCTCGAACTCGGCGTCGCGTTCGGAGACGGCGGCGTTGCGGGCCGCGAAGAACACGTCCTGGGCGCTCTTGAACCGGCGCCACAGCGCTTCATCTGCCTCCCGCGGCGCCCTGCCGGCGGCCTTCCACTCGTTGAGCAGTTCGCGGAAGACGGCCGCGGTGCCCGCCCAGTCGGTGGAGCCGGACAGTTCCTCGGCCTGGACGCACAGCTCCTCCTTGCGCGTCTTCGCTGCGGCCCGCTCCCGATCCAGCTCGGCGAAGTGCGCGCCGCGTCTGCGGTTGAACGCCTCGCGGGCCTTCGAGTAGCGCTTCCACAGCGCGTCGTCGACCTTGCGGTCCACACCGCGGATGGTCTTCCACTCGTCCAGGATCTCGCGCAGTCGGTCGCCGGCGTGCTTCCACTGGGTGGATTCGGCGGCGATCTGCTCGGCCTCCGCGCACAGCGCTTCCTTGCGCTCGGTGTGCTCGTGGCGGGCGCGCTCCTTTTCCTCCTTGGCGTGCGCGGCGGCTTCCTCGGAGTGTTCGGTGATCGCCCGCAGCCGCTGCGCGAGGCCGTCGATGTCGCCGATGACGGCCGCGGTGGGCAGCGACTCGGCGAGCCGGATGGCCTCGGCCTTGGTCTTGCGGGCATCGGCTCCGGCGGCCAGACGCGCCTCGAGCAGGGCGACCTCGGTGGCGAGGTCGTCGAATCGGCGGCCGAAATGCGCCAGGCCTTCGGCGGCGTCGCCCGCCTGCCAGGAGCCGACGATCCGCTCGCCGTCGGCGGTCTTCACCCAGGCGGTGCCGTCCTCGTCGACCCGTCCCCAACGTGCGGGGTCGGTGACCGTGGGCACCACGACCGGATGGGGATGCTGCTGTGCCGGGCCGGGGGCCGGCTTGACCGCGTGCGGCTTGGGATGGGGCTTGGATCCACCCGGTTTCGGGGCACCGGACGGACGCGGCGCGCTGCCGGGGGTGGCCTTCGCGGTTCCGTTGCTGTCGGTCATTGCTCTCCGTCCTTTGCCGCGCGTCACGGCTGCCTGGTTACGCCCTGGTTCATCCCGTTCGACCTGCTCTCCAGCCGCCGCTACGGTCGCGTCCGGGTCACTCGTGGGCGAAAGGCGGCCCACGGGTCGGTGCGGGGTGACAACCCGTGGTGACCTGGGTTGTCGCACCCCCGACACTATCAATCCCGGCAGGAATTGACCCGACAGACACTCGAACCCGTACCCGGCCGCCCACCCGGCGCCGCGTCGGCGCGTCACGGCGAACCGATACGGTTGGCGACGTGTTCAGCATTGCGGCTCTCGTCCCCTCGCCGCCGCTCCTGGTTCCCGAACTCTGCGGCGGTCGATCCGGAACGACCGGCAACGATCCGGCCGCGCAGGTGGCGCGGGTGCGTGCCGCCACGCTCGCCGCCGTCGGTGAACTCGCCCGGGTGGCCGGCTGGACTGTCGTCGGCGTCGATGCCGCACAGTCGGTGGCCGGCTCCGATTCGGCCGACGGCACCTCCACAGCAGCGAATGCGGGCGCGGGGATCACTGTGACCAGGGAGTACGCCTCCGAATCGGTGGGCACCTTTCGCGGATTCGGAGCCGATGTGACTGTCGGGCTGTCCGCGCATGCCCTGTCCTCGGCTGCCGAACCGGATCCGGAGGTCCCACTGGCTGTGCTGATCGCCGCGTGGTTGCGGGGGGAGGCCGCCCCGGAGGTGCGGGCCCGTGCCTGCTTGGTGTCCGCGGACGCTTCCGTGGACGAGTGCGTCGCGCTGGGTACGCGGTTGCGCGGCGAACTGGACGCCGATCCGCGGCCGCACGGCGTGCTCGTCGTCGCCGACGGCGCTACGACCCTGTCCACCAGCGCGCCCGGCTACTTCCAGGAGCAGGCGCCGGAGGTCCAGCGCCGGATCGACGACGCGCTCGACGCAGGCGACCGCGCCGGGCTGCGTGCCCTGGACCCGGCCGAGTGCGCACGACTCGGCGTCGACGGACGCGCCGCATATCAGGTGCTGGCGGGGGTGTTCGCCCCCGACGCCGCCGACCCGGCCGTGCGGACCTACTATCGGGACGCGCCGTTCGGCGTCGGCTATCACGTGAGCGTGTGGCGTTCGGGGGACGACCGGGAAGGCAGGGCGCGATGACGGTGCCGATCGCAGTGGTCGGTCCCACCGCCACCGGGAAATCCGACCTCGGGCTCGCGCTGGCCGAGCGACTCGAGGGCGAGATCGTCAATATCGACGCGATGCAGCTCTACCGCGGCATGGATATCGGCACGGCCAAGCTCGCGCCCGCCGAACGCCGCGGCATTCCCCATCATCAGCTCGACGTCCTCGAGGTTACCGAGACCGCCAGCGTCGCCACCTACCAGCGCAACGCGATCGCCGACGTCGAGGCGATCATGGCGCGCGGGCGGACGCCGGTGATCGTGGGCGGCTCGATGATGTACGTCCAAGCGCTGCTCGACGACTGGGCGTTCCCCGCCACCGATCCGACGGTGCGGGCCAAGTGGGAGCGATTGCTCGAGACCGGGGGAGCGGCCGCCGTGCACGAGGCGCTGCGTGCGGCGGATCCCGTTGCGGCACAGACGATCCTGCCCACGGACGGACGGCGCATGGTGCGCGCGCTGGAAGTCGTCGAACTCACCGGCAAGCCGTTCGCCGCTTCGGCGCCCAGCATCGGCACACCGCGCTGGGGCACGGTGATCCTCGGCGTCGACCGCGACACCGCCGAACTCGACGAGCGCATCGAACACCGCACGGCACTGATGTTCGCCGAGGGCCTGGTCGAGGAGGTGCGCGGACTCGTCGAACGTGGACTGCGCCGGGGCGTCACGGCCCGTCGGGCGATCGGTTACGCCCAGGTCCTCGCCTACCTCGACGACGAATACGATCTGCGCCACGCGCAGGAGCGCACGCTCATCGGCACCCGGCGTTACGTGCGGCGGCAGCGTTCCTGGTTCCGGCGCGATCCCAGGGTGCGTTGGCTGGACGGCGCCGATCCCGCCCTGGTCACCACGGCGCTCGAACTGATCACCGAGCACCGCTCCGGCGGCGCCACCGCGTCGCGGCCCGGTGCTCATCCCGCCTCGGGCCCTGGGCATGGTGACCTCGCCGATCCCGCGACCGCGACGAGCGTCGATCCGGCGGGCGACTTCGGTCCGGCGGGCGACGTCGGTCCGGCGAATACAGAACGGACTCCACAGTGACTCGACGTGTCAGTACCCGTAATGCCTCGGTGCAGGTGTGGCAGGCCTACCTGCACAACCGCACCAAGCGCAATCGCGACCGGCGCTTCCTGGTGCAGGGCGTGCGGCCGATCACGCAGGCGCTGGCGGCGGGGTGGCCGCTGGAGACCATGCTGTACCGGCTGGGCGGCCCGGAACTGTCGACCTGGGCGCGCGAGGCGCTCGAGGCCAGTGCGGTGCCCGGTGTCGGTCTGGTGCCCGAACTCATCGCCGAGCTCGGCGAAAAGGCCGATGCCGCACCGGAACTGATCGCCGTCGCGGTGTCGCGACAGCTGGAGCTCGCCGATTACCGGCCCGGTGAACCCGGCGAGGACGCCCCGGTCGTGGTGGTGTTCGACCGGCCGAACTCGCCGGGCAATCTGGGCACCCTGATCCGCTCGGCGGATTCCTTCGGCGCCGACGCGGTGGTGGTCAGCGGGCACGGGGCCGATCAGTACGACCCGCAGGCGGTTCGAGCCTCCACCGGTTCCCTGTTCGCGGTGCCGGTGTTCCGGGTGGCCGGACCGGCGCAGGTGGTCGAGTTCCGGGACCAGCAGATCGCGCGCGGCATTCCGACCCGGATCGTCGGTACCGACGAACGCGGCACATCCGCGGTCTTCGATCACGATTTCCGGGAAGCGACGGTCCTGGTGATCGGCAACGAGACCACCGGCATGAGCGCGGCCTGGCAGGATGTGTGCGACGACCTGGTGTCCATCCCGATGGGAGGCACCGCCAGCTCGCTGGGGGCCCCCTCGGCGGGCGCGGTCGCACTGTACGAAATATCGCGCCAGCGCCGGACGTTCGTTCGATGACCGGCCCCGCACACCACGACACCGCAGAAGACGACCGGCCGCCGGCGGAAACGGAGAATCACGAGTGACGGACATCGAGTTCACGAAGGGCCACGGCACCCAGAACGACTTCGTGGTGCTGCCCGACGAGGACGTCCGGCTCGAACTCGGTGCCGAGCGGATCAGCGCCCTGTGCGACCGGCAGCGCGGCTTGGGCGCCGACGGTGTGCTGCGGGTCGCGCGCGCGGGCGCGCTGCGGGCCGCCGGTGTGCTCACCGAACTGCCCGAGGGGGTCGCCGAGCAGGACTGGTTCATGGACTACCGCAATGCCGACGGCTCGATCGCCGAGATGTGCGGCAACGGCGTCCGGGTGTTCGCGCACTACCTCGCCGCGACCGGCCGGGAGACCAGGGCCGAGCACGTGGTCGGCAGCCGCGCGGGGGCGCGACCGGTCATCGTGCACGCCGCGGGCCCGGTGCACGGTGAGGTCACCGTGGCGATGGGGGAGGTACGCAACCTCGGACCGTCCACGGCGACCATCGGCGGCTGGGGTCTGTCCGGCCTCGGCATCGATGTGGGCAATCCGCATCTGGCCTGCGTCGACCCGGCACTGACCGCCGAAGCACTGGCCAAACTCGATCTGACCGTCTCCCCCGGCTACGACCCCGATCTGTTCTCCCACGGCGTGAACGTCGAGATCCTGACCCCGATCGACGCGCGGCGCGGCGTGGACATGCGCGTCTACGAGCGCGGGGTCGGCGAGACCCGCTCCTGCGGCACCGGAACCGTCGCGGCGGCGGCCGCCGCGCTGAGCGCCGAGGGGTTCGATCTGGCCACCGATTCCGGCGAGGTGACCGTCCGGGTGCCCGGCGGACAGGTGCGCGTCGGCCTGTCGGCGGGTCACGCCTGGTTGCGCGGACCGTCGGTGCTGGTAGCGACCGGTCGGCTCGGCGCGGACTGGTGGCGGGACCTGGGCTGAGTCCCCCGGTTCTCGTCGCCTGGGTCTATTCCGGGACCGTCCGTGCGAAATAGAAATGCGGACGTGGCCCGAACCGTGGCAGCATGGATGGTGTATGAGGAAATCAGAGACGTTCGACATCACTTCGACCTCCAGCGGAAACGACACCGCCGACCAGGCCGGATTCCACACTGACGACACTTACGCCGACGACAACTACGTCGATGGCGACTTCGACGGCGCCGACTACCGCGACACCGATGACGCGGACGGCGACTTCGACGGCACCGACTTCGACGGCGGCGAATCCGCCGGCGGCGAGTACGCGAACGAAGGCGATGTGATCGCCGAACGCGCGGCCCGGATGAAGCGCAACGGCTGGACCAGCGCCGAGCCCACCGCCGGCGAGATGCGGCTCGAGGAGCGCACCTCGCTGCGTCGCGTCGCGGGTCTGTCCACCGAACTCACCGATGTCACCGAAGTCGAGTACCGGCAGCTGCGCCTCGAGCGCGTCGTGCTGGTCGGGGTGTGGACATCGGGTACGTCCGCGCAGGCCGAAGCGAGCATGGCCGAGCTGGCCGCTCTTGCCGAGACCGCGGGGTCACAGGTGCTCGAGGCGCTGATCCAGCGTCGCGACAAGCCGGACCCGGCGACCTATATCGGCTCCGGAAAGGCCGACGAACTGCGCACGGTGGTGCTCGAGACCGGCGCCGACACCGTGATCTGCGACGGCGAGCTGACCCCCGCGCAGCTGACCGCGCTGGAGAAGGTCGTCAAGGTCAAGGTCATCGACCGGACCGCGCTGATCCTGGACATCTTCGCCCAGCACGCCACCTCCAGTGAGGGCAAGGCGCAGGTGTCGCTGGCGCAGATGGAGTACATGCTGCCGAGGCTGCGCGGCTGGGGCGAGTCGATGTCGCGGCAGGCGGGCGGTCGCGCGGGCAGCAACGGTGGTGTGGGTCTGCGCGGCCCCGGTGAGACCAAGATCGAGACCGATCGCCGTCGCATCCGCGAGCGCATGGCCAAACTGCGCCGGGAGATCCGCGAGATGAAGACCGCACGCGACACCAAACGCGCCAGGCGCGCGGGTTCCGGTGTCCCGCAGGTCGCCATCGTCGGCTACACCAACGCGGGCAAATCGAGTCTGATGAACGCGCTGACCGGCTCCGGCGTGCTGGTGCAGGACGCGCTGTTCGCCACCCTGGATCCGACCACCCGGCGGGCCCAGCTCGACGACGGACGCGAAGTCGTCTTCACCGACACCGTCGGTTTCGTCCGGCATCTGCCGACCCAGCTGGTCGAGGCGTTCCGCTCGACGCTGGAGGAGGTCACCGGCGCGGATCTGCTGGTGCACGTGGTGGACGGCTCCGACGCCGATCCGGCAGGCCAGATCAAGGCGGTGCGTGAGGTCATCGCCGAGGTGATCAAGGAGTCCGGGGCGGATGCCGCCACGGCGCCGCCGGAACTGCTGGTGGTCAACAAGATCGATGCGATGTCGCCGATGCAGCGCACGGAATTGCGCGGCATGCTGCCCCACGCGGAGTTCGTCTCGGCGCGTACCGGTGCGGGCATCGACCGGCTACGGGCGCGGCTGGCCGAGATCCTCGGTGATCTCGATGTCGAGGTCGGGGTCCTGCTGCCCTACACCCGGGGTGACCTGCTCGCCCGGGTGCACGCCGACGGCCGGATCCTGCACTCCGAACACGAGGAGGGCGGCACCCGGCTGCGGGCGAGGGTCCCGCACGCGTTGGCCGCCGCGCTGGCGGAATACGCGCATGCGGGCTCGGGTCCCGTCGACCGCCTCGCGGACCGCCAGAATTAGAACCGACCGGCACGTATGTCGTCGGCCTCGACGGCATACGTGACACGGTGAAATGCCCCACGATGGGCGGGTTTTTCTGTAACTGGTTCCAGGGCTTTCGGTACGGTGGATTCCAGGAGCCGCGATGCTGCGGCGCAGGGGACATCACATTTTCCGTACCACCGCGTTTTCCGTACGCCGACGTGCCGGGAATCCGACATTCGAGGGGAAACCAGCAATGCCCGAATCCGCGCCCACCGGGGCGGTATTGACCGACGGCGCACCGTTGGAGGTCCGTCTGGACGACAACGATCTGCGAATGCTCGACACCCTGCTCGCGCCGTTGCGAGCCTGGACCAGCCCGCGCTTCTACGGCCTGGAGAACATCCCCGCCGAGGGGCCCGTGCTGCTGGTCGCCAACCACAATCTGCTCGGCCTGATCGACGCGCCGCTGCTGATGCCCGAGGTGCTGCGGACCCGCGGCAGGCTGATCCGCGGCCTGGCCGAAGACCTGCTCATCGGGGTACCGGGGGTGCGGCATTTCCTGCACTACTACGGTTCCGTGCGCGGCAACCGGCACAACTGCCAAACGCTGCTCGAACGCGGCGAGGCGGTGCTGGTGTTCCCCGGCGGCGGCCGCGAGGCCATCCGCCGCAAGAACGAGAAGTACGTACTGAAGTGGGAGGGGCGTACCGGATTCGCGCGGATGGCGCTGGCCGCGGGGGCGCCGATCGTGCCGGTGGCGATGATCGGTG
The DNA here is from genome assembly GCF_015477835.1 of Nocardia higoensis. Taxonomy (NCBI): domain Bacteria; kingdom Bacillati; phylum Actinomycetota; class Actinomycetes; order Mycobacteriales; family Nocardiaceae; genus Nocardia; species Nocardia higoensis. Next base: position 1,882,162 of record NZ_JADLQN010000001.1, on the reverse strand, counting down.
TCGACGATGCCTACGACATCGTGGTCGACGGTCATCATTCCCTCATGCGGCCGGTGCGCTGGGCTGTCGAAGCGCTCGGCCTCAAGCACGACCTCACGCCGCCGCTGGTGCGCGGTCTCGGGCCGATCCCGCGGCCGGAGCGGTTCTACTTCTCCGCGGGGGCGCCGATCGATCCGGCGCCGTGGACCGGCGCCGAGGATCTCGACGCTGCGGCCGCCGACTTGCGTGATGTGGTGCGCAAGGCGCTCGAGGAGGAGATCCGTTATCTGTTCACCGAGCGTGCGCGCGATTCCGGTCGCACGCTCGGCGGTCGGGTCCGCGGTCTGCTGGGCATCTGAGATCGGGTCGGCGTGTGCGGGCCGGCCACGCTGGACAACGGTCACCGTCCCGTCTTCGGCGTACAACGATCCTCGAACGGCATCGGCTTTCCAGCTATTCTCCGGCATCCGGTGCGTAGCGTGAGGAAATGGCGTGGACGCGGATCGGATCGAGGCTGACCGGAGCCGCCACCGCGATCGCGGCGGCCATCATGACGGCCACTGTGCCAGCCAGTGTGACGGCTGCCGATCCCGGCGTGCCCCCCGCGCCTGCCGTTGATCCCGGCGCCGCAACGCCTACGGTGGCCGATCCGCTCGTTCGCTCCGGGGCGCCGTCGGCGACGCCGATATCGGCCGACGGATCGCGGCTGGTCGACTTCCGGGTCGTCGGTGACCGGAACCTCCGGCTCGGCGTCTATTCCGCCGCCATGGATCAGGTGATCGAACTCGACGTGCAGCGGCCGGCCGACACCTCGGTACCGAGGCCGACCCTGTATCTGCTGGCGGGCGCGGGCGGTGGGGAGGATTCGGCGACCTGGCAGGCGCGGACCTCGGCGCTGGAATTCCTGGCCGCGCACCCGGTCAATGTCGTCCAGCCGATCGGCGGGGCGTGGAGTTACTACACCGACTGGCGAGCCCGCGATCCCGTTCTCGGGGTCAACAAGTGGAAGACGTTCCTCACCGAAGAGTTGCCGCCGGTGATCGACGGCGCCCTGGGCACCGACGGGCTCAACGCGCTGGCGGGTCTGTCGATGTCGGGCACCTCGGTCCTGCAATTGCCCATCGCTGCCCCCGGCAGTTATCGCGCGGTGGCCGCCTACAGCGGATGCGCCCAGATCAGCGATCCACTCGGCCATCAGCTCGTGCAGACGGTGGTGGCGGCCGGCGGCGGTGACGTGGTGAACATGTACGGCCCGCCGGACGACCCGATGTGGGTGGCGAACGATCCGTATGTGAACGCCGAGGGGTTGCGCGGTGTGGAGCTGTTCCTGTCCACCGGCAGCGGCTTGCCCGGCCGCTGGGACCAGCTGAACGGGCCGCGCGCCCAGCCCGGTGTCGACGGGCTGGTGAATCAGGTCGTCCTCGGCGGACTGCTCGAGGCCGCCACCGACCTCTGTACCCGCAATATGCGCGACCGCCTGACCGGTCTGGGGATCGAGGCCACCTATGTCTTCGATCCGACCGGTACGCATTCCTGGGGGTACTGGGAAGATGCGCTGAAGCAATCCTGGCCGGTCCTGGCCCGCGGCCTCGAACTTGCCGAGTGATAGCTGGAAGCTATTGTCGCGCGTGTGCTGCCGACTGGCGAGTAGGTTTGCGACCGGTCTCGCTTTGTGTCGTGCGGTGCCGCTACTCTTCCTGGTCGAACCCAAGATCTTCGGTGCGAAGTGAACCACGGTTTGGGTTCCGGGTACCGTATCGGGTAACGGCGGGTCGGTGTGGACCGGTCCGTGTGGCCAAAAGGAGGTTGGTGTGGAGCGCACACTGTTCGAGCCCGAGCACGAGCTGTTCCGGGAGTCGTACCGCAAGTTCCTCGAGCAGCACGTGGCGCCGAACCACGCGGAGTGGGAAGAGGCCGGCCTCGTCCCTCGCGAGGTGTGGCTCGAGGCGGGCAAGCAGGGCTTCCTCGGCATGGCTGTGCCGGAGGAGTACGGCGGCGGCGGCGTGCAGGATTTCCGCTACAACGCGATCATCACCGAGGAGACCTCCCGTCTGCAGTACTCGGGCCTGGGCTTCTCGTTGCACAACGATGTGATCGCGCCCTACCTGCTCGAGCTGGCCAACGACGAGCAGAAGCAGCGCTGGCTGCCCGGGTTCTGTTCCGGTGAGATCATCACCGCGATCGCCATGACCGAGCCCGGCACCGGCTCCGACCTGCAGGGCATCAAGACTCGCGCGGTTCGTGACGGTGACGACTGGGTCCTCAACGGCGCCAAGACCTTCATCACCAACGGCATCAACGCCGACATCGTCATCGTGGTCGCCCAGACCGACCCGGAGAAGGGTGCGCTGGGTTTCAGCCTCTTCGTGGTCGAGCGCGGCATGCCCGGTTTCGAGCGTGGCCGCAACCTCGACAAGATCGGCCTCAAGGCGCAGGACACCGCCGAGCTGAGCTTCACCGATGTGCGTGTCCCGTCGAAGAACCTGCTGGGCGTCGAGGGGCAGGGTTTCATCCACCTGATGCAGAACCTGCCCCAGGAGCGGATGTCCATCGCGGTCATGGCCGCCGGTGCGATGGAGGCCTGCCTGGAGATGACCTGCCAGTACGTGCGCGACCGCAAGGCGTTCGGCAAGCCGATCGGCGCCCTGCAGAACACCCGCTTCGTGCTGGCCGAGCTCGCCACCAAGACCACCGCGGTGCGCGTGCTCGTCGACCGCTTCATCGAGGACCTCAACGCGGGCAAGCTCTCCGCCGAGGACGCCGCGATGGCCAAGTGGTGGAGCACCGAGGAGCAGATCGACCTCATCAACCGTTGCCTGCAGCTGCACGGCGGCTACGGCTACATGCGCGAGTACCCGATCGCCAAGGCCTATATGGATGCTCGCATCCAGGCCATCTACGGCGGCACCACCGAGATCATGAAGGAGATCATCGGCCGCTCGCTGAAGTTGGCCTGATCCCAGCGATTTCGTAGCACCGAGGCGGGACGTCACGTCCCGCCTCGGTGTCGTTGCGGGGTGTGCTCTCGTCGGTCGAGGGGTGGGCTGCCGATCTCCGAACGACACTTCGCCGTCATCGGAACGCCGGGCCGAGGTCGCCGGATCCCCGGCGCGGGCGCCCAGTAGCCGGACAAATCGGACATTGTGACGTGCTAGTGTGAATCGTGCCCGACAGCGCCGCCACCGGTCTCGCCAGGTCTTCAGCAGTGGTGCCGCCGGTCGCCGGTGACGGTGCGGCGCTCAGCGCTCGGACACTCGCGGGGGGCAGTATCGAATTCGGGGCACGCGGCGCCGTGTTCGGCGATCGTCGTGTGGCCGCCGGTTCCGCTCTCTTCCGCCGCGATGCCGGTTCCGCCGTGTGTGGCGGCAGGACCGATCAGTAGGGCCCGGCCTCGTCCGGGAGCGCGGCGTGCCGATGGTCGGTCGCCGTCGATGTGAAAGGGAATCAGTCCATGGGTGTCAGTTTGTCCAAAGGTGGCAATGTCTCGCTCACCAAGCAGGCGCCGAACCTGACCGCCGTCGCGGTCGGGCTCGGCTGGGATCTGCGCACCACCACCGGCACCGACTTCGACCTCGACGCCAGCGCCATCGCGCTGGGAGCGGACAAGAAGGTCGTCTCCGACAAGCATTTCGTGTTCTTCAACAACCTGAAGTCCCCGGAGGGCGCCATCGAGCACGCCGGCGACAACCGCACCGGTGAGGGCGCCGGCGACGACGAGGTCATCAACGTCGACCTCGCCGCGACCCCGCCCACCATCGAATCCATCGTGTTCCCGGTCTCGGTCTACGACGCCGACGCGCGCAGCCAGTCCTTCGGCCAGGTACGCAACGCCTACATCCGGGTGCTCAACCGCGCCAACGGCGAGGAGTTGGCCCGCTACGACCTGTCCGAAGACGCGTCCACCGAGACCGCGATGGTGTTCGGCGAGCTGTACCGCAACGGCGCGGAGTGGAAGTTCCGCGCCATCGGCCAGGGCTACAGCTCCGGACTGTCCGGCATCGCACGCGATTTCGGCGTTACCGTCTGACTCTGCCCGGGCACCTGGTCCGGAACCCTACGGGTGGGGCGCTCCTGCGGCGTCCCACCCGCATCCGTCTTCCCATGACGCACACCGCTGAGGGAATCGGGTCGGTGCGCCTGCGGGGGCGCGAGGCGGCCGAGAACGGGGGAGTAGTCCTTGTGCGGACGCCGATCCCGTCGGGCCGATCATGATCATCGACGCGCTCCATCGCGGGCCGCTGCGGACGAGCCGGGCAGAACGCGAGCCGATTGGGCATCATCGACACGGAAACCGTCGACACGGGGTACCGGCACCGAATCCGAAAACGGTTGACGTTCACCGCTTCACCGAGACAAACGCTTCACCCGAGACAACCGCGTCACACGAAAGGCGATCGCAGCACATGATCACTCTCCGCAAAGAGGACGGCCCCGCGGACCTGGCCGGCATCACCAATCTGAGCGTCGGCGTCAGCTGGGATCCGTCGGCGGGCAGCAGCGGTGGCCTGCTCGGCATGGCCCGTCGCAAGAAGGGCGTCGATCTGGATCTCATCGCGATCTGCGCCCAGGGCGGCGATCCGGTCCGTTTCGCCGGCCTGGACTCCCTCGATCCGTTCGGCAACGGCTCGGTCGCGCACTCCGGCGACGAGCAGACCGGTGCTGCCGCGGGCGACGACGAGACCGTGCACGTCATCTTCGCCAACGTGCCCGCCGCGATCGACTCGATCATCTTCGTCGCCGCGGCGTTCAAGAAGGGAAGTTCTTTCGAGAAGGCCAACAACATCGCGTTCAAGATCTACGACGCGACCGGTGGCAGCAGCCAGCAGGTCGCCGAGATCTGGCCTTCGATGCTGGGCACCGAGAACGCCAATGCCATCGCCCGCGCGTTCCGCAACGGCCCGGTCTGGCAGCTCGAGGTGCTCGACCGCAAAGGCAAGATCAAGCAGGGCGACCGGCAGGCGCTGCTGCGGTTCGCCTTCCAGAGCTGAGCGTTTCCGGTACGGAACCTCGATCCCATCGACGGGACCGGGGTTCCCGGTTTCGGGCGGACAGCACGCCGGGCGTGCGATTCCCCTGCTCGGCGGCGGCATTCGATCGCCCGGCGTCCGGGCTTCGGTCACGGCGGACTACACCGGCGCGGGGCCGAGTGCGCGCGGCGGCGCGGTAAGAGCTTGCGCCGCGCCGACAGTCGCGCCGACTCCGGCGCCGATGACTGCCAGTGGGGCGGCCATGAGCGCCGCGCCGTAGGCCGCGCCGACCGGCACCGCGGCCAGGCCGATGGGTGCGAAGGGCAGGCCGATGACCATTCCCATCGCACCGCCCGCACCCGCGCCGATCAGGGCGAACGGACTCGCGACGGCGGCGCCCGCGGCGGCGCCGAGAGCGGCCGCGCCGATGGTCTGGCTCGCGACCCGGTCCGAGCGGGTGCGTTCCATGCCGACCGAATCCAAGAAGGTGGCGAGTTCGGCTTCCTGTACCGCCGCGGCGTCGTTGAGCTGGATGGCGTGCTCGCGCGGCAACCACTCCGGCGGTTCGACTCGCACATCCCCGAAGCGCAGCATTTCGGGCGGGGGAGCGATCGGCGGCACCGGCGCGACAGGGACCGGCGCGTGCAGCTCCTCCACCGGCGAGAGGTACTCGGGTTCGGGCACGGGGCGCGCCCACTGCAGGGAACTCAGCGTGTCGTCCGGAATGCGGATCCCGTGATATGGACGCACATTCGGCGCCTCGGCGGCGGGCCACTTCGGCGAGCCCGGACCGGTGCCGGTCGACGGCGCCTCTTCGGTGACAGCGGCCGGGTACTCGACATCCGCTGTGGCCGGGCCGGTTCCGGTGAGCGTGAGCACTACCGGCGCCGCGCCGGCCGCCACGGCCAGACCCACCCGCCGCCGGGACGGACCGACCGCCCGGTGCCGCCCGCCCCCTGTTCGCCCACCGAGGGCGGTGGATCCTTCCGGAGTCGCGTGCCTTCCGGCGCCGATGCGCTGACCTGCGCTGGTGTGCCGACCGGGTGCCATCGATCACCTTTCGCCTGAAAGAGTTCTTGTCCCTTCAGGTTCGAACCCGCCGACGCTCCGGATGGGCGGAGGCCCTCGCCGACAGCGTGTCCGCGGTCAGCGTGTCGCGGCGTCGGCGCGCATGTGCGCATACAGATCGCGCAGCAGGCACACCTCGGCGAGATGATGGATGACCTCGCGGTGGATGTGCAGCACGAGCGCGGCCATCGGCTGGTCGGCCCACGGCCCCTCGGCAGGTCCGCACGGCCGCAACAGATCGGCTTCGCCCAGTGCCTCGACGCCGGCGGTCCAGGTGGTGTACTCCGCGTCGAGTTGCGCCAACGCCAGGGCGGCGGTCGGTGCGTACTCGAAGGATTGGTAGTCGACCTGCTGTTCCCGTCCGAGCGCGTCCGCGCGCGCGGGCCGACCGAAGTGTGCGGCGTTGCGCATGGCCAGCACCCCGACGATCACATGGCTTAGGCGCCAGGCGATCGTCGTCAGCGGTGCCGGATCCGGCGGCGGGAAGGCGAAATCGATGGTCATCGCCCCGCTACCCGCCTGCACCGGCGCCGTGCCGGTGCCCCGCGGGCGGACGTTCCAGCAGCCGGGAACCGGCTCCCAGAAATACTCGGCGTCGGTGAGGCCGTCGAGGCGGCCCCGCAGCTGGTTCTTCCAATGCCAGTCGAGCTGGTCTCGCAGCAGCGGGTTCCACATCGGTTCTGCCATTCATCCGCCTCGCTCAGCTGGTCGCCACCGACGCCTGGTCGTCGCCCCGGGGCCGGGTGTCGACGGACTGCGCCGAGCGCGCCGGGGCCGCCTTGCGCAGTTCCCAATCCTTCGGCAGGCCGGTGACCTCCGCGGAGTTCGCGTGCGCGGTGATGTGTACGGTCGCCGACCCGAGCCGGAGGTCGCCGATGCGCACCGTGCCCCAGTCCAGCGGTAGCCGCGGGTGCAGCACCAGGGTACGTTGCGGTACGTCCGGTTGCAGACCGAGCCAGGAGCGCAACAACAACAGCGGCGCCGCGGCCGAGGTCGCGTGGGGTGCGCAGGCCGCCGGGTGCGGCAGCGGCGTGGGGAATTCGGTGCGGTCGAAGCCGCAGAACAGCTCGGGGAAGCGGCCGTCGAAGAAGCCCGCGGCGTCGAGCAGCCCCGCGGTCAGGGTCTCGGCGAGCGCCGTGGCGCCGGGCACGTGCCGGTAGCGCAGCAGCCCGGCCACCGCGATCGCGGTGTCGTGCGGCCACACGCCGCCGTTGTGGTGGCTCATCGGGTTGTAGGTGGCCATGTCCGAACTCAGCGTGCGCAGGCCGAATCCGTTGCCCATCGAGCGGCTCGCCAGCGATTCGACCAGTTGCGCGGCGCGTTCGTCGGCGACTATCCCGGTCCACAGGCAGTGCGCCGGGTTGCTGGTCAGCGCGTCGATATGAGCCTTGTGCCCGTCGAGCCCCAGCGCGTAGTGGCCGTGCTCGGGAAGCCAGAAGGCCGCGTCGAACCTGGCCTTGCGCGCGGCGGCGCGCGCCCGTAGCCGTTCGGCGGTGCGCTGATCGTCGAACACGTCGGCCAGGTCCGCGCGTGCCAGTTCGGCGGCGTAGGCATAGCCCTGGACCTCCGCGAGCGCGATCGGCGGATCGGCGCGATGACCGTGCGCGTCGTTGATGCAGTCGCAGCTGTCCTTCCAGCTCTGGTTGATCCGGCCGCGGTCGGTACGTCGGCGGTATTCGACGAAGCCGTCCCCGTCGAGATCGCCGTACTCGTCGATCCAGGTCAGCGCGGCGTCGGCGGCGGGCAGCAACCTGCGCACATCGGCCGGATCGGCGCCCCAGCGCAGCGCCTCACCGAGCAGCATGACGAACAGCGGTGTGGTGTCCACCGATCCGTAGCAGGCGCCCTCGCGGTCGGTGGCGCCGACGGGGCCGTGGTGGACGCGCAGGATACGGCCGGGCTCCTCTTCGGTGTGCGGATCGCTGGTGGTGCCCTGCAGCGCAGCCAGCCTGGCCAGAGTGCTCAGTGCCAGATCGGGATTCAACGGCAGCGTCATCCAGGCGCTGAGCAGGCTGTCGCGGCCGGACAACTGGATCGACCAAGGCGCACCCGCGGCGAGATAGGCCGGTGCGCCGCTCTCGTCGTGGATGGCCAGGGCTGCCAGATCGTTCTCGGCATAGGTGAGTACCCGGGCGAATTCCGTGGCGGTCGCGTGCACGCGGGTGGGGGTGTTGCGCCAGCTGACCGTCGGCTCGTCCGGTTCGTGCGGGGTCTCGGAGCCGACGATCGGCATCCGTCGATACCGGTTCACCGGCTGGGCCCCCACTTCGGCCTGCCAGCGGCCCTGCGCGGGAACCACCGCGCGCCAGCGAAACAACCCCGGTGTGACCTTGGGTTCGCCGGTGGCGTGGACGGCCACCCCGTGCCCGGCGTCGCTGTCGTCGATGAACAGCATCTCCTCGCCGCTGACGGTGACGTCGCCGCCGCCCGCCTCCGGCTTGCCGTGTTTGACGGCGGTCAGATCGGCGAAATCGGCGTCCACGTCCAGGGTCAGCGTCAGCGCGGTGTCCTCGTAGCCGAGATTGCGCACGGTGATCGACTCGGTGAGGCCGTGTCCGAGGATCCGGTGCCGTTCCAGCAGAACGGTACTCGCGCAGCCGGAGTACGGGGTCACCCGCAGCAGGAAGCGGGTCTGGCCGGGGCCGACGTTGTCGAAGGCGATCTGTTCGACGGCACGTCCCTCCACCGTCAGCTCCCATTGCGACAGCACCCGCGCGTTGCGGTAGAACAGGCCCTGCGTGGCGTCGCGGTGGATGTCGCCGCCCCGGTCGCTCACACACAGGCAACCGGTGTCGGGCTGGACCAAGCTGACCGTCGCGGTTCCGGCCAGGGGGCGCAGCGGCGCGGTCATCACCGCACCGCCGTCACGAGCGTGGCGGACCGCTGCCGGGCCTCCGGGACCGGGTCACGGTAGCCTGCCACCGTCTCGAGATAGACCGCCTCGTAGCCGGCGGCCAACCGATCGACGCTGAACAACCGCTCCACCCGGGATCGGCACGCGCGCGGATCGATCTCCTCGCTGCGCAACATGTAGTCCGGCAGTGCTGCGGCCTCGTCGCACACCCAGCCGGTGACGCCGTGCTCGACAACCTCTTCGACCGCGCCGCCGCGCATCGCGACCACCGGCGTCCCGCAGGCCATCGCCTCGATCAGCACCATGCCGAAGGGTTCCTCCCAGCGGATCGGGAACAACAGGCAACGCGCGTCGGCCAGCAGCGTGCGCTTCTGCGTCGAATCCGCCTCGCCGAACACCAGATCGTCGTCGGTGAGCAATGGCTGCACGCAGTCCTCGAAGAACTCTCGCTCGATCGGTTCGATGCACTTGGCGGCCAGGATCAACGGTACGCCCGCCTCGTGTGCGGCGCGCACCGCGAGATCGGCGCCCTTGCACGGCGAGAAGCGGCCGAGAAACAGTGCGTAGGAATCTTTTTCGGCGCGAAACGGCCATTGCCTCGGGACCAGGGCATTGTGCACCCGTCCGACCCAGTTCAGATCGGGTGCGAGCGCGCGCTGCCGGTCGCTGATGGCGACCAGTCCCGCGGTGTCCCCGATACGCCGGAAGTACTCGGCGAATTCGCCGTCGACCGCGCCGTGCACGGTCAGCACCGTCGGAATGCCGAGCTGATGGTAGGACGGCGCGTTGAGCACTCCGGCGAAGGTGTGGTCGTGCACCACGTCGATCGGCTCCCTCGCGGCCAGCTCCTCGACGGCCTGGCGCACCCGAAGTGCGTGCAGCACTTCAGGATAGGCCTCACCGAGTTGTTCGGCGGCGCCGCGTTCGGCGACCTGGACGAAGTCTGCCTCGGTGCCCGGCGCGCCGACCCCGATCAGGCTGACCCGATGACCGCGGGCGACGAGGGTATCGGCCAGTTGCGCGACGACGGCCTCGACGCCGCCGTAACCGGTCGGCGGGACCTGGAAGTACGGCGGGGCGACGAGCACGATGTGCATCCCGCCGCGTGGGTCGGCCAGACCCGCGCCGTCGCCGCCCAGCGGCACAGAATCAGAGTTCGAACCAGACCGAACGCCCACGACTCATCCTCCTGCATAGGGGGTGGTGCCATTCCTGCCGAAAACACGTCCTGCGACGAGCACATGCATGTCCTGCTGGAAAAACGTCACGCTGCGAGTGGAGCAGTGGTCCCGTGATGAGCGGAAGACCGCACGAAGCTGATAGCTCACGGACCTGATCGCTATTGAACAGTGATAGCTATCCAACAGCAACTACCCGGGGGAGATGCGGATCAAACCGTGGCGGCAGTATGCACAGCGCCCGGGGACCGCTCGGCGATCCCGCGGGCGCGGGTGGGGCAATGCTCAGGCGACAGCAGCGACCGGCTCGGCCAGTGCCGACTCCCGGAGCTGATTGAGCGTCCGATTGAGGATGCGCGAGACCTGCATCTGCGACACGCCGAGGCGCTCGGCGATCTGCGACTGGGTCAGCGAATCGTAGAAACGCCAGATCAGCACCTGACGTTCCCGATCGGGCAGTGCCGCGATCAGCGGACGCACCGCCATCGCGTCTTCCATCAGCGTGTAGCAGGGCTCCTCGGAACCCAGGCTGTCACCGACCGACAATCCCGCATTGCCGTCGTCGTCGCGGCCGACGGCGTGCAGGGTGTTGGTCGAGTAGGCGTTCGCGGCGACCAGCGCGCGAGTCACCTCGCTGAGCTCGATGTCGAGCTCATCGGCGATCTCGCGCGCCGATGGCATCCGCCCGAGGCGCTGCGACAGAATTTCGGTGGCCGGGCCGATCAGCGCCTGGAGCTCCTTGGCTCGGCGCGGCACCCGCAGTGCCCAGGTGTGATCACGGAAGTGACGGCGCACTTCACCCATGATGGTGGGCACCGCGAAGGCGAGGAAGGAGCTGCCCCGGCTCACATCGAACCGGTCGACGGCCTGCACCAGGCCCAGGCGAGCGGTTTGATGCAGGTCGTCGAAGGCTTCTCCGCGGCCGGTGAATCGCCGCGCGATGTGATCCGCGAGCGGCAGGCACAGTTCGATGATGTGTTCGCGCAGTGCTTCTCTGCGCGGATCGGTGCTCGACAGAGCCGCCAGCTCGGCGAACCGGGGCTCGATGTTGTCGTAGGTGTCTTCGGTGTGGCGGCTCTTACGTCGCTCCTCGGAGCCGGTGTTCGCGGTCCGGGCGGGCGCGGCGGTCTCGCGCATGGGATATCTCCCTCGTTGCATTCTCGCTGCCGTTGGACTCGACTCACGTGGTCATACCCCCGGTCTCCTCGGCCAAACAGGTGTGTTCCAGGACGCGGTCAGAGCCGCGGGCGGATGACTTCGGCCACTGCTTCGGGCGACCATGCCGCAGCCGCGCCGGGGCGGGTGGCCAGGTACGCGGCGATGCGCGTGAGCGGCCAGTCGTGCGATTCGGCCAGCCCGGCGGCCAGATGCCGCAGGTAGGCGCGTGCGGGCGGGTTCCCGGGCACACCGGTGTGGTGCCACGGTGCGGTGCAGGTGAGCATCGGCCACCCGTCGAGGGTGCCCACGTGTACGAGCGTCTCGTATCGGCCCGGCCCGAGTCGGGCACGACCGGCCGCCAGCACCTCGTGGAGATCGAGGTCGGTGCCCGGCGGGCGGTACATCTCCTGCGCGACGATGTCGGCGAACTGTTCCGTGGTCAGCAGATGGGCACGCGCCGCCGTACGCCCGGCCGCGTCGGGGCAGTAGAAGGCGCGCCCGCCGGTCCAGGTCAGCGATTCGGTGGCGAAATAGAGCACCCCCGGGATCTCCACGGCGCGGGAGCGGATCGGGTCGGCGGGGTCACGTGCGCCGGGTAGTTCGATCGACCCGCCGCGCGGACGCCCGCCGGCCAGATAACAGCGCAACCGGTCCAGATGCATATTGGAGCCGTAGGCGGCGTACCAGACCCGCGCGGGAGACCCGCGCTGCTGGTCTACCTCGTGCCTGTCCACCACGTTGTTCGCCTCGCCGAGGCGCCGGTCGGCGCCGACGGCCTCAGACCTTGCGGATGACGGTGACGACCTTGCCCAGAATGCGGGCGTCGTTACCCGGGATCGGTTCGAACAGGGGGTTGTGCGGCATCAGCCACACGTCCTTGCCGATGTGCTTGAACGTCTTGACCGTCGCCTCGCCGTCGATCATGGCCGCGACGATATCGCCGTTCTCGGCGACATTCTGCTGGCGCACCACCACCCAGTCGCCGTCACAGATCGCCGCGTCCACCATGGATTCGCCGACCACCCGCAGCAGGAACAGCGACCCGTCACCGACGAGTTCGCGCGGCAGCGGGAAGACGTCCTCGACGGCCTGCTCGGCGAGAATCGGCCCGCCCGCGGCGATCCGGCCGAGGACCGGCACGAAGGTGGGCGTCGGGCGGGAGGGGTCGGCGGCGGATTCGCGTGCCTCGGCGCCGCCGGGCAGTGCGGTCACCGCGCGCACCGCCTCGTCGAGGCCCCGCACGTCCACGGCGCGTGGACGATTCGGGTCGCGCCGCAGGTAGCCCTTGCGTTCGAGGGCACGCAGTTGATGGGCGACCGAGGAGGTGGACGTGAGGCCGACGGCGTCGCCGATCTCTCTGATGCTCGGCGGGTAGCCGCGCTCGCTCACCGACGACCGGATGACGTCGAGTACCTTGCGCTGACGCACAGTGAGATCCGCCCCGTTCAGGGCGGGGTCGACGGCGACTCCGCTCTCCTCACCCGCGTCATCTGTACGGCTCACCGCAACCCGCCTTTCCCGTCGTCTGTCGTCGGCTCCGAATCTAGTCCGGCGGCGGTGAATCTTCAAACATCCGTTCGACTCGCGTCGGCGGGGGTGGTGACATCGCGGAGTTCGCGTGCTAGAAATTCGAACATACGTTCTTCGAACATGTGAGCGATTACCGCACCGGCTGTGCGTCCCGAACCGGGGAGGCCGCGAGTCTCCCGCCGACATCCCCATCACGACGGTTTCCCCTGGAAATTCCCCACGGAGGTTTGGCCGATGAACCACCAGATCCGTTCCATCGCAGCGAGATCCGCGACTCCGCCGCTTGTCGACGATGACTTCGGAGCGGGAATGTCCCCCGCGCTGCGCGACGTCGAGGAATGCGACGCGGCGCGCGGCGCCATCGTGGAATACCGTTCGGCGACGTGCGCTCCGGGGGTTCGTGACGCCGACGTGGGGCGCAAGCTCCCGGTGCGCGGGCGGCGTGTCGTCGGCCGGGACGCCCGACGGGTGCGGCAGGTCGACCGACGGCCACTGGTCGGCAGGCCGGGGGGCGCGCCGGTGCGCTACGAACGGGCCCGGGTCGCACCGCGTCGGCGTCCTCATGTGCCGTCACCGGCCGTGCGGGTCGAGCGTGCGCAGGCGGGCTTCGCGATGCTCGCGGTGGCGGCACTGGTCACCGCGCTGTTCGTGGTGACGATGCTGCTGCTGGCGCAGTGGCGGGCCGGGACGCCCGATCCGGCCGCGCCCGCGCACCACGGCATGACCGAACCGCCTCGCCTGGACGAACGTGTGTCACCGGTGATGTGGAAGTAGTGAACTGACCTGGGCCGATCGCGACAGTCGCTGGGCCTGGATCACCGGCGACCTGCTGCCCCGTCATATCGAACTGATGACGAATCGGCCGCCGGCGGGCCTCGTCCTCGGCGAATCGCACTGGCAGAAGCCGCACCAGGGCCGGTTGATCGCGCATGCTCGCCGATCTCGGCACGCAGTGGCAAGTGATGTCCTGAGCTGGGCAGGTAAACTCGGCATACTGCCTACCTGCCTGGACACGTGCTCGCCGGGCTCGGCCGCCCGCACCAGGCGACCGGATGCGAGGGGCACGCACGGACGAAGGATCTCGGATGCACTGCCCGTACTGCCGACACCCCGACTCCCGGGTCGTCGACTCGCGCGAAGCCGAGGAAGGTGCGGCGATCCGCAGGCGGCGTTCCTGTCCCACCTGTGGGCGCCGGTTCACCACCGTCGAGACCGCCATACTCTCGGTGGTCAAGCGCAGCGGCGTCACCGAGCCGTTCAGCCGCGAGAAGGTCATTCGTGGCGTGCGCCGCGCCTGCCAGGGCAGGGAGGTCGACGACGACGCGCTGAACCTGCTGGCCCAGAAAGTCGAGGACGCGGTCCGCGCGAAGGGCTCGCCGGAGGTTCCCAGCCACGAGGTCGGCCTGGCCATCCTCGGTCCGCTGCGCGATCTCGACGAGGTGGCCTATCTGCGCTTCGCCTCGGTCTACCGGTCGTTCACCTCGGCCGAGGATTTCGAGCGCGAGATCAGCGCCATGCGGGCGGCCCGAGCGGGCGCGGGCGCTTCGGCGGAGTGACGGCAGGCCGATCGCAGGTCAACGACGAATCGTGCTGATCGCCTTCTCGATCCGCTTCGCCGAGACCGGGTAAGGGGTGCCGAGTTTCTGGGCGAACAGGCTCACGCGGAGTTCCTCGATCATCCACCAGATCTCCAGGACTTCCGGTGCGGTGCGCCGGGATTCGGGCAGCGCCCGCAGCAAGCGGTCGTAGGCGGCCAGCGCGCGGTCGACCTCGGCCATGCCCTGGCGGTCGCGCACGGCCGAGGCAGGCAGCGCCTCGAGCCGCACCCTGGCCGCGCGCAGGTAACGGGGCAGCTCCCGCAGCCGGACCCGGCCGAATTCGGAGATGAAGCCACGGAACACGAGTTCCCCCAGCTGCGCGCGCACGTCCTCGGCGATGTCGGCCTCCTTGGCGGCGGCCAGAGCGGTGCTCACCTGATGCGCTTCGGCCAGCACCGGCACCACGAGCCGCACGACGGCGGCCACCGTGCTCGCCATCCGCGGGCGGATCGTCGCCACCAGTTCCTGGAAGCGTTCGGGCTCGCGCACCGGCCCGCCCGCGGCGGCGACGAGTTCCTCGGCCGCGGCGGCGCGGCAGTCCTCCACCAGGGCATCGAGCGAGCCGTACGGGTTCTGACTCAGCGCGAGCCGGTCGGCCGAGCTCAGACCGGAGGTGACAGTGCGCACCGAGGTAGGGATCGCCCGCAGTACCAACGCGCGAGTGCCCGACCGCATCGCGGCGGCCTGTTCGGCCGGGGAACTGAGCACCCGGACCGCGACGCCCCCACCCTCGGGCACCAGCGCCGGATAGCCGGTCACCGTCTGACCGGCGACCTGTCTGCGGACCTTCTCCGGTACGGTGCCGAGCGACTCGGAGGTCCACACCGTGGCGGGCGCGCGTTCGGCTCCCGCGGTCGCTCGGGCCACCGAGCGGGAAACCTGCTCCGCCAGCCGGGTTTTCAACTCGGTCACGCTCTTGCCCGAGGCGAGTACCTCGCCCGATCGGTCGACGGCGGCGAAGGTCATCCGCAGGTGCGCGGGCAACGCGTCGGGGTCGAGGTCGGTAGGGGAGATGGTGACGCCACCCAACCGCGACAACTCCCTGGCCAGACCGATCCGCAGCGGCTCGGAGCGCGGCGTGAGCGAGGCCAGTGCCGCGGCGGCGAAGTCCGGTGCGGGGACCACGCTGCGGCGCAGCGATTTCGGCAGCGTCTTGATCAGCGCGCCGACGAGTTCGGTGCGCATACCCGGCACCAGCCAGTCGAAGCCGACTGGGCGGACGTGCGCGAGCTGCTCGACGGGAATGCGAATCGTGACGCCGTCGTCGTCGCGGCCCGGCTCGAACTGGTAGGTGAGCGGAAAACTCAACTCGCCCTGACGCCAGGCGTCGGGGAAGTCGGTGGGGTCGAGCGCGGCCGCGGCGTCGTTGACCACGGTCGTGGTGGTGAAATCCAACAGTTCGGCGTTCGCCCGCCTGGCCTTCTTCCACCAGGTGTCGAAATGGCGTGCCGACACCACATCGGCGGGGATGCGCTTGTCGTAGAACTCGAAGAGCACCTCGTCGTCGACGAGGATGTCGCGGCGGCGAGCGCGATGCTCGAGGTCGGCGACATCGTCGAGCAATTCCCGGTTGCGGTGGAAGAAGCGGTGTTCGGTGCGCCACTCACCCTGCACCAAGGCGTGGCGGATGAACAGTTCGCGCGAGAGCTCGGGGTCGATGCGCCCGTAGTCCACCGGTCGCCCGGTGACCAGCGGGACCCCGTACAGGGTGACCCGTTCGTAGGCGCGGGCAGCGCCGCGCTTGGCCGACCAGTGCGGTTCGGAATAAGTGCGCTTCACCAGATGACCGGCCAGCCGCTCGGCCCACTCCGGCTCCACCTTCGCCGCCATGCGCCCCCACAGGCGCGAGGTCTCCACCAGCTCCGCGGCCATCGCCCAGCGCGGTGGTTTCTTCGCCAGCGAGGAACCGGGGAAGATCATGAACTTCGCGCCGCGCGCGCCGAGGAACTCGCGCGACTCGGCTTCGCGGACGCCGATATGGGAGAGCATGCCCGCCAGCAGCGATTGATGGATGGCGGTGGAGTCCCAATCGCCCTCCGGCGCGCCGGGTCGATCCGCCGCCGCCTGGTCGTCCTGGCGCACCTGCGATGCGACGCCCCGCCGGGTCGGCGAGGTCTCGCGCGGCACAGCGGGCCTGCCGCCGCGCCGCGACGACGAGCCGCGCCCGCGCCCCGAGCCGGCCTGCTGCTGCGCCGTGCCCTCCTCACGGGTGGGCGTGACCTTCTGTACCGCAGTGACATCCCGGCGGTCCGAGGCCCAGCCGAGGCCTCGGGTGATGGTGCGCAACTGCCCGTGCAGATCCTGCCACTCCCTGATCCGCAGGTAGTGCAGGAACTCGTCGCGGCACATCCGGCGGAACTGGTTCGACGACAGGGATGCGCGCTGCTCGGTGAGGTAGTCCCACAAACGCAGATAGGCCAGGAAGTCCGAGCCCTCCACGACGAATCGGGCGTGCGCGGCGTCGGCGGCCTGCTGGTGATCGGCGGGCCGCTCGCGCACATCCTGGATGGACAGCGCCGCGACGATCACCAGCACATCGCGCAGGCATCCGTTCCGGTTGGCCTGGACCAACATTCGCGCCATCCGCGGGTCGACGGGCAGCTGGGCCATCTCCCGGCCGGTCGGTGTCAGCACCATCCCGCCGGCGCCCTCGCCGCCACGTCGCCGCCTGCGCGACCTGCCGGGAGTGTGCGCCGAGCCCGGCTCCGCCGGTTCCCGGGAGCTTGCGGGTTCGGTGGGATCGGTCGGGGTGTCACCGAGTCCTGTGCCGCGCTGGGCGGGGTTCACGCTGTCGGGTTGCCCGCGGGAACCCTCGCCGGTCGTGTCGTCCCGGCGTGCTCCGCCGTCGCCGCGCACTCGGTCGCCTGCCCCGGTGACCGGATCGTCGGCCCGACCCGCACCGCGAGTGTCGTTCGGATCGGCGTCTCCGGCCTCGGCGCTCTCGAGTGCGCCCAACTCCTGGAGCAGGGCGATGCCGTCGCGGATCGCCCGTCGGTCCGGAGCTTCGACGAAGGGGAATTTCTCGATGTCGCCCAGGCCGAGCGCGGTCATCTGGAGGATGACCGCGGCGAGGTTGGTGCGCAGGATCTCCGGTTCGGTGAAGGTGGGTCGGGACTCGAAGTCCTCCTCGGAATACAGCCGGATGCAGATACCGTCCGCGACTCGACCGCAGCGGCCCGATCGCTGGCGGGCCGAGGCCTGGGAGATCGGTTCGATCGGCAGGCGTTGCACTTTGGTGCGCAGCGAATAGCGGGAGATGCGCGCGGTGCCGGGGTCGATCACGTAGCGGATGCCCGGTACGGTCAGCGAGGTCTCGGCGACATTGGTGGCCAGCACCACGCGGCGGCCGGTATGTGGGGCGAACACCTTGTGCTGCTCGGCCGCCGAGAGCCGGGCGTAGAGCGGCACGATCTCGGTGCGCGGCAGTTTCAGATCGCGCAGGGCGTCCGCGGTGTCACGGATCTCGCGTTCGCCGGACAAGAACACCAGCACGTCGCCGTCCCCCTCGGCGAAGAGTTCGCGCACGGCCTCGCCGACGGCGTCCACCGGGTCGCGGGCCACAACGGTCCCGCCGGAGTCGTCGTCCTCGTCGTCTGCTGCGGGTAGTTCCGAGTTCAGCGGCCGGTAGCGGATCTCCACCGGATACGACCGGCCCGACACCTCGACGATCGGGGCGGGCGTGCCGTCCGGTCCGGCGAAATGGCGGGCGAACAGTTCCGGGTCGATGGTGGCCGAGGTGATGATCACCTTCAGGTCCGGACGCTGCGGCAGCAGCTGCGCCAGATAGCCGAGCAGGAAGTCGATATTGAGGCTGCGCTCGTGCGCTTCGTCGATGATGATCGTGTCGTAACGGCGCAGCAGCCGGTCGCGCTGGATCTCGGCGAGCAGGATTCCGTCGGTCATGAGCTTGACCAGGGTGTGCTCGGAGACCTGATCGGTGAAGCGCACCGTGAAGCCGACAGTTTCGCCGAGTTCGGTGCCCAGTTCCTCGGCGATCCGCTCGGCGACCGTGCGGGCGGCCAGCCTGCGCGGCTGGGTGTGGCCGATGACCCCGCGGATGCCGCGCCCCAGTTCCAGGCAGATCTTCGGAATCTGGGTGGTCTTGCCCGAACCGGTCTCGCCGGCCACCACGACGACCTGATGGGCGGCGATGGCGGCGGCGATGTCGTCGCGGCGCGCGCTGACCGGCAGCTGTTCCGGGTAGCTGATCCGCGGTACCGACGCGCGCCTGGACGCGATACGTGCCTCGGCGGCGGAGATGTCGGCGGCGATCTCGTCGAGGTCGGTACCCCGTGCGCGGTCGAGCCGACGGCGCAGCCGGTGTTCGTCGCGGAGGGAGAGATTCGCCAGGCGGGTGCGGAGCTCGCGGGTTCCGGTGGTAGCTGTCCTGGTCATCGCCTCCCCAGACTACCGGGCAGCCCGGTGGTGCTTTCGGCCGCGGCCCGCGCGCACAGGGCTGGGGTCCGGCGGCCGATCACCCGCACACCGGTGCCTGGCGTCTGATCGGCACACGGTGTATCGACGGGCCCGCCGCTCACGACCTAGGGTGAAGACATTCGTCGTGGTGGTCGGGGTGGTGCACGTGCCAGGAGGACCGGTTCGCGCGGATGACCCGGGTTCGGCCGGATCAGATCGGTGCGTGCGGGGCGGCGATCCGTCGTCCCGGTGTCGATGGAGGTGGTGTGCGCGTGTGGTGTGAGGTGGGTCCGATGACGAAGGCCGTGGCGGCAGGCACGGGGATAGCGCGCCGGGTCGTCGGCGAGACCTATGCCGCGGGGCTGGCGGTACGGGCCGGGTTGGTGACCCCGGAGCGTCCGGATCGGCTCGCCCGGATGGGGTTGGCGGTCGCGCGCTCGGGCATGCTGGGTGGCCTGGCCACGGTGGCCGCGCTGCGCTACCGCGATCGCGCCGCGCTGATCGACGACCGTGGCAGCGTCAGCTTCCGCGAGCTCGACGAGCGCACCACGGCGCTGGCCAATGCTTGGCGCGCACGAGGGCTGTGCGACGGCGAGGGCGTGGCCGTGCTGACCCGCAATCATCGCGGCTTCCACTACGCGGTGTTCGCCGCGGCGAAGTGCGGCGCGCGAATCATTCTGCTGAACACCGATTTCGGGGCCGAGCAGCTGCGCGAGGTGATGACGCGCGAAGGGGTGGACCTGCTGGTCTGCGACGACGAGTTCGCCGCGCTGCTCGGTGATCACCGCCCGCGCCGCGGTCGCTATCGGGCATGGACCGACGCCCCGGCGATCGACACCTTGGACAATCTCATCGCGGGCGGTTCGCGCACCCCGGCCCGCCGCCCGCGCACCGCCGCCCGGATCGTGCTGCTCACCAGCGGGACCACCGGAACGCCGAAGGGCGCGCCGCGCGGCGAACCGACCTCGCTGACTCCGCTCGGCGGCGTCCTCGGCCGGGTCCCGTTGCGTGCCAGGCAGGTTGTCGAGTGCCCGGCGCCGCTGTTCCACACGCTCGGCTTCGCGCACACGATGATGGCGGTCGGTTTCGGCTCGACCCTGGTGATCCGCCGCCGGTTCGATCCGCGGGCGGTGCTCGACAGCCTCGCCGAACACCGGGCCGACACCCTGGTCGTGGTGCCGGTGATGCTGCGGCGCATGGTCGACGCCTGCCCGGATGCCCGCGCCCGATACGACCTGTCGCGGCTGCGGATCGTCTTCGTCGCGGGCTCCCAGCTCGGCGCGCCACTGTACGCGCGGGCCGTCGAGGCCTTCGGCCCGGTGCTCTACAACGTCTACGGCTCCACCGAAGCCGCCTACGCGACCATCGCGACCCCCGCCGATCTGGCCGCCGCGCCGGGATGCGTAGGACCGCCGGTGCCCGGAGCGGTGGTGAAGATCCTCGGGGATGACGGTCGCGAACTGCCCTCCGGCCGGACCGGGCGGATCTTCGTCGGCAACGACTACCAGTTCGAGGGCTACACCGGCGGCGGCGACAAGGAACGGGTGCGTGGACTCATGTCCACCGGCGACCTCGGGCATTTCGACCGGGCCGGTCGGCTCTTCGTCGACGGCCGGGCCGACGACATGATCGTGTCCGGGGGCGAGAACGTCTTCCCCGGCGAGGTGGAGGAACTGCTGGCAGCCCATCCCGCGGTGGCCGAGGTGAGCGCGTTCGGAGTCGAGGACGAGGAATACGGCCAGCGTCTGCGGGTGGCCGTGGTGCGCCGCCCCGGCCACCGGCTCACCGCCGAGGACGTCCGCGATCATGTGCGCACCCGGCTCGCCCGCTACAAGGTGCCGCGCGATGTGGTCTTCCTCGACGAGCTGCCGCGCAATCCGAGCGGCAAGGTACTCGTGCGGAAGCTGCGCGAATTGCACTGAGTCCGAACGCCTCGAGGGCCCGTCGCGGGAGCGACGGGCCCTCGAGCGACGGGCCTTCGACTGCGGTGACCGTCGCAGGCCGGGGAGCCGGGAACTGCCGGATCAGACCGATACGGCGGCGAGGGTCTCGGTGGACTGCACGGCCTGACCGACGCCGGCCACGATCGCGGCGGCGCGCAGCGACTCGAAGATCACCTCGCGCGACACGCCCGCCTCACGCAGGGTGTGCTCGTGCGCCTCGAGGCAGTGCGCGCAACCGTTGATCGAGGAGACCGCGAAGGACCACAGCTCGAAATCGGCCTTGTCCACGCCCGGGTTGCCGATGATCTGCATGCGCAGACCGGCCCGCAGGTCGTCGTAGCGACCGTCCAGGAACGACCGGCCCCGGTAGAACACGTTGTTCATGCCCATGATCGAGGCCGCGCCGAGGGCGGCGTTGTACGCCTCCGCCGACAGCACGTCGGCGGCTTCCTCGGCGATCTCGCGCAGCGTGGTGGCCGAGCGGGTGGCGGCGGCCGAGGCCAGCAGGGTGCCCCAGAGCTGCTGCTCGTTCAGCACGGTGGTCCGTGCGATGGAGGACAGATTGAGCTTGAGGTCCTTGGCGTACTCGGGGAGGGAGTTCTTCAGGTTCTCAATGCTCATCTACATGACCTCTTTCGCAGTGGGCCGCCATCCGGCGGGCGGCGGGGGAAGGGAGCTCCCGGGGGAGTGGTGAAAGTTCCGCTCCCCGAGTGGGGAGCGGAGAAGGGGAGGGGTCGGTTCGCTCAGACGCTGGCGGAGAGCAGCTCGCCGGCGTTGATGGTCGGATCGCCCTTCTTCCAGTTGCAGGCGCACAGCTCGTCGGACTGCAGAGCGTCGAGCACGCGCAGCACCTCGTCGACGTTGCGGCCCACGGAGCCCGCGGTCACCGAGACGAACTGGATCTCGTTGTTCGGGTCGACGATGAAGGTCGCGCGGTCGGCGACGCCGTCGGCATTGAGAACACCGGTGGCCGTGGCGAGTTCACGCTTGAGGTCCGACAGCATCGGGAAGGGCAGGGTCTTGAGATCCTCGTGCTGTGCGCGCCACTGGAAGTGCACGAACTCGTTGTCGACCGAGACGCCGAGCACCTGGGCGTCGCGGTCGGCGAACTCGTCGTTCAGCTTGCCGAAGGCGGCGATCTCGGTCGGGCAGACGAAGGTGAAGTCCTTCGGCCAGAAGAAGACGATGCGCCACTTGCCCGCGTGATCGTCGCTGGTGACCTGGGTGAAGTAGTCGTCGGGCTGCTGAGCGTCGACCTTCGACAGGTCACCGCCGATCACCGCGGTGAGGTTGTACGCCGGGAACTGGTCGCCGATGGTCAGCAGGGCCATGCTGTTTCTCCTCGTTCGTTTCGGTGGATTCACGCTTCGCGGTTCATCTTGCCCAGTACCCTACGAAAGGTAAAGGTGATTGGTGGCACTAGACTGATAGGTATGGCCGATCATACTTATCAGCCCACCCTGTCACAGCTGCGTGCGTTCGCGGCAATTGCCGAGCATCGCCATTTCGGTACGGCCGCTTCGCGTTTGGGTGTGAGCCAACCCACACTGTCGCAGGGGCTCGCCGCGCTGGAGAGCGGACTGGGGCTGCAGTTGATCGAGAGGAGCACCAGGCGGGTGCTCGTCACCGCCGCCGGAATGCGGTTGCTGCCCCAGGCGCTCGCGACTCTCGAGGCCGCCGACCGCTTCGTCGCCTCGGCGACCGGCGACGCCCTCGGCGGGCCGCTGCGCATGGGCATCATCCCGACCGTGGCGCCCTACATTCTGCCCGGACTGCTCAGACCGCTGCGCGACCAGCTTCCCACCCTGGTGCCGCAGATCGTCGAGGACCAGACCGTCCGGCTGCTCGAGGGGCTGCGCACCGGCGTGCTCGACGTCGCCATACTCGCGCTGCCCGGCGACGGGCCGGGACTGACCGAAATCCCCTTGTTCGCGGAAGAATTCGTGCTGGTCACGCCGTCCGGTCACGAGCTGGCCGGGCGGAGCGACCTGGCTCCCGGCGTGCTGGCCGGGCTTCCTCTGCTGTTGCTCGACGAAGGGCATTGTCTACGCGACCAGACGATCGAACTTTGCCGCACCTCGTCGGTGGAACCGCCCCCGGCGGTCGGCGACACGAGGGCCGCCTCGCTGGCGACGGTGGTGCAGTGCGTGGCGGGCGGGCTCGGCGTGACCCTCATTCCCGAGATGGCCGTCGCGACCGAGACCGGGCGTGCCCCATTGGAAGTCGCGCGGTTTGCCGCACCGCCGCCGGGACGCACGATCGGGCTGGTGTTCCGGCCCTCGAGCGTCCGTGCGCGGGATTACGAGTATCTGGCCGAGATCATCCGGGCGCACCGGCCGACGGGAGCGCCGTGGCAGGGGCGCGAGGCCGCCGACGCGGATACCGACGGCGCCGGACAGCTGTAGCCGTCCGACGCCGTCGGGTCGGGATCGCGGTTCAGCTACCCGCGCGCAATGCGTGCGGCTCGACCGCGCCGCGCACCAGGGCGCGGGCGTCGACCGTCTCCGGCCGGTAGGGCAGGGTGACCAGGCGATCGACCATGCCGGGCACCGGATCTTCGATCCGGTCCACCAGGCCGAACAGGAACGACCACTCGTGCTCGTCACTGCCGTAGTGCACGACGGTGCCGAACTGCTCGTGGAACCGCTGCCAGGACCGCTTGAGGGTCTCGTTGCGCCACATCGTCGCGCACCCGGCCTGCGCGCTGAGCACGCCGCCCGGAGCGAGCAGCGCCTTGCAGCGGGACAGGAACTCCGACTCGTAGAGACGGTTGTGCTGGGCGTCCTCCACCCGTTCGTCGGGCAGGTCGATCACGATGACGTCGTAGCGAGTGCCCGCCTGCTGCGCCTTCTGCAGGAAGTCCCAGCCGTCGGCGTAGTGCACGGTGATCGGACCCTCGCCGCGCACCGCGGCGGCCAGCTCGTCGCTGGTGTAGCCGTAGGGCAGGTGCTGCGCGCACAGCTCGACCTCGAGTTGGTCGATGTCGACGTGGTCGACGCGGGTGGCCCCCGCCGCGACCGACATCTGACTGGCCACCCCCTCGCCCGAACCGATGATCAGCACCGAATCCAGCTTCTCCGCGAGCACGAAGGCCGGAACCATCATGGCCTCGTGGTAGGTCAGCTGGGAGAACTCGGTGGACTGCCGGTCGTCGTCGGAGAACAGGCTCAGGCCCTGCTCGGTGCGCGCGATCACCATGTGCTGGAACGGGGTGTGCGTATCGACGATCACCTCGTGCAGATCCCAGATCCGGGTCAGGCCGGGGCCGACCGGCTCCTCGATCCGCTGCGAGCCGTGCCCGCGTTGAATCACCTGCATGCGGACATCCTTGGGAGACAAGGCGTCTCGCAGCAGGTCCACGGCCTTCGTCGCGCCCGCACCGATGCTGCCGCAGGTGAAGACGTCGACGAAGATCTCGCCGGACTCCGGATAGGTGTGAATCGAGGCGTGGGACTCCGACAACAGCGCGAGGACGGTCACCCCCTGCGGTTCGAACTTCTTGTGTACGACATCGCAGATGGTGACGCCCGCCGCGATCAGAGACTCACGCAACGCCGATTCGAGTCGTTCGAGATCGTCGCACAGGTCTGTGTCGACACCACCGAACTCGGCCAGCACATGCCAACCGGTGAATTCCGCCGTCATAGGCAAACTCACTCTCGCTCAGCGCCCGAGACATGAACGGTCAAGGGCGGAAAACCATTGAAGGACACCGACGAATAACTCGCGGTATATGCGCCGGTGTCGAGGATCTGGATGCGATCACCGGCTCGCAACGTGGTCGGCAGAAGGACCCGCGTGCGTTGATACAGTACATCGTCGCCGTCACAGGTAGGACCGGCCACCACAGCCTCGTCGACGGGGTCTCCGTCGCGTTCGGTGACGAAGCGGTAGGCGATGTACTCGTTCTCCGTCTCGGCCATGCCGTTGTAGCGGCCGATGTCGAGATAGACCCAGCGCCGTCCGTCCGGCGCGATGCGCACCGCGACGACCTCGGCGTGGATGGTTCCCGCGTTGCCGACCAGCGCCCGCCCCGGCTCGACGATGAGGGTGGCGGCGGCGGGCAGGCAGCGCAGGGCGGTCTCGGTGATCACGGCGGCGATCTCGCCGAGGTCGGGCGCGGCGTCGGCGTAGGCGATCGGCAGCCCGCCGCCGATGTTCACCGAAGTGACCGGAATCTCTTTGTCGGCCAGAGCTTTCGCGATCTGCCCGGCCTGTTCGATGCCGATCCGCCACGCGTTCGGATCCAGTTGCTGGGAGCCCACGTGGAAGTACGGCCCGGCCGGTGCGAGCCCGAGGTCGCGGGCACGCACCAGCAACCGCAGCGCTTCCTCGGGCGCGCAGCCGAACTTGGTGCCGAAGGGGGTGCGTGACTGCGGGGCCGAAGCCAGAAAACGGCACTCCACCTGCGAACCCGGCGCGTGTTCGGCGATGCGCGACAGGTCCTCCTCGGTGTCGAAGGCGAAGCGTCGCACCCCGTCGGCGTACGCGCGGGCGATGTCGGCGGCCTTCTTGACCGTATTGCCGTAGCAGAGCTTGTCCGCCGCCACACCGAGCCCGAGGCACAGTGCGATCTCGCCGATGCTCGCCACGTCGAATTCCGCGCCCTCGTCGTCCAACAGCTGGATCAGCTCCGGCACCGGGCTCGCCTTCACCGCGTACCGGATACGCGCGCCACCGGCCGCAGGGCCGGTGACCGCGGCATCGAGTGCGCGGAAATTCCGGCGGACACGCTCCGGGTTGATGACAAGGTACGGAGATTCGGGCATAGTTGATCTTTCGCGTGGGCACTTTCGCGTGGGCAGCAGCGCAGAGAGTATCAGCGGCCACGACCGGGAAACGAATCCGTGGCAACCGCTCGCCGGCGCCGTCGCGGTTGCGGTCCGCGCCCGGTGGCGGCCGGTTCCGCGGTCAGCCCGCCACTACGGTGACCTCGTCGAACTCGACCTCGCCCGCCGCGTCCGAGGCTGCCAGATCCACCACCGCGCGCACCGCCCAGCCGTGATCGCCCGCCGGGTCGTCGATCGTCTGGCGAACATCCCAGAATCCGGGGCGCTGTTCGACCTGGAAGAGCCGCGGGCCGCGGGCGTTCTGATCGGTGCCGATGCTGTCGTACTCGGCGAAGTACGGCTCCAGCGCACTCTCCCAGTCCGGTCCGGTGCCGCGTCGGTCCAACTCCTCCAGCTCGTCCCAGCGCCTGCGCGCGGCCAGCTCCACGCGCCGGAACATCGCATTGCGCACCAGTACCCGGAAGGAGCGCTCGTTGGCGGTGATCGGGCGCACGGTCTCCGCGCCGAAGGCGACCTGGTCGGCGTCGGCCTCGGCGCCGGGGTTGGTGAGCTGTTCCCATTCGTCGAGCAGGCTCGAATCCACCTGTCGGATGAGTTCGCCGAGCCATTCGACGATGTCGTCGAGTTCTTCGGTGCGCGCCGATTCGGGCACGGTGCGCCGCAGCGCGCGATAGGCGTCGGCCAGGTAGCGCAGCACCACTCCCTCGGAGCGGGCCAGTTCGTAGTAGGAGATCAGCTCGGCGAAGGTCATGGCGCGTTCGATCATGTCGCGCACCACCGACTTCGGGGAGGGCGCGAACTCCGACACCCACGGGTGCCCGGCGCGGTAGGTCTCGTAGGCGGGTTCGATCAGCTCGGCCAACGGCTTGGGCCAGGTCACCTCTTCCAGCAGTTCCATCCGCTCGTCGTAGTCGATGCCGTCCGCCTTCATCTCCGCCACCGCTTCACCGCGTGCCTTGTGCTGTTGGGCCATCACCAGTTGGCGCGGGTCCTCGAGCGTCGACTCGATCAGCGAGATGACATCGAGGGTGTAGGTGGGGGAGTCCTTGTCGAGCAGATCCAGGGCGGCCAGAGCGAACGGGGACAGCGGCTGGTCCAAGGCGAAATCGCGCTGCAGGTCCACGGTCAGCCGGGCGTAGCGGCCCTGGGCGTCGGGTTCGTCGAGTTGCTGCACCACGCCGGCGTCACGCAGGGCGCGGTACAGGCGCACCGCGCGCACGATGTGTCGGCGTTGGGCCGGTCGCGGTTCGTGATTGTCCTCGAGCAGATGGCGCATCGCCTGGAAGCAGTTGCCGGGGCGGGCGATGACGTTCAGCAGCATGGCGTTGGTGACCTTGAAGCGCGACACCATCGGCTCGGGGGTCGCCGCCACGAGCCGGTCGAAGGTCTCCTCGCTCCAGGAGACGAATCCCTCCGGCGGTTTACGCCGCTGCACCTTGCGCTGCTTCTTCGGGTCGTCGCCCGCCTTGGCCAGCAGACGCGCGTTCTCCACCTCGTGGTCGGGAGCCTGCACGACGACCGACCCGACGGTGTCGTAACCCGCGCGGCCCGCGCGCCCGGCGATCTGGTGGAATTCGCGCGCGTTCAGACGGCGGGTGCGCACACCGTCGTATTTCGTCAGGCCGGTCAGCAGCACGGTGCGGATCGGCACATTGATGCCCACGCCGAGCGTGTCGGTGCCGCATACCACTTTCAACAGCCCGTCCTGGGCCAGCTTCTCCACCAGCCTGCGGTACTTGGGCAACATGCCCGCGTGGTGCACGCCGATACCGTGGCGGATCAATCGCGACAGCGTTCTGCCGAAACCGGCGGCGAAGCGGAAGTCGCCGATGGCCGCCGCTATCGCGTCCTTCTCGGCGCGGGTCGCGAAATTGACGCTGGTGAGCGCCTGTGCTCGCTCCAGGGCGGCGGCTTGGGTGAAGTGCACGACGTAGACCGGAGCCTGGTGGGTGGTGACCAGTTCCTCGAGGGTCTCGGTGATCGGCGTCCGCACATACGAGAAGTTCAGCGGTACCGGGCGTTCGGCGCCCGCCACGACCGCGGTCTCCCGGCCGGTGCGCCGCCGGAGATCCTGGGCGAAGAAATCGACCGTGCCGAGCGTCGCCGACATGAGCAGGAACTGCGCACGCGGCAACTCCAGCAGCGGCACCTGCCAAGCCCAACCGCGATCCGGGTCGGCGTAGAAATGGAACTCGTCCATGACTACCTGGCCGACCTCCGCGTCGGGCCCCTGCCGCAACGCCAGGTTCGCCAGGATCTCCGCGGTCGCGCAGATGATCGGCGCGTCGGCGTTCACCGACGCGTCACCGGTCACCATGCCGACCTTGTCCGCGCCGAACACCTCGCACAGCGCGAAGAACTTCTCGCTCACCAGCGCCTTGATCGGTGCGGTGTAATAGCTGCGGATGCCCTGGGTGAGCGCGAACAGGTGGGCGGCGACCGCGACCAGGGACTTACCGGAACCGGTGGGTGTCGCCAAAATGACATTGGCCCCCGAGGCGAGTTCGAGCACCGCCTCGTCCTGGGCCGGATACAGTGGCGTGCCCTGCTCGGCGGCCCACATGCCGAACGACTCGTACAGCGCGTCGGCGTCGGTCCCTGGAATGTCGAGCAGCTCGGTCAGATCCACTCCGAGCAGCTTACGGATCAGTCCTCGTCGCCGTCGTAACCGGCCTGCTCGGCCAGAAAACGTTCGAACTCCGCACCCAGCTCCTCGCCGCTGGGCAGATCCTGATCGGCGGCCAGCAGGCTGGACTGGCGCTCCTGGGCTGTCACAAAGCTGTCGTACTGACGCTCGAGCGCCTGCACCACGGTCTCCACCTCGGGATTGCCCGCGATGTGCTCGTTGACCTGCTCGAGCACCCGAGCCGCGGATTCGCCCAGCGCGGCCAGCGGCAACTCCAGGCCCGCGTTGCCCGCGACGTTCTCCAGCAAGGTCTGCGCCGCCGCCGGGTAGGCGGTCTGGGCCAGGTAGTGCGGAACGTGCACGGAGAATCCGAGCGATTCGTGCCCGTGCTGGGCCAGCCGGTACTCCAGCAGCGACGACGCGCTACCGGGCACCTGCAATTCACCCGGCCAGCGCTGGTGCTCGCCGATCAACGCGCTGTCGGAGGCGTGCGCGGTGACGCTCAGCGGGCGGGTGTGCGGGATGGCCATCGGGATCGCGCTCAGGCCGATGCTGCGGCGCACCCCGAGTTGCTCGGCGAGCAGCCGGACGGCGGTGGTGAACTTCTCCCAGCGCAGATCCGGTTCCAGGCCGGACAACAGCAGGAACGGTGTGCCCGCGGTGTCGCGCAGCGCCCACAGGTTCAGCTCCGGCTCGGCGTAGTCGGAGAAGTGGTCGTTCTTGAAAGTCATCAACGGCCGGCGCGATCGGTAGTCGAGCAACTCGTCCACGTCGAACGATGCGACCAATTCGCTCTCCAGGCTCTCGCGCAGGTGGGTCGTCGCCAGACGCACGGCATGGCCCGCGTCGGTGAACCCTTCGAGCCCGTGCACGAGAACCGGGCCCGAGCCGTCGGCCGACGACAGCTGCGGAGCGGGAAACTCCAGTTCGTACATTCGCGACTCGTAATCCATCGCGTACTCCTTCCTGCACGTTCCTTCACCACGGTTACCCGGGCGGTCCTGCCGTACCCGGATGGCGTGGCGGGGAACCGGTGTCCATTGTCCCTCATGACGGCGACACGCACCGAACGCGATCGGGACTGCGACCCATTGGGAGAAACCAACGTCCGCCCCGCGTCGGGCATTCCCGCCGGCTCCTCGACAGGGGTGGATACCGGACCGAGGCCGCGGCGCGCAACTCGCCCGCGCCGCGGGCCGGCTACCGGCGAGCGCACCGGTCGGCGTGGCATCACCGGGGTCGAGCGGGGGTGCGGCACAGTGGGCAGGTGATCATGGTGCTTCGCAATCGTCGGCCGCGTGGTCGTTGCCTGCCGTCGGTCCTGGCGCTCGCGGCCTGCGTGGCGATGCTGACGGGGTGCGGATCCACCATCGACGGCGCGCCGGTAACCGTCGAGCACGCCACGGTCGGTCAGCGCGTCGACGCCCCGCTGATCGCTTTGTTGCCCGATCCCGCGCAATTCCCCGACCGCTATCCCGCTGTGGTGCTGCCCCCGGACGCTGCCGCCCAGGCCGCGGGCGACCTCGACGGAGTCGCGCGCGGTGCCCAGGTGGACCCGGCGGACTGCGCGCCGCCGGAGCAGCAGTACGGTCCCGACCACACCGCGGTGGCGGTCGGCACCTCCGAGGAGAATCGCGCGACGCTCACCGTCGAGTTGGTGCGCACCAGGATCCCGCTGTCGTCGCTGGCCGAGCAGTTGCGTCGCTGCGGCGATATCCGCGTGAGCGGCGTAGGCCCGACGACCACCGTGACGACGACGCTCGCCACAGGCCCGGCCGTGGAGGCCGACGACTCGCTGTCGCTGCGACGCGTCGTCGCGCCCGATGTCGGCGGGGTCGGTCTGACACAGCGGATGCGTACGCACGTCGCGCAGATCGACGATGTGCGGGTACTGGTCACCTACATGATCTTCGGCGACGGTCCGCAGGACGACGCGGCGCTGGAAGAGCTGTTCGCCACGGCGGTCGACAGGGTCGCCACCGCTTAGCGGGGACGCCCGGCGAGCGGCTGTCCACAGCCGGGCTGTTATCCACAGGGTCGGTAAAAGCGCAGGTCGCCGCGCGCGGCACGGTGGGGCGTGCGGGCATTGTCGGCGGCATGACAAGCACACCACTGAATCCCGCCGGTGACACCGCTTCGTCCGTGCCGTCGAGCAGCGGGCCCCCGGTTCCGTGCACGAAGGCGCCGACGCCGGTGGATGCCGCGCTCGGTCCGGTGCAGTTGCGGCCACGAGGGGAGCGCGGAGACGGTTCGGCCCCGGAGCGAATTTGCTCGTCGGTGACACCCCTGCCGGTCGTTCAGCCTTGGTCGGTCGGTACGGGGAGGCCGGTGTCCGCGGCGCCCTCGGCACTTCCTGCGGAACAGGTGCCGGTTTCGCCTGGAGCGGTGGTGCCCGTTCCGGCGGGAGAGCTTCCCACCCGAGAGGTGCCGGTTTCCGGCGGAGCCGCGCCGGACGATGTCTCCTCCGCCGCGGACCGGGTACCGCGACCCCCTCTCGACGGCTGTACGGTTCCCGGCTCGTGCCCGGATCGCGGAGCGGATCATCAGCTCGGTGCCGTGGGTAGCGGCAACGCGCCGTCGGCGCCTGTGGCCCGGCCCTGTGGCCCGCGTTCCGCCGGCCTGGGCGGCGGGGTATGCGTGCGGCCGACAATTCTGTCCTCGCGTCGGCCGCGACCTGGGCCCCAGGGTGTGCCCGGCGGTCCCGAGCTGCCCGCTCGGTCGCCGCAGGGGAAGTCACCGCACGGGGATTCTCCGGGAGACACGTCTCCGACGGGTAGCCGCACGCACGACCGGTTCGACGAGACGCCGGAGCAGCAGCAATTCGCGCGGCCGCATCCGTGGTCGGCGCAGGTACCGCCGCCCGACGACTCGCTGCCGGATCCGCTGGCGGGGGTGATGTTGCCGCCGCCGGTCGACGTCACCACCGAGTGCGGGGAAGCGGCGCCGCGCTACGGATCGAGTAATCCCGACCAGCGGCTGCGGCTCGACGAGGTGGGGGAGCTGATCGCGGCGTTGCCCGCGCTGGTCGGGTTCTTTCCGCAACGGTCGCTGGTAGTCGCGGTACTCGGGCCCGAGGCGGCGCGTGAGGGGGTCGCCGAGATCCGCTCGGTGATCCGGTTCGACCTCGAGCCCGGCAAGGGCCGCGTTGCCGAGGCCGCCGCGCGGTTTGCCGCATGCACGGTGAATGTCGCCACGACCTCACAGAGCAGAGACGTGCTCGCGGTGATGGTCGATGATCGGCTCGCCGCACCGGCAGCCTCGGCCGCCACCGCGGGATTCTCCGGGACCCGACTGATGAGCCGGGTGCTTCGGTGCTTGGAGCGTGAAGGTCTGCGGGTCGGCGGAGCTTGGGCGACCCGCGCCATAGCGGCCGGGACGCAGTGGTGGAGCCTGTCCGGGGTGCCGCGCGTGGGCAGGTTGCCGGACCCCACCGCCTCGGTCGTGGCGGTGGCCAACGTGCTGGATGGACGGGCGATCCTGCCCTCACGGGCTGAACTGGTCGCCGTGCTCGAGCCCGACGAGGAGTTGCGCGAGGAGGTCGCCGCGCGGATCGGCTCGGTTGCGGTCAAGGCGCGCACCGCCTTCGTCCGTGCCCTGCGCTGCGGCGATGTGCTCGGATACCGCAGGCGCGCGCTGGAAGGCGTACTCCAGCAGATCACCACGATGGAATCGGGAACGATTCCGGATGCGGAGGAGGTCGCCGTCGCGCTCGTCACACTGCGTGAACGGGCGGTCCGTGACGCGCTGTTCGGCTTGGCCGTCGGCGATCATGCGGACGCGGCGGAGCAATGGTGGATACGGTTGGCTCGCGCCTGCACCGGCCCTGACCGCGCCGACCCGGCAACGCTGGTGGCATACAGCGCCTACGTGCGTGGCGACGGGCCGTTCGCGGGTATCGCGCTCGACGCCGCGCTGCGCGCCGACGCCACGCACGCGATGGCCGTGCTGCTCGACACCGCATTGCGGGCCGGCATGCGGCCGAATCATCTGCGCAAGCTGGCGCGCAGCGGATACGACACGGCCGCCTGTCTCGGCGTCGATCTGGGACCGACGACGCGGTGAGCGCCCAGGGTTCAGTGGGCGCTGTGCGCGCGCGAACCCAGCGAACGCAGGAAATCCCACGCGTCGGAGACGATCTCGTCGAGATCGGTGTGCTGGGGTTTCCAGCCGAGGTCGGTGATCGCGCGTTCGCTCGAGGCGATCAGCACCGCCGGGTCGCCTGCCCGACGCGGGGCGTCCTGCACGGCGATCGGCAGCCCGGTGACCCGTTCGCACGCCGATATGACCTCGCGCACCGAGAAACCCGTACCGCTGCCCAGGTTGTAGATGCGGTGGGAGCCGGGTTCGGAGGCGGTCAGCGCAAGGAGATGCGCGTCGGCCAGATCCCGGATGTGGATGTAGTCGCGGACCGCGGTGCCGTCCGGGGTCGGCCAGTCGGTGCCGAACACCGAGATCGCGGGCCGGTGCCCGAGCGCGACCTGCAGCACCAAGGGGATGAGATGGGTTTCCACCACGCGGTTCTCGCCGAGGCCGCCGTAGGCGCCCGCGACATTGAAGTAGCGCAGACTGGTCGCGGCCAGCCCGTGCGCGACGGCGTAGGAGGTGATGGCGTGATCGATGGCGAGCTTGGTCGCACCGTAGGGATTGGTGGGGCGCGTCGGGGCGTCCTCGGTGATCGGCACCTGCTCGGGTTCGCCGTACACCGCGGCGGTCGAGGAGAACACCAGCCGCGGGGTACCGGTCCGGCGAATGGCTTCGAGCAGCGACAGGGTTGTCACCACATTGCCGTGCCAGTATTGCTGCGGCCGTTGCACCGACTCGCCGACCAGCGACTGCGCAGCGAAATGCAGTACTCCGTCGAAGGTCTCGGCGGCGAGCAGCTCGGCGCCGGCTTCGGCGACGTCACCTTCGACGAAGCGCGCCCCGGACGGAACTCCCTCGGCGTTTCCGGTCGACAGGTCGTCGACGACCACGACCTCGTGGCCGTCTTCCAGCAGTACCTGGGCGCAGCCGCCGCCGACGTAGCCCGCGCCACCCGTTACGAGAAGTTTCATGTATCAGGCCAGCTTCACCTGGACGGCGTGCGCCATCTCGTCGGACAGTTCGAATTCCGAGTGACCGGGAACGGTGATGATCACCGCGCCGGGCCTGGACTCGACGGTCACCCGCGCGTCGGGAACCACGCCCGCTTCGCGCAGCCGGCCTATCACCTCGGGGTCGTTCTGGATGTGTTCGGCGAGCCGGCGGACCACCACCGCCTGCCCGAGGCCGTGCGGCAGATCGGAGAGCCGGACCAGTTGCTCCTCGTTGTACCGGGGCGCGGTGATGCCGAGTTCGTCGAGACCGGGGATGGGGT
Source organism: Nocardia higoensis (assembly GCF_015477835.1). Classification (NCBI taxonomy): domain Bacteria; kingdom Bacillati; phylum Actinomycetota; class Actinomycetes; order Mycobacteriales; family Nocardiaceae; genus Nocardia; species Nocardia higoensis. The sequence goes on along the minus strand of NZ_JADLQN010000001.1, from coordinate 1,848,699 downwards.
TGCCGTAGGGGGAGGTGGTCGGGTGATTGAGCACCTCGACGAGACGACGTTCGACGTCCTCGCTCATCACGTGCTCCCATCGGCACGCCTCGGCGTGCACGTTCTGCCAGTCCAGGCCGATGATGTCGACCAGCAACCGCTCGGCGAGCCGGTGCTTGCGCATGACCGCGACCGCCATGGCGCGGCCCTTGTCGGTCAACTCCAGGTGCCGGTCGCCTGCCACGAGCAGGAGCCCGTCGCGTTCCATCCGCGCCACGGTCTGGCTGACGGTCGGCCCGCTCTGCTCGAGGCGCTCGGCGATACGTGCGCGCAGCGGCACGACGCCTTCCTCCTCGAGGTCATAGATGGTACGGAGATACATCTCCGTGGTGTCGACCAGATCCTTCACCAGTTACCCCTTCGTCTGCACGAATTCTACCCAGGCACGGCGGTACACACGCTTACCGGCTCATTCGAACACGCCGCAACGGGGACCTCGTCGGCGCACGGCTGCCGTCGCGTGCGCTCGTGCCATATTTCTACTGCATGACAACGGTGGACGTGGCCCATGCCTTCCCGCGTACCGTTGCGCCCATGGCCACTGCATCCTCGGCGCCGCCTCCCGGTCGTGCCGCACCGGCGGACTCGGGCACAGTCGTCTGGTCGGACAAGTTCCTGGACTACACCTGGACACCGCAGCATCCGATGAAGCCCGCGCGCCTGAAGTTGACGATGGCGCTGGCCCGCAGCCTGGGGCTGCTCGACGGGGTGGAGACCCTCGAGCCGGCCGAGTGCGGACGAGGGGAATTACTGCGCATCCACACCGCCGATTACATCGAAGCCGTCGAGCACGCGGTACAGCCGCCGGGGGAACCCGTCTCACCGCCCTACGGGCTCGGCTCGGCCGACAACCCGGTGTTCCCGGGAATGCATCAGGCGGCCTCGGTGATCGTGGGCGGCACACTGGCGGCCGCCCGGGCGATCGCCGAGGGGCGCACCCGCCGGGCGGTGAGCATCGGCGGTGGCATGCATCACGCCATGCCGTCCTCGGCGGCGGGCTTCTGCATCTACAACGATGCGGCCGTGGCGATCTCGTGGCTACTCGATCACGGGTACGACCGCATCGCCTATATCGATGTCGACGTCCACCACGGTGACGGTGTGCAGCGCGCCTTCTACACCGACCCGCGCGTGCTGACGATGTCCATCCATCAGCATCCGGCGACCCTGTGGCCCAACACCGGCTGGCCCGACGAAGCCGGTCTCGGTGCGGCGGAGGGCACCGCCGTCAATCTGGCGTTGCTGCCCGGGACCAGGGATGCGCAGTGGCTTCGCGGATTCCATGCCGTCGTGCCCGGCGCGATCGCGGCGTTCCGTCCACAGATCATCATCAGCCAGTGCGGCGCGGACACCCATCGGGAAGATCCGCTGGCCGATCTCGAACTGACCGTGGACGGCCAGCGCGCGGCGATTCTGGCGATGCGCGAGCTGGCCGACCGCTATGCCGAGGGCCGCTGGCTGGCACTCGGCGGCGGCGGTTACGGGCTCGTGCGGGTGGTCCCGCGCGCCTGGACGCATCTGCTGGCCGCGGCGCTCGGCCGCGACGTGGACCCGGCGACGCCGATCCCGGCCTCGTGGACGGATCTGGTGCGCGCCGCCGCGCCCGCGGTCGAGCCCCCGAGCACGATGGGCGACGGCGGGGACTGCGCGTTTCGTCCGTGGGACGGACCGGGAGGCACGGTCGAGACCGGCGACGCCCGCCTCGACCGCGCGCAACGTTCCGTCGATTCCGCCGTACTCGCCACCCGCCGCGCGAGTTTCGCACTACTAGGACTGGACCCGGAGGATCCCCGTGACTGACCCGACCCTCGACACCGCCGCCCGGACGAGTACCGGCGCCGGGGCCGGCGCCACGGATGCGTCGTCGGGTGCCGAGGCGGCGACGTTCGCCCCGCCGCAGCACTGGTTCGCCGATGTACTGGCCTCCGATGGCGGTGTGGTGCGGTTGCGGCCGATCGTCCCCGACGATGCCGACAGGATGCAGGCCTTCCACACCGCGCTCTCCGATCGCACCCGGTACCTGCGCTACTTCGGCCCGTACCCGCGGATCTCACCGAAGGATCTGCACCGCACGACCCACGTCGACTACCGCGATCGGGTCGGGCTGGTCGCGGAACTGGGTGACGCGATCATCGCGGTGGGCCGCTACGAACTCATCGACCGGCCGGGGCCGCGCTCGGCAGAGGTGGCCTTCGTCGTCGCCGACGAACATCAAGGGCGTGGTCTCGGTTCGATCCTGCTCGAGCATCTGGCGGGCGCGGCGGCGGAGAATCGGATCCAGACCTTCGTCGCGGAGGTGCTCGCCGAGAACTTCGCGATGGTGACCGTCTTCCGGGAAGCCGGCTACCAGGTCGAACGCAGCCGCGACGGCACCGTGCTGCACCTCGAGTTCGCCATCGACCCGACCGAGGCGCTGGTCTCGGTGCGCGATGCGCGTGAGCGGGCCTCCGAGGCGCGCAGCGTCGGCAATTTGCTCGCGCCGCGGTCGATCGCGGTGATCGGCGCGACGCCGGGGACCGGTCGGGTCGGCGGTGCGGTGCTGGCCAACCTGCTGTCCGGCAGCTTCCAGGGGCCGGTGTTCCCGGTGAACCCCAATCGCAGGTCGGTGCGTGGGGTGCGGGCTTACGCGACGGTGCGCGAGATTCCCGACGAGGTCGATCTCGCGGTCATCGCGGTGCCCGCGCCGGAGATCGACTCGGTGCTCGACGACTGTCTGGCCAAGGGGGTCAAAGGGCTGGTCGTGCTGACCGCCGGGTTCGCCGAGACCGGGCCCGAGGGGCTGGCCGCCGAGCATGAACTCGTGGCCGCCGCGCGCGGGCACGGCATGCGGGTGGTCGGGCCGAGTGCGCTGGGCATCGCGAACAACGATCCGGCAGTCGCGATGAACGCGACGCTGGCCTCGATACTGCCGCCGCGTGGGCGGATCGGCTTCTTCTGCCAGTCCGGGCCGCTCGGTGTGGCGATCCTCGGCGAGGCCGCGGCGCGAAATCTGGGGTTGTCGACGTTCGCCTCGGCGGGCAATCGCGCCGATGTATCCGGCAACGATCTGCTGCAGTACTGGGACACCGATCCGGCGACCGATGTGGTGCTGCTGTACCTGGAGAGCTTCGGCAATCCGCGCAAGTTCTCGCGGATCGCGCGTCGTGTCGCGCGCACCAAACCGATCGTCGCGGTGAGCAGTGGGCGTTCGGTGCGCACCAGGCGGCCGGGCGGCGACATCGACCGATCCATCGTGCGCGACCTGTTCGCCCAGGCGGGCGTCGTGCAGGTCGACTCCATCTCCGAACTGTTCGACTGCGCGGCGATGCTGGGGTATCAGCCCCTGCCCCGCGGGCCGCGCCTGGCGGTGATCTCCAACAGCACCGCATTGAGCTGGCTGGCCGTCGACGCGGCACGAGGAGAAGGGCTCGAGGTGGCCGAACCGGTGAACGTGGGGCCGCATGCCTCGCCGGGCGCCTACCTCGACGCGGTGGTCGAGGCGCTGCGCGACGACGCCTGCGACGCGTTGATCGTGGTGTTCGCGCCGCCGGTGCCGGTGCCGATGGCCAGTTTCGCCGATGCCATCCGTTCGGCTTCTGCGGCGGTCCCGGAGGCGGGCAAGCCGATTCTCACGACCTTCGTCGCCGAACAGGGCCTGCCGCATCTGCTCTCGGTGCGTGGGCGCAACGGCATGGCGGTACGCGGTTCGATTCCCTCCTATCCCGATCCGGAACGGGCCGCTCGGGCGCTTGCCCGAGTCCACCGCTACGCCCGCTGGCGCGATCGGCCCGTCTCGACAGTGGTCCGTCCGGAGGGCATCGACGCCGACCGGGCGGCGGCGTTGGTGGCGAAGTGGATGGCCGAATCGGGCGGGCGCAGGCTGACCGATCTGGAAGTAGTGGAACTGCTGGACTGCTATGGCATTCCGGTCGTCGAGTTCCGCGAGGTGCGCACCGCAGACGAGGCGGTGGCGGCGGCCGAGGAACTCGGCTATCCGGTGGCGGCCAAGGCGACCGGTGAAATGTGGCGCAAGAGAGCCGATCTCAGCGGTGTGCGGTTGGACCTGTGGCGCCCGGAAGCGGTGCGTCAGGCATATCTCGACCTGGTCCGGATGTGCGGCGACCCGGTGCTGCACATCCAGCGGATGGCGACCAAGGGCGTCGGTTGCATTCTGCGAGTACAGGACGATCCGTCGTTCGGGTCGGTGATCGAATTCGGATTGTCCGGGCTGATCATCGAAATGCTCGGCGACCGGGCCTACCGCGCGCTGCCGCTCACCGAGTCGGAAGCGGCCGCGTTGATCGACGCGCCCCGTGCCGCCCCGCTGTTGTCCGGCACTCCAGCCAGCCCGCGCGTGGACAAAGCCGCGCTGGTAGAACTCGCGCAACGGATTTCCGCGCTGTTCGACGATCTGCCCGAGATGCGTGAACTGGCCTTCGATCCGGTACTGGCGTCGCCGACCTCGGCCGAGATCCTCTACGCACGTGGGCGTATCGGCCCCGAGCCGAGCCGATTCGACGAAGGCCCGCGCCGGCTGGCCTGAAGACAGACGATCGCACAGCAGGCTGGACCGGCCCGCACGACCCAGACACCACGGCCGGTCGCGAATCGGATGCTCGGCGTTAACAGCTCAGGTGCCCGGCCGCGATCTACGGTGGGATTCGACGCGTGCCGGATAAGGGGACGCGGTCCCCGCCAGGAAGGTCGTACCCATGAACGCTCGTCGTCTCGCCGGACTGATCGCGCTCGCCTGCCTCACCACGGCAGGCTGCGTGGTAAGCATAGGCTCGAGCACGCCCACCGTCGAGGAGGCCGATCTGGAGCGCTCCGTCACTCGGACGCTGGCCGATCAGCTCGGGCAGGTCGACAACGTCGACTGTCCCGACGATCTGTCGGGCGAGGTCGGCGCCACCCTGGAGTGCAGCATGACCGCCGACGGCGTCAACCGCACCATGACGGTGACCGTCACATCGGTGGAGGGCGAGACGGTCAACTACGACATCGAGGTCGACGCGGCCTGATCGCCGCGCGTTCGTCGTCGCAGTGTCCGCCACCTCCGGTGGGTGAACAGCGAAGATGCCGGGCCGCTCCAGGGGGAGCCGACCCGGCATCGGTCTGTCGGGCGGACGAGCGTGTGTCAGCTCGCGTAGGCGCGCAGCCGGTCGGCCCGCTCGCCCTTGCGCAGCTTGGACATGACCTCTCGCTCGATCTGGCGGACCCGCTCGCGGGAGAGGCCGAACAGCTTGCCGATCTGATCGAGGGTGCGCGGCTGGCCGTCGTCCAAGCCGAAGCGCAGCCGGATCACCTGCTGTTCACGCTCGTCGAGGGTGGACAGCACGCTGCGCACGTCGTGGTGCAACAGACCGGCGATGACCGCGGACTCGGCCGAGGTGGCCTCGGAGTCCTCGATGAAATCGCCGAGCGGAGCCTCTTCGTCGTTGCCCACCGGCATGTCCAGGCTCACCGGGTCACGACTGTGATCGAGAAGGTCGGCGATCTTCTCCACCGGGATGCCGGATTCGGCCGACAGTTCCGCGTCGGTGGCCTCACGACCCAGCTGCTGGTGCAGTTCCCGCTTGATGCGGGCGAGCTTGTTGACCTGCTCGACGAGATGGACAGGGAGCCGGATCGTGCGGCTCTGATCGGCCATGCCCCGAGTGATCGCCTGGCGGATCCACCAGGTCGCGTAGGTGGAGAACTTGAAGCCCTTGGCGTAGTCGAACTTCTCCATGGCCCGGATCAGGCCGAGGTTGCCCTCTTGGATCAGGTCGAGCAGCGGCATGCCGCGGCCGGTGTAGCGCTTGGCGAGGGAGACCACGAGCCGCAGGTTGGCTTCGAGCAGATGCGAGCGGGCGACCTGTCCGTCGCGCACGAGGAAGGCGAGATCCTTCTTCTTCGCGGCCGAAAGGCGCTTGCTCGTCTCCAGCAGGTGCTGAGCGTAGAGGCCCGCCTCGATGCGCTTGGCCAGCTCGACCTCGTCGGCAGCCGTCAGCAGCGCTGTGCGGCCGATCCCGTTGAGGTACACACGTACCAGGTCGGCAGCAGGGCTCTGGGCGTCGAGGTCGGAATCGCTGGGGCGCACACGAGTGGTGGCGGGGCTGGTCATGACTTGCCTCCTGTCGGTGGTGTCTCATCCGATCAACGGACCCGACATAGGGAAAGTTCCCCGCTCCCAGTGTGATAAACAGCTCTGAGCTGCGGGTTTTCGCGCAGCATCTGAGAAGTTCCTGAGAACGCCCGAGAGGAAACCCACGCCGGACTCCGGTGCCTGTGCCGACGCCGACGTGCCCGGGAGCGCACGCGGCCGCTCCCACGCGGCCGTCAGGAAACCGGCCGGATGAGACCGTGCCGCACGAGCCCGCTGACCACGGACAGCGCATCGGCGGCGAACTCCCCGGAGATCTCGTCCGCACCACGGGCGAGCGCGAGGAGTTCGACCACGTCGTACAACGGCAGACCGTCCGGTCGCATTCCCGCGACCAGGGAGATCGTCGCCTCGTCGACTTCGTGTTGCCAGCGGGGGCCGTCACCGCGGTGCAGCCGGGCGATGTGCTCGCCCCAGCCGTCCGGACCGGGCAGGCTGACCCGCTCCAGCGCGGTGTTCGCGTCGATCTCGAAGCGCGACGACCAGGCGACATTCGGGTCGGCGGCGACGGCGCGCAGCCAGGCCGACCGCTCGAAGTACCGGGTCGCCTCGTCGCCGAGCGGATCGTCGAACCCGTGCGTCAGATCCTCGGCGAGCAGTTCGCTGGGGCCGTCGATGGCGCGCAGATACACGAACCCGAAGCCGATGCCCTCGACATCGGCGGCGGTGAAGGCGTCGAGCCACTGCTCGGCGCGGGCCTGCGCGGCCGGGTCGCGCGGATCCAGGCCCGCATCGCGCAACCAGGTGCCGACGTAGAGGGCTGGATCGGCCACGTCGCGCTGCACGATCCAGGCGTCGACCCCCTGGTCGGGCAACCAGGACGAGACCCGCGAGCGCCAGTCCTCGCCCTCGGCGTGCACCCAGGCCGACAGCATCGCGGCGGTGCCGCCGGGAGCGAGCAGATCCGCCGCACGCGAGATCACCAGTTCGCTGGCCCCGTCGAGCGCCAGCCCGGAATCGCGGTAGGTGTGTTCGATCCGAGCCGGACCGACGACGAACGGCGGGTTCGCGACCACCTGGTCGAACCGGCGCCCGGCCACGGGGTCGAACCACGGCCCCTCGAGCAGTTCGATGTCGAGCCCGTTGAGTGCCGCGGTGGCCTCGGCCAGCCACAGGGCGCGTGGGTTCACATCGGTGCCGGTGACCGTGGCCGCATAGGAGGCGGCGTGCACCGCCTGGACGCCGCAGCCGGTGCCCAGATCCAGCACCGAGCCGACCGGCCGGGTCGGGGTGGCTCGCAGCAGCGACAGCGAGGCGTGGCCGACGCCGAGCACATGGTCCTCGGTGAGGGTGCGCCTGCGCATCGAGTCGTCGAGGTCGGACAGGATCCAGCGATTGCCCGCGCCCGCGTCCAGCGGCCGTAGATCCAGTGCCGCCCTCATCTCGTCGCCGTCGCGTATGAGCAGTCCGGCGGCGACTGCCCGCTCGAGGTCGAGCGGGGCCAGCGCGGCGGCGACCTCGCGCTCGAGTATCCCGTCGCCCAGTAACAGCAGTCTGATCAGAGTGCCGAGTTCGCCGGCGGCGCGGGCGGCGCGGCGCACCGGCACCGGCTCGGAACGGCCGAGCGCGGCGTGCACATCGGGGCCGAGCACGTCGAGCAGGGTGTCGGCGTCGTAGCGCACCCGGGTCAGCGCCGTGCGCAGGTCCGGGCACAGCGCGGTGAGCAGGGAACCGGTGGTCGTTCGGTCGGTATGCACAGCGGTAACTCTGCCACCGGCGGTCGACGCGCTCCGAGGGGCCGGCGGAAGTTCGGAGACGGCGAGCTCGCCTCCGAGAGAGTCTCCTCCGGGAAATCGAACCGTCACCGGTGATCGGTCCCTCCGACGGGCATGGCCGGAGATCGCGCGCCGAAGCTCAGACGCCGTCCGGGTCGCGGGCGGTCACGCAGTACGCCACGCCTGCCGGGTCGTGGAGCACGATCCAGTGTTCGAAGCGTGAGATCACGCGAGCGCCGAGGGATGCGTGCCAGTCGGCGGTCGCCTCGATATCGCTGGACGAGAAATCGATGTGCGCGCCGGCTGGTCGGTCCTCGTCCAGGCGCTGCAGCAGCAGTGACACCGGCATCGGCGTGGTGGCACGCAGGCGGGAGAACTCGGGGCGCCTGCCCGCGGTGTGCGACCACCCGGTCAGATTCCGCCAGAAGGCGGCTTCGCGGGGGTGATCACTCGGGCCGATGTCCAGGCAGATCTGGTCCAGCCGGGAACGGGTGCCGTCGGGGGCGTCGACCGCCGCGGCGGGGGTAGCGGTCTCGGCGGCGGCGCGGGTGAGGCAGAACAGCAGACCGCCGGGGGAGCGCAGGACGGTGTAATCGGGATGCTCGGCGACCGCAACGGCGCCCGAAGCCAGGGCCGCGGTCCGTGCGGCGGCGATGTCCTCGACATCGAGGTCGAGGTGGGTGCCCCCGATGCCGCCGACCGACTGCATCTTGATCGCCGCGCTCGAGCCGCGGGCGGGGTCGGGCAGCAGGGTGCGGAACTCGCCGTGCTCACCGCGCCGGGGCGAGGGCGCGGTGCCGGTGATCGTGGACCAGAACCGCAGACAGTGTTCGAACCGGTCCTCGGGACGATCGACGAACGTCCAGGTCCAGCGGATCATCCGACCGGACTCAGCCGTCGATGGCGTCGTGCGGACGCGACTCGAGTGCGGGGCGCGTCCGGTCCCAGCGGCTCGGCTCGTCGTGGCGGCGCGGCGGGCGATCGTTGGCGATGAGCACCGCCACCCACGGCAACGGGATGGACGCGCCGATGATGAGCAGGGATATCAGCGCGCTGCCCCAGATGCTGTAGGCGACCGCAGCCAGGATCAGCGCCGGAATACGGATCGCCATCAGGATCGTGTAGCGGCGTACCCGCGCGCGATGTTGATCCTCCAGCGACGGTGCGGCCTCGGTGATGAGCGCGGCCCGGCGGTGTTCGTTGCCGGGGAAGTCGCCTTTCGGGAAATAGCCCTTGGAACGGGAGGAAGCCGCCGAGGAACCGCGACGATCGCCACGGCCGCCGTCGGCGTCGGGAGCGTCGCCGTGCTGCTGCATACCTACGAGTCTTGCACTCCGGGCTCGTCCGCGACACCCCGAGGTCGGATCGCCCGCGAGCACGTCGGTCGTGGCGGTCCGCCTCGTGGAGTGGGGAGCGCCGGGTGGCGGTAGGTGTGGCGGGGCGGTGGTGGTGTGCCGCGCGCCCGGCTATGCGGCATCATGGATGCCGTGAGTACCGATACCCTGGTTCGCCCGGAGACGACCACCGACGAGACGACGGGCGACGATGTTCCCAAGTTCTTCCACTATGTGAAGAAGAACAAGATCGCCGAGAGCGCCGTCATGGGCACCATGGTGGTGGCGCTGTGCGGCGAGGTCTTCCCGGTGACCCGCTCGCCCAAGCCCGGTTCGCCGGTATGCCCGGACTGCAAGAAGGTCTACGAGACCCTCCGCAAGGGCGGCGACTGACCGCTGCCGGTCAGCCCGCGCCGGGGAGCGACCTCGTCGGCTGGTCGCCCGGCGCGGTCGAACCGACGGCGACCTCGTCGGCTGTCTGCCCGGTGAGCGCCCCGGCCGTCCGGCCGTTCGTGGCCTCCGGTGCGCTGCCCGCTGGTTCGCCACCGGAACTGTGCTGTTCGTCGCTGCCTGCCGCCTCGCTGGACCTCGCCTCGCCGGGGTTCGTCTCGCTGGGTATCGCCCAGCCGCGCTCCTGCTGTGCCGGGCCGCTGTCCCCGCGCACCTGATTGCTCAGCCATTCGCGCATCTGCTCGAGGCGGGTGGCGCGCGCGGGCCAGAACTCCTGCACGGTGGCGTTGAACTCCGCGCCGAGCACGACAGCGAAACCCAGGAAGAACGTGAACAGCAGGAAGGCGATGGGGGTGGCCAGCGCCCCGTAACTGACACCCGTCCCGGTGATCCAGGACAGGTAGCGTCGCAGTCCCTCGCTGGCCGCCATGAAGAACACGCCCGCCACCAGTGCGCCGCCGAAGAGCCGATGCCACGGCAGCGACTTGTGCAGCGCCGACTTGTACAACGTGGTCAGACCCACGATCAGCAGCAGGCCGACGGCCGGATAGTAGAACGAGTCGATCAGCCGTAGGCCCGGCTCGCGCCAGGAACCGGGCAGGATGCGCCCGATCAGCTGGGGACCCAGCGCGACCAGCGGCAGGATGAACACCGCGGCGATCAGGAACTGCACGTACAGCAGCAGCGCGTACACCCGCTGCCACACCGGGTGCCTGGCGTCCTGCTGGTCGTGGGCCTCCACGATCGCGTCGACGAAGGTCGCCATCGCCGAGGATCCCGCCCACAGCGACAGCACGAAGCCGAACGAGACCACCGCGCCGCGCCCCTGCCCGAGTACATCGGTCACGGTCGGTTCGATGAGTTCGGTCACCACGGCCTCGCTGAACAGATCCCGGCTGAAGGCGATGATCTTCGATTCCACGATCTCGACGGTGTCGGGCCCGAACCAGCCGCCCACGTAGCCGAGGCTGCCAAGCAGTCCCAGTAGCAGCGGCGCCAGCGACAGGGTTTGCCAGAACGCCGCTGTCGCCGCCTTGGCGAAGATCGAATCGCCCCACGCCTTGACCGCCACCCGGACCGCCACCCGGCGTGTCTGCCTCCCCGCGTGCCGGAACCGGGCGCCCAGGCGTACGGCTCCCGGTGTGGGCGCGCCCGCGCCGCCGCCGTGGACCTCCGGGGTCACAGCGGGTGCCTTCGGTAGCGGGCTGTCGTCGTTCATGGTGCTTACAGCATCCCGCACTCGGTGCCGGTCCGCCGGGCCGCGGTGGTTCCGTGTCGGTGGCGGGCGGTGTCCAGGTGCGGGTCTGTGACGCTCGTCGCAGGTCCGCGCGAATCGCTGGGATGCTGCCGAGTCGGTTTGGCGAGTCGCCGCCGCCGGCCGCTACTGTCGATGCCGTGACAGGTTCGGAAGGTGGCGCGGCGAGGAATACCGGTGGTGGCTCCCTCCGCGCATGGCAGCGACGAGCCCTGACCAAGTACCTGGCCACCAAGCCGCGAGACTTCCTCGCGGTGGCCACACCCGGCGCCGGTAAGACCACCTTCGCGTTGCGGGTCGCCGCGGAATTGCTGGCCGATCGCACGGTGGATCAGATCACCGTGGTCGCGCCGACCGAGCACCTCAAGCATCAGTGGGCGGCCTCGGCGGCGCGCAACGGCATCCAGCTCGATTCCCGCTTCTCCAACTCCACGGGTGGGACCTCCGGCGACTACCACGGCGTCGTGGTCACCTACGCGCAGGTCGCCGCCCATCCCAGCAGGCACCGGGTGCGCACCGAGAACCGCCGCACGCTGGTGATTCTCGACGAGATCCACCACGCGGGCGATGCCAAGAGCTGGGGCGAGGCGACAGCCGAGGCCTTCGGCGACGCGACCCGCAGGCTCGCGCTGACCGGTACCCCGTTCCGCTCCGACGACAGCCAGATCCCGTTCGTCACCTACGAACCCGACGAATCCGGGTTCCCCAAATCGCGCGCCGACCACACCTACGGCTACTCCGAGGCGCTGGCCGACGGCGTCGTGCGCCCGGTGGTGTTCCTGGCCTACTCCGGTGACGCGCATTGGCGTGACAGTGCGGGCGAGGAGCATTCCGCGCGCCTGGGCGAGCCGCTCAGCCCCGAACAGACGGCCCGAGCCTGGCGCACCGCCCTCGACCCGGCGGGCGATTGGATCTCCGCGGTCCTGCGCGCCGCCGACATCCGGCTGCGGCAGAAACGCGAGTCCGGCATGGCCGACGCGGGCGGGCTGGTGATCGCCACCGATCAGGAACGCGCCCGTGACTACGCCGAACTGCTCGAGCACATCAGCGGGACCAAGCCCACGCTCGTGCTGTCCGACGATCCCAGTTCGTCCAAACGCATCGCCGAGTTCAGCGCGAACACCTCGCCGTGGATGGTCGCGGTGCGCATGGTGTCCGAAGGCGTCGACGTGCCCCGCCTGGCCGTCGGCGTCTACGCCACCAGCGCGGCGACGCCGTTGTACTTCGCACAGGCGATCGGCCGATTCGTGCGTGCCCGGCGGCAAGGGGAGACGGCCAGCGTGTTCCTGCCGTCGGTGCCGGTGCTGCTCGACCTGGCCGCCCAGCTGGAACTGCAACGCGACCACGTCATCGGCAAGCCGCACCGGGAGAAGAACGGTCTCGACGACGAACTGCTCATCGACGCGGCCAAGCAGAAGGACGAGCCGGGCGAGGAGGAGCGCAAGTTCGTCGCCCTGGCCGCCGACGCCGAACTCGACCAGGTGATCTACGACGGCGACTCGTTCGGCACCGCCACCTTCGCGGGCAGCGACGAAGAGGCCGACTACCTGGGTATCCCGGGCTTGCTCGACGCCGATCAGATGCGCGCACTGCTCCGCGAACGACAGTCCAAGCAGGTCGCCGAACGCTCGGCCCTGTCGGCGCCGCAGCAGGCCGCCGGCCCCGCCGTCGCCGCGGCTACCGAGCGCGTCGCCACCGCCGACCGGCTGGGCGAGTTGCGCCGCGAGCTCAACAGCCTGGTCGCCATGCATCACCACCGCACCGGCAAACCGCACGGTGTCATCCACGGCGAGCTGCGCCGCGAATGCGGTGGGCCGCCGACGGCTCTGGCCTCCGCCGAGCAGTTGCACGACCGGATCGCGGCTCTGCGCCGTCGGTGAGCACGGCCACATCGCAGCACCGACCGGTCGTCGCGAGCGAGGGGCCGGGAGTGCGTGTCCCGCGGCGAGCGGGCACGCGCCTCTGACGATGTCGCTCTGCGGCAAGCAGTGCCGAACCGAGGTTGCGACGGTGACAGCACAGGGTCCTCGGCAAGCAGTTCGTCGGCGCGGAAATCTCCGCGCCTGTGCTGGTCAGCGTGACGGCCAGGCGGTCAGCGCGCAGTCGATGGCGGCATCGAGTTCCTCCGACGTCGCGCCGTCCCTTGCTTGGACGGACAGGCCGTAGAGGACGGTGGTGTAGAACCGCGCGAGTGCGGCGGTGTCGGTCTCGGCGGGCAGATCACCGTCACGGACGCCCCGGTCGAGCCGCTGCCTGATGGCCTCGTTCATCTCTCGGCGTTTGTCCGACAGGAAGTCGCGCACGCCGGAATTGCGTGTGGTGTAGGCCGATCCGGCGAGCACCACCATGCAGCCGTGGGGCACGTCCGTGCGCGTGTAGACGCCGACGTTGTCGCGCAGCATCGTCTCGACGGCGGCGCGCGCAGTCTGCTGCTCACTCAGAGCGCGGGCGGTGTAACTGCCGAATGTGTTGCCGTACAACTCGATCGCGGCGCGGAAAAGAGCCTCCTTGTCGCCGAAGGCGGCGTAGAGGCTGGGAGTGTTGATGCCCATCGCGGCGGTCAGGTCGCTCATCGAGGTGGCCTCGTAGCCGTGTTCCCAGAACACCTCCATGGCCCGATGCAGCGCCTCGGTCCGGTCGAAGGCGCGGGGACGCCCACGGTTGGCCACGCCGAACTCCTTTCTGTACCGACCACTGAAGATACCTCTTGACTCAGCGGCTCTCGTGAGATCAAATATTTATGTAGTGATCGATACAAAAATATGAAAGGGTCGGCGATGGCGGGTCTCGAAGGCAAGAAGGCGCTGGTCACCGGGGGGAGTCGAGGGATCGGGGCGCAGATCGCCCGCCAGTTGGCGGCCGAGGGCGCCGACGTCGCGGTGACCTACCGCAACGGCGAATCGGCCGCCGCCGCGGTCGTCGGCGACATCCGAGGGCTGGGCAGGCGCGCCGCGGCCATCCGCGCCGACAGCGCCGACGCGGCAGCGGTGGTATCCGCCGTGCAGCGAGCCGCCGACGAACTCGGCGGCCTCGATGTCCTGGTCAACAACGCGGGCATCTTTCCGAGCAAGCCCTTCGAGGAGTTCACCCTCGACGAGGTGGACGAGGCGCTGAACGTGCACGCGCGCGCCGCCTTCGTCGCCGCGCAGGCCGCGCTGAAGCACATGGGCGCGGGTGGCCGGATCATCGGCATCGGCACCAATCTCACCGATCACGCCCCCTTTGGCGGGCTGTCGCTCTACAACCTCAGCAAGTCCGCTCTCAACGGCTTCACCAAGGCGCTTGCCCGTGAACTCGGCCCGCGCGGCATCACCGTCAACCTCGTGCAGCCCGGCTCGACCGACACCGACATGAATCCGGCCGACAGCGATCACGCACCCGCGCAGGTCGGGCTCACCGCGCTCGGCCGGTTCGGTTCCACTGCCGACATCGCCGCCGCGGTGGCCTTCCTGGCCGGTGAGTCGGGCCGCAGCATCACCGGCACCGTGCTCACCGTCGACAGCGGCACCAATGCTTGATCGGCCTCATCGCGCGGGCTCGAAGTAGCCCGCCGGGTCGATCGCGTGCAGCGGTATCCATCGCGGCGGCGCAACGTCCGCATTGCCCTCGAGAGGGCTCGTCTCGAAGTAGCCTCGCAATTCCAGAGCCACCCGCGGATTCTCGTCGACGCGGCGGGCGAGGGCGTACAGCACGGCGAAAATGTGCAGGCAGTGCGCCGTGCGGGCTGAGCAGGAGCAGTCGGTGCTGGTCAGCACCGGTGCGAGGGGAATACCCGCGTCGATCAGAGCGCGATGGGTCTCATCGGTGAGATGTGCCGGGTCGGCCACGATCTCGGCGATCGCCGAGATGATCGCGCGTGGCATCGGTTCGACTTCGAGATGGGTGACCGACGCCTGACCGCCGCGGTGGATGTGCGCGCGCACGATCCTGCCCTCGATCTCGAGGCCGACCCCGTGGTTGCGCGCGACGCTGCGGGCGCGGGGCAGCAGCGGTTCGGGGCGGGTGCGGTGCAGCGGCTCGGCCAGGCGTACCCAGTCCATGCCCCAGCGGGTGTAGCCGAATTCGTTGTCCGCCATCAGTTTCCCCGCTTCCGTCGCAGGATCTCGATCAGCTGCTCGTCGTCGAGCTTGGCCAGCGCCGCCACCGCGGAGGCGCCGGACAAGTCGGTCAGTGCCGATTTGCGGTCGTGCATGCCCGCGATGTGTTCCTCCACGGTGGTGTCCGAGGTCAACGTGGTGACGGTGACCGTGCGGGTCTGCCCGATCCGGTGGACCCGGTCGGAAGCCTGCGCCTCCACGGCCGGATTCCACCAGCGGTCGTAGTGGACGACGTCGGCGGCGCGGGTGAGCGTCAGACCGGTTCCCGCGGCGCGCAGGCTCAGCACCAGCACCGGCGGGCCGTCCTCGGACTGGAAATCCTCGACGATACGCGCGCGTTCGGCCTGGTTCAGACCGCCGTGGAAGAACGGCGCGGTGACGGCGAACTGTTCGGCCAGATGCCGGACGAGCAGTTCGCCGGTCTGCCGGTACTGGGTGAAGACGAGGGTGGGGGAACCGGTCTGCATGTTGGCGGCGAGGATGTCGGTGCACAGATCGAATTTGCCGCTGCGCCCGCCGAGTTCGCTCAGGTCGCCGGTGATCAGCCCGGGGTGGTTGCAGACCTGTTTGAGCGCGGTGAGCGCGGCGAGCACGCGGGTCTGTCGTTGCGCGCCGTCACCGAAGCCGTCGTCCACGGCCCGCGTCAGCAGATCGTCGTAGAGCCGCCGCTGTTCCTCGGTGAGATCGCAGCGCAGGTCCACCTGGATCTTGGCGGGCAGCGCGGCGGCGACCTGTTTTTTCGTCCTGGCCAGCAGGACCGGTTCGACGGCGGCGCGCAACCGGGCGGGCGCGCTCGGCGAACCCTCCTCGATGGGTCGGACGAAGCGGCGCCGGAACTGGGTGCGGTGCGCGAACAGGCGCGGTGCGACCAGATGCAGCAGCGCCCACAGCTCGTCGAGCCGATTCTCCACCGGGGTGCCGGTGAGAGCGACGCGCGCTTCGGCAGTGAGCGAGCGTGCCGCCCTCGCCACCTGGGTCCGGGGATTCTTCAGCGCCTGCGCTTCGTCGAAGATCAGGCTGCGCCACCGTGTCGCGGCCAGTCGCTCGCCGTGCAGGCGCAGTGTCGGGTAGCCGGCGACCACCACCGTGCCCGGCTCGGTGTGCGGGTCGCCGCCGCGCCAGGCGCGCGGCCGGAGACCTGGCGCGAATCGTTCGATCTCGTGCACCCAGTTGCCCACCAGCGAGGTCGGACAGACCACCAGCTGCGGTCCGTCGGCCCGGCCGAGCAGAAAACCGATGGCCTGCAACGTCTTTCCCAGCCCCATCTCGTCGGCCAGGATCGCGCCGCCGTGGGCCTCGACGGTCGCGCGCAGCCAGCTCACCCCCCGCGCCTGATAGCCACGCAGGTCCGCGCGCAACGTGTCGGTGAGTTCGGCGGCGACCGCCTCGGTCGTGGTCAGCGCACGCATCGCCGCACCGGGGGCCAGCACCGACTCGCCCACGGCGTCGGGGATCGCGTGGGCGGCCAGGGGCAGGACGGGCGTGGGCGTGGCGCCGCGCAATGCGCTCTGCCAGGCGAGCAGCGACGGAGTGGCCGTCGTGGACGAGATCTCGGTGAGTTCGCTCGGGGTGAGCAGCGCGCAGTCGACCTCGGTCACCCGCAGCCGGTCACCGGCGGGGACGACCAGGGGGATGCGCTCGGCCACGCCCACGTCGTCGGGGGCGGCACCGGGGTCGAGCCCGGACCAGGTCCACAGAGCGAACAGATGCCGGTCGGGGAGGTAGGTGGCCTGGGCTGTCCGGCGCACGGTCGCGCGCCCCGTAGCGGCGGCGTCGGGAGTGCTTGCGCCGTGACGGGTCGACGATTTCCGGGGCTTTGTCACTCGGTTGCTGTGTGCGTGCTGCGGAGATGCCTCGGGGCATGCTGAACCAGGGGGTTGTTCGGTCGGCTGGTGCGGGTGCGCGGGCGCGCACTGGTCGACTCCGGGGACGGTGGTGCCGACGGCCGTCGCCGTGGTGCCGGATGTGGGATCGGTGGGCGCGGGGGTCTCGGGGATGGGCAGGACTACCTCCGGGCGTCGCGTTCGATGATGCGTTGAGATAACGTACACCGTACGGACTTTGTTCCCGGTCCGGTATGCGCGGCGATCGTCGCCGTGCGGGCGTCGGTACCGTTGCGGCAACCGCACGGTTGTGGCTCGACCTGCGGACCCGCGCGAGCGGAACACGCGAGGAGGAACGTGTCTCAGGACGACCCCGGTGCGGCCGGCCGATTGCTCACCCTGCTGTGGCGGCACTCCCTGCCCGGCCGGCCCGTCGCGCGTGGACCCAAACCCGCCGTCAGCGTCGACGAGGTGGTGGCGGCGGCCGTCGCGCTCGCCGACCGCGAAGGGTACGAGAAGGTGTCCATCCGGGCCATCGCCGCCGAACTCGGCCTGCGCCCGATGAGCGTGTACACCTACGTGCCCAGCAAGGAAGCCTTGACCGTCCTGATGGTCGATGCCGTCGCCGAGCGGGACCGGCCGATCGATCCCGCGGCCGGGATCCGGGAACGGATGGCCGCGATCGCCGACGGCGTCCGCGCCGAGATCATCGCCCACCCGTGGCTGCTGGAGGTGCCGCCGTGGCGGCTGGTGCTCGGCCCGGGCCGGATGCGGCGCTACGAACGCCAGCTCGCCGCGATCGACGGAATCGGGCTCTCCGACGTCGAAATGGACCGGGTGATCGCGGTGCTCACCGACTTCGCCACCGGCAACGCCCGGTTGGCGGTCGCCGCGACCAGGGAGACCGGACAGATCAGTGACGCGCAGTGGTGGGAACAGGTCGGCCCGGAGTTGTCCCGGGTGATGCCCGCCTCGGAGTTCCCGCTGGCGACCAGGGTGGGCGAAGCGGTCGGCGAGATCCATCAGGCGCCCGCGGATCCGCAGGGCGCCTATGCCTTCGGCCTGGCCAAGCTGATCGAGGGCATTCTCGCCGACGTGCATCGGTGAGCCAGGGCACCGGCGGCGCTCCGGCGAACTGTCGGGAAACGCCGGCAGCGGACGACCGAGGAGTCGCCCGCTGCCGGGGAAGACGATCTTCTGTTGTTCGATGCTGTTGTGTCAGGACGTGAGAACGTCGGAGCGGGAAATCATCGCGAAGCGGGATTCAGAGGGCGGGAGCCGATTCCGTGTCGATGACGGCCTCGAGCTCACGCAGTCGATCCATGTGTTCGTTCGCGTGATGCTGGCAGAAGAGCAACTCTCCACCTGCGGGCAGCACTGCGCGCACACGGGCGGCAGCCCCGCAACGGTCGCAACGATCGACCGCGGTCAGTGGGGTGCTAGTCAGGGTTCCTGGCATGACTCCTCCGTCCTGGCTCCCGGCACTACAGTCCGTTCACCTGGTGTGGGGCTCGTGGTCACTCACCACGAGCTCGCTACCGCTACTTCCCAGCAGTGGTATGACTACTCTGTCAGACGTTCACGCCACGGGGTTTGTTCCCGTAGGGAATCCGGTGTGTTTTCTCTAACACGACCTGGGATTTTCGCCCAGAGCGAACACAGCCGGTCCCCCCCGATCGAAACACCCTCGATCACCCCGTGATTGACGCCTGTCCAGTTGGTCTGATTGGAGACTACCCGTGCGCTGTGACACTCACACGCACGTTCGGTCATCTCGGCCCTCGTCAATGTCCGCACTCTCGACCGTTCGTCGCCGCGATGCTGCTGCGAACCTCGGCTCACACGGCGGGCACCGTGGCCTCGGGTGGGCGGGAGAATCGTCGCACGGGGCAGTGCTCGCCGCGCTCGCAGGCGAAGGTGAGGCCCGCGGCGGCGAGCGTGAGCGCGGCCGCGGCCACGCCGACCGCCGGGTGGAGTTCCTGGGCCAGGATGACCGAGGACATGGCCAGGACGAACCAGCCGAAGCCCTTGCGCAGTGCGTCCGGATCGACCACCGCGGTCAATCGGCCGCCGATCAGGCTGCCGACCACGGCCGCCCCGGTGACCATCGCCGCGAGGCGCCAGTCGATCTGCACCGCGGACAGGTACCCGCCCAGGCCGGCGAAGGACTTCATGGCGATGACGATGAGCGACGTCCCGACGGCTACCGGCATGGGCAGTCCGCCCAGCAGTGCCAGGGCAGGGACCACGAGGAACCCGCCGCCCGCGCCGACCAGGCCGGTCACCAGGCCGACGACCGCGCCCTCGAGCAGGATCTTGCCCACCGGCATGGCGTGTGGCGCTTCGGCGGCGCCGACCGTGTTCCTACGGCCGCGCAGCATGGCGATCGCGGTGGCGATCATCATCGCGGCGAAGGCGAGCAGCAGGATGCCGCCGGGGACGAACCGGGAGAGCAGGCCGCCCACATAGGCGCCCGCCATTCCGGCGAGACCGAACAGGATGCCGGTGCGCCACTGGACTCGCCCCGCCCGTGCATGGGAGATCGCGCCGACCGCGCTGGTCACGCCGACGACGAGCAGTGAGGTGGCGATCGCCTCCTTGGCGTCCATGCCGGCGACGTAGGCGAGCAACGGGACGGTCAGGATGGATCCTCCGCCGCCGAGCAGGCCGAGGGTGATGCCGACCACGACCGCCAGTGCGACTGTCAGCGCGATCACGGTCAGCTCCTGTCGCCGACGGCGGTGAGGCCGCGTTCGACGGGGTGGCCCGCGAGCAGCCACGCGGCGGTGCCGCCGGCGACCGAGACGGCCGTGCGGCCCGCGGATTCGAGAATCCGCGCTCCCTGCTTACTGCGATTGCCGCTCGCGCAGATCACGTACACGATCTCGCCGCTGGGCACGTCTGCCAGACGCTCGGCCAACTGGCCGAGCGGAATCCACACCGTCCGCGGGACGTGTGCCTGGGCGTATTCGAAGTCTTCGCGCACATCCAGCACGGCGGCGCCGGATTCCCAGGCGCGGGCGAAGGCCACGGTGTCGATTTCCTTCATGGCATAGCTCCTCGGTGAAGGTGACAGATCATCGGAAGGAATACCCAGGGGGGTATTTGACATACCCTAGGGGGTATATGGCATCCTGTCCACATCCCCGGAAACACATCCGGCTCGCCTCACGGGAGGAACGCATGATTCTCGAGCAGTACTACATCGAGTGCCTGTCGCACGCGTCGTACCTGATCGGCGACGAGAGCACCGGGCGAGCGGTGGTGGTCGATCCTCGCCGGGACGTCACCGAGTACCTCGACGATGCGGCCGCGCATGGCCTGACCATCGAAGGCGTCATCAACACGCACTTCCACGCGGATTTCGTCTCGGGCCATCTGGAACTGCTCGAGGCGACCGGGGCATGGATCGGCTTCGGGGAGGCCGCCGAGGCGGACTACCCGATCCGCCGCCTGCGCGACGGCGAACACCTGTCCCTCGGCGAGGTCGATCTCGAGATCTTGTCCACTCCGGGGCACACCTGGGAATCGATCTCGGTGCTGGTGCGTGAGCATCCGGGCGCGACCCCGACCGCGGTGCTCACCGGCGACTCGCTGTTCATCGGCGATGTCGGTCGGCCGGACCTGGTCAACCTGGGCGATTCGTCCACCGAGGATCTCGCGCGGGCGATGTACCACACGGTGCACCAGAAGTTGCTGACTCTGCCCGATCCGGTGGTCGTCATGCCCGCCCACGGCGCGGGGTCCTCGTGCGGCAAGAATCTGTCGACCGAACTGACCTCGACCATCGGGGAACAGCGGACGACCAATCCGTCGGTGCAGCCGATGACCGAGCAGCAGTTCGTGGCATTGGTCACCGAAAACCAGCCCGCCGCCCCCTCGTACTTCTCCGTCGACGCCGGGTTGAACAAGGCGGTCCGACCGCTGCTCGATCAGGCCCGCACCATCCCGGAGATCGCTGCGGCGCAGGTGCGCGACGAACTCGCCGCGGGCACCCGGGTGCTCGACGCCCGCAGCGTGGACGACTTCGCCGCCGGGCACCTGCGCGGCTCGGTCAACGTCGGTTTCGACGGCCGATTCGCCGAGACCGGCGGCATGGTCGCCGAGGTGGGCGAACGCATCGTGCTGATCACCTATCCCGGTGAAGAGCAGGACGCGGCGATGCGGCTGGCGCGGATCGGGTCGGACAACGCGATCGGATATCTGAACGTCGGCCACGACGGTGTGTTCCCGGCCGAGCTGTCCGAGCTGGTCGAGCCCGCACCGCGTACCTCCATCGAGCAACTCGACCACATGCTGGCCGCGGACGCGGTGACGCTGGTCGACATCCGCAATCCCGGCGAGCGCGAATTCGGCGTCATTCCGGGGGCCGTGCCGATCCCCCTGGCGCAGTTGCGGACTCGCCTCGAGCATGTGCCCACCGGCAAGCCGATCGTCGTGCACTGCGCGGGCGGATGGCGCTCGAGCGTGGCCGCCTCGCTGCTACGGGCCCAGGGCTTCGAGAACGTCTCCGATCTGATCGGCGGCTACAACGCCTGGGCGGAGGCGCACGTCCCCGCGTAACCCGAACAGCTGTGCAGAAGGCCGCCGCGGACGCCTGTCCGCGGTGCGCCACCCATCGTTGTCACCGATTCCAGGAGGACCCCATGTGTTACCCCGTCGCATGCCCGAAATGTGGAAAGACCGGCTGGGGCGGCTGCGGACAGCATGTCGACGCCGTCATGCGTTCCGTGCCCCCCGCGCAGCAGTGCAGCTGCGGACCGGAGGCCGCCCGTTCCCAGGGCCCGGCCACGACGCTGCGTTCGCTCTTCCGCTGATCCCCCTCGGCACGAACGCCCGTCTGCTCGGCAGACGGGCGTTCGGTGCTCTCATGCGCTTCGGCCGACCGGAGATAGGCTCGCTGTCATGGCGAACGACAACGCATCGATGTCCAGGGCGCCTCGCACCCGCACCGGAGACCCGCAGAACGTTCCCCGTCCGATCGAAGGTGAAGCCGACCTGGTCGCGGTCGAGACCACCTGGGGTGAGCTGCAACCGCTGCAGTGCGCCGCCGGAGTTCCCACCGTCGGCGAACTGGAGGTCATCGACCTGGTCCGCGCGGGCGCCCGGTTGGTGGACACCCGCGTCCCCGACTCGCGCGGCGGTGTGAGCCTGCCCGGGGCGATCAACCTCCCCCACGGCGAGATCGTCGAGCGCCGTGGTGAGCTGGACCCGGCGGGCACGACCGTGGTCTTCTGCAACGGCCCCCAGTGCCCGCAGTCACCCGCGGCCATCCGGGAGCTGATCGACGCGGGCCACCCCGCCGCCGCGCTCGCGTATTACCGGGGCGGCCTCCACGACTGGATCACCCTGGGCCTGCCGGTCGAACACGTCGACTGACGTTCTTCTCGACCGGCGCTCGCGTTCGGCCGGATCGGCGGGTGATGGCCTCCGGTCTGATCGTCGACCCCGACACCAGGGAGGTGTGACGGTCGACGGTATGCCGGTGGAACTGTCCGGCACACCTTTCTCTCCCCACCGACCCGAGTCGTGACCGGTGAAGTCGCTTCCTGTTCCTGTGTGAAGCTTGTGTGATGCTCCCGGTACCGTCCGGGCGCCCGTCACTGCGGCTCGATGGGAGACGAATCCGTGCGCGCGGACACTCACCTGCTTTTCCACCTCTGCACCCGCGGCGACTGGACGGCCGCGCTGGAGGCGGGAGAGTACCGACCGCCCTCGCTGGCGGAATCGGGGTTCGTGCATCTGTCGACTCCGGCGCAGGTGCACCTGCCTGCGAACCGTCTGTTCCGAGGCCGCCGCGACCTGATCCTGCTCCATGTCGACGCCCGCGAGGTCGGCGCCCCCATCCGCTGGGAACCGGGCGTGCCCGGCGACCCCGACGCCATGCTCTTTCCGCATCTCTACGGCGCGCTGCCGCTGGAAGCGGTGACCGCGGTGACGGACTTCCACCCCGGTCCGGACGGAACGTTCCCCGCGCTTGCCGAGCACGACTCCGGCCGCTGAGACGGGGCCGTCGAGCGGAACCGTGCGGCATACGTGCCGATTGCCGCGGCGGTGCTCAGGATTTGCCGCGCCTGCGGATGTCGTCGGTCGTCGGCCAGTACTGCGTCCCGGAGGTCTGGGCGGCGGCGACCGGTTGCGGTGCGGACTTCCCTCGGTTCGGCCGGCTCTGATTCGGATCCTGCCGCCGCGGCGCGGGCTCGGACGCCGGGAGCGCGACGGGCTCCGGCATCCGATGCGCGGGCGGCGAGCGATGCCCTGTGGGCGTCCCCGCTGCCGCGGGCACGGCCCCTGGGCGGCCGGCGGTCACCCCGGGAGATGCCGGAACGGCCGGCGATCCGGCGCGGTGGCCCGGACGGACGACGGGTAGCGGACCGGTGGCGAAATCGTCCGCGGCGGGCCGCACTTGCACCGGTTCCAGTGGCGGCAGATCGACGGCACGCTCGATCGAGGTCAGGCTCACGGTGATGAGCAGGAGCATGGTGACAATGCTGATTCCGACGATCAACGGCACCAGCAACTGCATCGCGCCGGCGCCCTCGGGTGGGCCGTGCCGGTGCCCGGTGTGCGCCTCGAGGCCCGCCATCCCGGTGTAATGCATCCCGGAGGCGGCCAGTGCCATGATCGCTGCCGCACCGACGGTACTCAGCAGTCCCTCCACGCGTACCGCGAACCACAGCGCGCCGCCTGCCGCGGCGATCGCGAGCAGCACCGAGAGCACCACCAGCAACGGCTGGATCTCGATCGTCGCGTTGGTCCGCAGGGCGGCCATGCCGACGTAATGCATGGCGGCTATGCCGATTCCGATCGCCGCGCCGCCACCGGCCACCATCGCCACCGTCGGTCGCGGGCGCATCACCAGAAACAGCCCGAGCCCGCTGGGCGCGATCGCGCACACCGCGCTGAGCAGAGTGAGCGGCACGTCGTAGCGGACTTCGGCTCCCTGGATCGAGAAGCCGAGCATGGCGATGAAATGCATGACCCAGATTCCCGCCCCGCCGATCGACAGCGCGGACAGGGTGAGCCAGAGCGGCCTGCTGTTACCGGAGCGCGCCCGCATGGCGCACTGCAGTCCCAGTAACGACCCGGTGAAGGACATGACGTAGGCCAGCAGGGGCGTCAACCAGCCGTAACTGAAGTGGTGAATGTCGAGCACGTGTAAAACCCCAGAGCCGGGCCGAGACACCCGGCGATGACGAATGATTGCGACAGACTGTACGTCAGGCGAGCGTGGACCGGGCAGCGAAAGTGTGGCAACAACAAGTGGTCTCGATCACGTTTGACCGGGGCGCTCTTCTGTTCGACGCGCAGGTCCGCGGGCGAACCAGGGAAGAGACGACGCCCGGCGGTGGTGACCGCCGGGCGTCGTAGCGTTGCCGAGAACCGGGCCGAGTGCTAGTCGGTACTAGTCCAAGTAGTCGCGCAGCACCTGGGAGCGGCTCGGGTGCCGCAACTTGCTCATCGTCTTGGATTCGATCTGCCGGATACGCTCGCGGGTCACACCGTAGACCTGACCGATCTCGTCGAGGGTCCGCGGCTGACCGTCGGTGAGGCCGAAACGCAGGCGCACCACGCCCGCCTCACGCTCGGACAGCGTCTCGAGTACCGACTGCAGCTGATCCTGCAGCAGGGTGAAGCTCACGGCGTCGACCGCGACGACGGCCTCGGAATCCTCGATGAAATCGCCGAGCTGGCTGTCGCCTTCGTCGCCGATGGTCTGATCCAGCGAGATGGGCTCGCGCGCGTACTGCTGGATCTCGAGGACCTTCTCCGGGGTGATGTCCATTTCCTTGGCCAACTCCTCCGGAGTCGGCTCGCGGCCGAGATCCTGGAGCAGCTCGCGCTGGATGCGACCGAGCTTGTTGATGACCTCGACCATGTGCACCGGGATACGGATGGTGCGGGCCTGATCGGCCATGGCTCGGGTGATCGCCTGCCGGATCCACCAGGTGGCGTACGTCGAGAACTTGTAGCCCTTGGTGTAGTCGAACTTCTCGACCGCGCGGATCAGACCGAGGTTGCCTTCCTGGATGAGGTCGAGGAAGGCCATGCCGCGGCCGGTGTAGCGCTTGGCCAGCGAGACGACCAGACGCAGGTTGGCCTCGAGCAGGTGGTTCTTGGCGCGGTTGCCGTCACGGACGATCCAGTTGAAGTCGCGGCGCATAGCGACCGGCAGCTTCTCGCCCGTCTCGGCGAACTCGCGCATCTTCTCCGCCGCGTAGAGGCCCGCCTCGATGCGCTTGGCGAGCTCGACCTCCTCCTCGGCGTTGAGCAGGGCGACCTTGCCGATCTGCTTGAGGTAGGCGCGCACCGAGTCGGCCGAGGCGGTGAGCTCGGCGTCTTTGCGGGCCTGGCGCAGGGCCTCGGATTCCTCCTCGTCCCAGACGAAGTCGCCGGAGGCCTTGTCGGCGGCGGTGGGCTCGTCGGCTCCTTCCTCGGCCGCTTCTTCGGTGGCCTCGACCAGCTCGCCCTCATCGGCGAGGTCGGTCTCGTCCACCTCGATGTCGTCGAGATCGGCGAGGTCGATGGCTTCGTCGTCGAGCGGCTCGTCGGCGCCGGGCTCACCCTCGGCTCCGGCCTTCTTGGTGGTGGCCTTCTTCGCAGGCGCCTTCTTGGCAGCGGCCTTCCCCGCATTCGCGGCCTTCTTGGCGGGCGCCTTCTTGGCAGCGACCTTCTTGGCCGGTGCCTTCTTGGCGGCAGCCTTGCGGACCGGCCGAGCTGCTGTGGGTTCTTCGGAGTCGGCGTCGGCCGAACCGGCGGTCTGACGGGTCGTGGCTACCACGTACGCCCTTTCGTGACGGTCTCGTGCGGCGTCACGCCAGAGTTGTGTTCCGGCGGAGCGGTCTGTCGGGTTTCACCGGCGGAAGGCCGGTCGGGCTCCGGCTCTCCGCCGGGCATGTTCCATTGTAACTATCCGACCAGGGTACTCATGGCACGATGCCGCCTTCCCGCGCGCCGGTCACCTGTCGGGCCGTTTCGGTGCGCCCAGGTCACGGCACCAGATGGGTCTCGACGGCCATCGCCGCGCCGACGATTCCCGCGGTGTTGCGCAGGCGCGCCGCGACCACCGGAGTCCGGTTGGTGAGCAAGGGAATCCAGCGATCGGCGTCACGGCTGATGCCGCCGCCCGCGACGATCACGTTCGGCCAGAACAGGTCCTCCAGGCCGGAGAGCACGGTGGAGACCTCGACGGCCCACTGTTCATAGCTGAGTCCGCGCCGGTCCTTCACCGAGGCGGCGGCCCGGTGCTCGGCCTCCATGCCGCCGATCTCGAGGTGCCCGAGCTCCGAGTTGGGCACCAGGGTGCCGTTGTAGAGCAGGGCCGAGCCGATACCGGTGCCGAAGGTGAGCACCAGGACCAGTCCGCTGTAATCCGCTGCCGCTCCGTGACGATCCTCGGCGAGTCCGGCCGCGTCGGCGTCGTTGAGCACGGTGACCTCGCGCCCGCCGAGCGCGGTGGAGAACAGTGTCCGCGCGTCGGCGCCGATCCAGCTCTTGTCGATGTTGGCGGCGGTGCGGGTGACACCGCCGAGAACCACCGCGGGCATGGTGATCCCCACCGGCCCGTCCCAGCCCGCCTCGGCCACGAGGCGAGCGGTTGTCGCCGCGACCGCTTCGGGGGTCGCCGGGCGTGGCGTGGCGATCTTGATCCGTTCGTGGACCAGCTTGCCGGTGGCCAGGTCGACCGCGGCGCCCTTCACGCCGCTGCCGCCGATATCGATACCGAATGCGTGCCCCCGAGCGGACATGACAACCCCTCGTTCTGCGTAGCCGACTCCTGTGATGACAGGCGATTATGTCCGATCGTGCCACCGGGTGTCCGACCGCACGGGCAATGCGGGCCGCGGCCCCGCCCGGCGCCGGGTGGAGGCCGCCCCGTCGTCCGGATCTGTGGTAGCGATGGAGGCGTGCCGCACTCGACAAGATCTGCCACCGAAGCCGTCGCCGAATCTCCCGAGACCGTCGCGGACCTGCGCCGCACCGCGGTCGCGCTCGCCGAACGCGCCGCCGCCCACGTCCGGGCTCGCCGCCCGGAGGTGTTCGGCGCGGGAACCGGCGAGGGCTCCGACTCCGTCCGGACCAAGTCGCACGCGACCGATCCGGTGACGATCGTCGACACCGAGTCCGAGGAGTTGATCCGCGAACTGCTCGCCACCCAGCGCCCCGGCGAGGCGATCCTCGGCGAGGAAGGCGGCGGCAGCCTCGGCGTCGGCGACGACGCGGTGGCTTGGGTGGTCGACCCCATCGACGGGACGGTGAACTTCCTCTACGGCGTGCCCGGATACGCCGTCTCGGTCGCGGCCATGCGCGGCGGTCGTCCGGTGGCGGGCGCGGTGGTCGATGTAGCGCACGAAGTGACCTACAGCGCCGGCCTGGGGGCGGGCGCGACCGCGACATCCGCCGACGGGAGGGTCGAGCACCTGAGCTGCTCGCAGGCCGCCGATCTGGAACTCGCGCTGGTCGCGACCGGGTTCGCCTATGGGCGCAGCAGACGGACCCGCCAGGCCGAGATCATCGGCCGGGTTCTGCCGCAGATCCGCGACATCCGCAGGTTCGGCGCGGCCGCGCTCGATCTGTGCCATGTGGCCGCCGGACGTGTGGACGCCTACTTCGAGCACGGGCTCAACCCGTGGGACTGGGGTGCGGGCGCGCTCATCGCCGCCGAAGCAGGCGCACTGCTCACGCTGCCGCCCGCCTCGCACACCGGTGCGCAGGGCGATCTGGTGGTCGCCGCGGCACCGGGTGTCGCCACCGGACTCGCGGCACTGCTGGCAGCGGCGGGCGCCACCGAGCCGATTCCGGACGAGTAGACCGAACGGCCCCGGACAGACGTCGAGGCCACGCTCCCCAGCGGAGCGTGGCCTCGCGGGCATGAGCGTTCAGCAGCGTGCGGTGCGTGCGGCCGCCAGCAGGTCGATGTCGATCTTCGGGCTGTCGCCCGGGGCCGGGTTCTTGAGCGAACGCAACACCTCTTCGGCATCGTTGTTGGGTTGCACGTCTCGGAACAGCGAGCCGAGCACCAGATCGACCGTGTCGTCCTCACGCTGATCCTGAATCAGTTCCGCGCACGGGGCGACGAGCTGCACCGAGGCGGCGGCGGGCCTGCCGTTCACTCCGAAGCGGATCTGGCCGGTGCATTCCAGGTCGCCGTTGGTGTAGATCGGATCGTTACCGTATTGGGTGTCCGGGGTACTCGCGAACCCCAGATCACCGAGGCGCGATGCCACGTGCGCGGCTTGGCCGCGCTGGTTGTTGGCATTGAGTACACGCACTCTGGACTGGGCGAGCGCCGCGGGTTCGACGTCCTGCAGCCACGATGCGCCGACCCGCTGCCCGAGCGCGGGCGCGGCTTCGGCGCCTGGCTCGGTGGCCGGGCTCGGCGAGTTGCACGCCATCGCCGTGGTGTCGGTGTTCTCGGTGGTCAGCGCCTTGATCCAGACGATCGAGCAGATCAATGCGAGAACGCCGAGCATGATGAGCCACGCGCGCGGGCGACGCCGAGGATAGAGGCGACCCTGGGGATCGGTCGCGCTGCCTTCGGTGATCAGTGAAACCACCAGCACACTCTACGAAAAGTGTGACCGGAGGCGGCGGTTGGTCTCGATGCGTCGCCGGCTCGATGTCGATTCCCGATCGGTTTCGCCATCGGTGTGTTTTGATTGCGACTTTTGTCCACGGGTCCGCTATTGTCTGGCGGCCCAGATCGAAACATCGGCGGACAATTCGGTGGTCGGTCGCGGGAACAAGTAGGGCATGTCCTGCGTTTACCGAGCGCAATCGGGTATGGGTCCGTCGGATCTGTCCTGATGCGCGAGGCGGAGCACTTGTGATGTGCACCACCGGCGGGGCGGTGCGGGTTCACGTTCGGTTCCGGGTAGGAATCGCCGCGTGGGCTCTGCCGGTCCGGGATATACGGAGTAAGGACGAGGGGAAGACGACATGGCAACCGACTATGACGCACCGAGGCGTACCGAATCCGACGATGTGTCGGAGGATTCGCTGGAGGAGCTGAAGGCTCGTCGCAACGAGGCACAGTCCGCCGTCGTGGATATCGACGAATCCGATACCGCGGAGTCGTTCGAGCTTCCCGGCGCAGACCTGTCCGAGGAAGTTCTCTCGGTCCGGGTGGTCCCCAAGCAGGCCGACGAGTTCACCTGTTCCAGCTGCTTCCTGGTGCACCACCGCAGCAGGCTCGCCAGCGAGGCGGGCGGTCAGATGATCTGCATGGATTGCGCCGCCTGACCGCCGGCGTCGCCGACAGTTCGGCCGGCCCACGGCCGGATCGAGCGGGAGATTCTCACCCCGCGCTCGGTAGTCCGAGCGCGGCCAGAACCTGTCCGGGTTCGCGCGTACTGACCAGCCAATAGGGCGTCGGGTCGTCCGGATCGTCGAGTACGAGCAGCACCATCGGTCCCACCCAGGGACGGTGCTGGACGTAGGCGGCCGGGTCGAGCTGACGGCCCAGCGCCGCGCTCTTCGCGCTGGGCGCCACGACCGCGGCCCGCGAGACGAAGCTCACCGGCAGGTGGGCACGACCGACGTGCAGTTCCGGTGTTCCCGACGCGTCCGTGGTCACCTGCACGCTGTGCCTGCTCAACCACGCCAGCACCCACACCGGTAGCGGGAACAGCAGCAGGTAGGGCAGCCAGCCGTACGAACCGCCGATGGCCATCTGGATCTCGGCGGCCAGCAGTGCGGTGACGCCGAAGCCGATCGGCCACCACCACCAGGGCACCCAGAGGCGCTCTCGGTAGGCGGTCACGGTGCTGTCGCGAGGCTCGGTCGACGACGGGTTGGGCTGGTCCGACACATTTCCACAGTAAGTCACCGTCACCGCTGCGCGCCGCTCAGGTGCGCGTAGGCTCGTCCGATGTGAGCGCACTTTCAGCGATACCGCTGCGGCGATTGGATCCGGGTATCCCGGTACCTTCCCGCGCCCATCCCGGTGACGCCGGGGTGGATCTGTGCACCACCCAGGACGTCGTGCTGGAGCCGGGTGAGCGCGTGCTGGTGGGCACAGGCATCGCCGTGGCCCTGCCGATCGGCACGGTGGGGCTGATCCATCCCCGTTCCGGGCTGGCCGCCAAGACCGGCCTGTCGGTGGTGAACACTCCGGGCACCGTCGATGCCGGCTATCGCGGGGAGATCAAAGTCTGCTTGATCAATCACGATCCTCGCGAGTCGATCGAGCTGCGCCGGGGTGACCGCATCGCGCAACTGCTCGTCCAGCGCGTGGAACTGGTGGATTTCGTCGAGGTCGACGAGCTCGACGACACGCCCCGTGGTGCCGGCGGTTACGGCTCCAGCGGTGGACATGCGAGCTTGACGCCGGGCGCGGCGCATATGGCGCGCGCCGGTCAGGAGGGGTGACATGGGACTTTTCGGTAAGAAGAAGCGCGACAGCGACAGATACGGCGAGGACGAGTACAGCGACGACGGTTACCTCGACGCCGAGTACGACGACGAGTACGACGCCGAGTACGCGGGCGACTACGAGGACGCCGACTACGACCGCACCACGGCCGCGACCGCACCGGACGAACAGCGCACCGGTCCCTACGACTACGACGATGTCGCCGAATTGCTGGACAATGTCGCCGATCAGCGCCTCGATCTCGGCTCGGTGATCCTGCCGGTCCCGCCCGGCGGTCAGCTGCAGGTGGAGATGACCCCCGAGGGCGCGCCGCAGGCCGTGCACCTGGCCACCGAGCACGGACGGATCACCGTCGCCGCCTACGCGGCACCGAAGTCGCCCGGTCAGTGGCGCACGGTCGCCGCCGACCTGGCCGAGTCGTTGCGCAAGGACGGCGCGCAGGTCTCGGTGGAAACCGGCCCGTGGGGTCGGGAACTGCACGCCGCGACCGCGACCGCGGATCTGCGGTTCATCGGCGTCGACGGCTACCGCTGGATGGTGCGGTTGGTCGCGGCGGGCCCGCCGGGCGCCGCAGCGGACGGGCTGCCTCTTGTCGCCGCCGCGCGCGCGATCATGGCCGAGACCGTGGTGCGGCGCGGGACCGATCCGTTGCCCGTGCGCGATCCGCTGCCGGTGGTGTTGCCCGCGCAGCTGGCCGAGCAGCTCGCCGCCGCCCACCAGGCCCAGGTGCAGGCACAACAGCAGCAGGCCGCCCCGCAGCCGCAGCCGGTGCCGACGCCGCAGCCGGTGCCCCAGGAGCCCCGGCGTGGAACAGGTGGCTCGGCCATGCAGCAGCTCGGCCTGAACTGATCGTCGGCTCATCCGAACCCGCTCCGCCGATGGGCCTCGGGGCAGGTTCTGCGTCGGAGCGATAGGGGGGCGGCGGTCCGGTGCGGGGTCAGCCGACCGGTGCCGGCTCGGATGCGGGCGTGCGGATCGGCGGCAGCACCCGTGACAGGGCGGCGAATCCAAGGTGCCCGAGCACGGGGGGATCGGCGCCCAGCTCGTCGAGGGTGAGGCAGTCGAGCGTCGCGCCGGGGATCAGCGCCGCCCATCGCCGACCGACCGCGAGCGGGTGGACCGGATCGTCGGTCGTGGCGATCACCGAGACCGGCACGTTCAGCGCCGCCAACTGCTCGGCATCGGGCCACGCATAGGCCGCGGCCTCCTCCAGCGCGCCGGGCAGCCACGGCCACTGCGCACGCCACGACTGGGCCAGTGCCGCGCCGAGCCAATCCGGGCTGCTCGCGCGCATCTGCTCGATCACTGCCTCGAGCCCATCGGCACGCAGGCGCGCGGCGGTATACGCCGCGGACAGCGCCGCCGGACATCCGGCGGTGTCCGCCCCGGTCCAGGCGGGCAGCGCCGCCACCACCCCGGCGATCGCCTCGGGGCCGGCGACAGCCCGCCGTGATCTGGCGGCAGCCCACTCCACGGCCACCGCCGCGCCTAGCGAAATCCCGGCGACGAGCACCGGACCGTTGTCGGCCGCTTCGTCCAGCGCCGCGCGATAACTCGCCACCACGTCCCGGGGATCGGGCTCCACCGCGCGGAAGCGCAGCCCGCGCTCGTCGGCCGCGGACCCGAACGCGCGCCGGGCGAAATCGGCATCGGAGCCGGTCCCGGGCAGTGCGACCACGCACGGAAGCACGGATGGTCGTGCGGCAGCCGGGTGTGGTGAGTGGAACATCGGGTCGAGCGTAGCGGGGGTGCCGCGGGGGATCTACAGTGGCGGTGTACGACCGAGAGCAGGAGTGCTTGCCATGCCATCCGCAGCCTCGAGTTACTTCCGACGCCTGAGCCGGCGGTTGACCGAGGACATCGATCAACTCGACGCAGAAGAACTCGCCGAGACAGCCGACGCGTCGGGCGCGTGCCGGGTGGTGGACTGCCGTCGTGGTGAGGAAGTCACCATGCTCGGTCGGCTCCGCAGTGTGGAAGCATGTTCCAAGTCGGCGGGCGCCAGTGTGCAGGCGGAGTTCTTCGACGGCACCGACGCGATCGCTCTGGTCTGGATCGGCCGCCGCCGGATTCCCGGCATCGAGCCGGGACGTCGCCTGCTGGTGCGCGGCCGCATCGGCGAACGCGACGGACGCAAGGTGATCTTCAACCCCTACTACGAATTGCGCGGGAACAGCTGACACGTATGCCATCCAGCCACGACAACGGCGCTCACTTCGACGCCCCGGTGCGAGCCACCGCACCCGAACAGGGGACGTCCCCCGACACCGAGGCCGCCGAGGCCCCGCGCACCGAGCAGACCCTGCTCGAGCAGATGGGCGGCTTCAGCGGCCTGATCTACTCGACGGTCCCGGTCGTGGTCTTCGTCCCCGTCAACAGCTTCTTCGGGCTCACCGCCGCGATCTGGGCGGCGCTCGGCGTGGCCGCGGCGATTCTGGTCTGGCGGCTGATCCGCCGCAGTCCGATCCAGCCCGCCGTATCCGGCTTCGTCGGCGTCGGTATCTGCGCGTTTATCGCCTGGCGGATGGGTGAGGCCAAGGGGTATTTCCTGTTCGGCATCTACACCAGTCTGGTCTACGCGGCCGGGTTCGTGCTGTCGATCCTGGTACGCAGACCGCTGGTCGGGGTGATCTGGGGTGCGCTGAACGGCCACGGCTCGGTGTGGCGCTCCGACCGCGCCCTGGTGCGGCTCTACGACTTCGCGACCGCCATCTGGGCGCTGGTGTTCGGCGCGAGGTACCTGGTGCAGTCCGAGCTCTACGACTCCGACCAGACGGGCTGGCTGGCCGCCGCCCGGATCGGCATGGGCTGGCCGCTGACGGCGGTCGCGTTCGGCGTCACCATCTGGGCCGTGCGCCGGGCCGGCCATCTGCCGGTGCGCTCCGGCGCGTAGCCCGCCCCTCGGGGCGTCTCGAATCTCGCGTCGTCGCAGCGTTTTCGAAGGGCCTGGGGTGCGCGAGGACACCGCAGAGGTGGGTTGGTACCCACCCTGGGGTGTCTGGTCGGTGAGTCCTTTTCACCGGACGATCGTCATACGAAAAACGTGAACGATCTCCCGAGATTGGACCGCACCGATGGCTATCGAGAAGCAGACCCGCACCAGGAACCACACCCACGCCGCGGCTGGGCCCGCTCTCACCGAGAGCCGCCGGGTGGCCGCCGAGGTGGAGAAGCTGATCGGCCCGGCCGCCGCGGGTGATCAGCGCGCGATCTCCGACATCCTGCGCACCATCCACCCGCTGGTGCGCCGCTACTGCGGCGCGAAGCTGGGCAACACCGCGCATCTGCAGGTCACCGCCGACGACGTGGTGCAGGAGGTGCTGATGGCGACGGTCAAGGCGATGCCGCGCTACCAGGACCAGGGCAAGTCCTTCCTGGCCTTCGTCTACGGCATCGCCGCCAACAAGGTCGCCGACGCCTTCCGTCGCTCGCAGGTGCATCCGACCTACCCGGTGGCCGACGTGCCCGACACCCCGTCCACCGAGGCGGGCCCGGAGGAGTGGGCGCTGGCCTTCGAGCGCCGCGCCGCGACCAGGGAACTGATGAAGGTGCTGGCGCCCGCCCATCGGGAGGTGCTGGTCATGCGCATCGTGCTCGGCTGGTCGGCCGCTCAGACGGCCGAGGCCATCGGCACAAGTCCCGGAGTCGTCCGGGTCATGCAGCACCGGGCGCTCAACAAGCTGCGCGCCCAGTTCGAGACCGCCGCGTGACGGGGACCGGCCTGGCAGCAGCCGTATCGGGGTGTTACGGCCTGATGCCGTGGTCGGCCAGCGCCACGCGCAGATCCTCCTCGGCCTCCACCGAGGTCACGAACAACAGCTCGTCCTCGCCCTCGAACGGGTCGTCGGCCTGCGGCACGATGACCCGGCCGCCACGCAGAATCGTCACCAGCGCGGCATCGCGCGGCAAGGTCAGCGCCCGAACCGGCTTGCCAGCGAGCGCGGTGTCGCTGGGCAGGGTGATCTCCACCAGGTTGGCCTGCCCCTGACGCAGCGTCATCAGGCGCACCAGATCACCCACCGAGACCGCTTCCTCCACCAGCGAGGCGAGCAGCCGCGGGGTCGACACGGCCACGTCCACGCCCCACGCCGAATCGAACAGCCACTCGTTGCGCGGATCGTTGACCCGCGCCACCACCCGCCGCACACCGAACTCGGTCTTGGCCAGCAGGCTGTGCACCAGGTTCACCTTGTCGTCGCCGGTAGCCGCGATGACCACTTCGTAGGTTTCCAGCTCGGCGTCCTCGAGCAGCGCGAGTTCGCATGCGTCGGCATGCACCCAGACCGCGTCCGGAATGGCCTGGTGGTCGATGTGGTCGAGCTGGCGCTCCAGCAGCATCACCCGATGCCCGCCACGCAACAGTTCCCTGGCGATCGAACGCCCGACAGCGCCCGCGCCGGCGATGGCCACCTTCATGATCAGTCCTCTTTCACGGGGCGCTCGGCCGCCAGCGCGACGGCCTCGCCGACCAGGCCGGAAGGTACCGCCACATACACGATGTCATCGGCCTGCACGATGGTCTTGCCCTCGGGCAGCAGCGCTTGTCCGAATCTCAGCACGAACGACACCCGGCCGCCGACCGCCCGCTCCAGGTCCTGCACGGTGCGGCCGAACCAGTCCTCGTGCAGCGCGAGCTGAGTGACCGCGACGGTGCCGGTGGGCTCGCGCCAGGTGGTGGTTCCGGTGTCGCCGATGATCGTGCGCAGGAACCGGTCGGTGGTCCACGGCACGGTGGCGATGGTGGGGATGCCGAGGCGTTCGTAGACGGCGGCGCGTTTGGCGTCGTAGATGCGGGCGACGACGCGCTCGACGCCGAAGGTTTCCCGCGCGACCCGCGCGGAGATGATGTTGGAGTTGTCACCGGAGGAGACCGCCGCGAAGGCGTCGGCGCGCCCGAGTCCGGCCCGGGTCAGTACGTCACGATCGAAGCCGACGCCGACCACGCGCTGACCGGCGAAATCCTCGCCGAGCCGCAGGAATGCGCTGGAGTCCCGGTCGATGACGGTGACCTCGTGTCCGACCCGCACCAGGGCACGCGCCAGCGACGAGCCGACCCGCCCGCACCCCATGACCACTACGAACACCGCACAACCCCTCGTTTCCTGCCGATATCGCGACCGCCGCCCGCCCGTGGACGGTCCGTCGGGGACCGGGCGAGCGGTAGTGCGCTCACAACCTACTCTGCCCAGTGCCCGAGGGCCGGTTTCCCCACCGTGATCAGCGCCAAACCCCGGTGCGCGGCGCATCCGCCCACCCCCGGCGCGCGCAAGTGTCCGGGGATCTATGCTCGCTCCGGTGTCCAAGTTGACGACAGCGGCCAAGCGCATGCTGCTGGGCAGGCCCTTTCGCAGCGACTCGCTGGGGAGCACTCTGCTGCCGAAGCGCATCGCGCTGCCGGTCTTCGCCTCCGACGCGTTGTCCTCGGTGGCATACGCGCCCGAGGAGATCCTCCTCATGCTGTCCGTCGCGGGCGTGTCGGCCTACCTCTACGCGCCGTGGGTGGGTCTGGCGGTCGCGTTCGTGATGGCGATCGTGGTCGCCAGCTACCGGCAGAACGTGCACGCCTACCCCTCCGGCGGCGGTGACTACGAAGTGGCGACCACCAATATCGGCCCGACCGCGGGGCTCACGGTGGGCAGCGCGCTGCTGGTCGACTATGTGCTCACCGTGGCGGTGTCGATCTCGTCGGCAGCCGCCAACATCGGCTCGGCGATCCCTTTCGTCGACACCCACAAGGTGCTGTTCGCCGTCGTGGCCATCGCCGTGCTGACCGCGCTCAATCTGCGCGGGGTACGCGAATCCGGCACCATGTTCGCGATTCCCACCTACGCCTTCATGTTCGGCATGTTCCTGATGCTCGGCTGGGGCCTGATCCAGACCTACATGCTCGGCGAACCGCTGCGTGCCGAATCCGCCGGTTTCGGATTGGAGGCCGAGGAGGAGCATCTCTACGGACTGGCCTTCGCGTTCCTGATCGCGCGCTCGTTCTCCTCCGGCTGCGCCGCGCTCACCGGCGTCGAGGCGATCAGCAACGGTGTGCCCGCCTTCCGCAAACCCAAGTCCCGCAATGCCGCGACCACGCTGCTGCTGCTGGGCGTCCTCGCGATCACCATGCTGATGGGCATGCTGATACTGGCGCAGAAGATCGGGGTGGTCTACGCCCACGACACCGGCCATCTGACCGGAGCGCCCGAGGACTACCACCAGAAGACGCTCATCGCCCAGCTCGCCCGCACGGTGTTCGACGGCTTCCCCATCGGATTCTTCTTCGTCACCATCGTCACCGCGCTCATCCTGGTGCTGGCGGCCAACACCGCGTTCAACGGTTTCCCGGTGCTCGGCTCGATCCTCGCCCAGGACCGCTATCTGCCGCGTCAGTTGCACACCCGTGGCGACCGGCTGGCCTTCAGCAACGGCATCCTGTTCCTCTCCGGCGCGGCGATCGCGTTCGTTGTCGCTTTCGGCGCCGAGGTGACCAAGCTGATCCAGCTCTACATTGTCGGGGTGTTCGTCTCGTTCGTGTTGAGCCAGACCGGCATGCTGCGCCACTGGACGCGACACCTGCGCACCGAGACCGATCCGTCGCATCGCGCCCGGATGAAGCGTTCGCGGGTGGTCAATGCCGTCGGTCTGACCGCCACCGGCGCGGTGCTGATCATCGTGCTGGTGACGAAGTTCTTCGCCGGAGCCTGGATCGCGATCCTGCTGATGGTCGTGGTCTTCGTGGTGATGAAGATGATCCGGCGCCACTACGACGCTGTCGCCAAGGAACTCGACGAGTACGAATGGGACCCCGTGCTGCCCAGCCGGTCGCACGCGATCGTGCTGGTCTCCAAACTGCACCTGCCGACTCGGCGGGCGCTGGTCTACGCGCGCGCCGCCCGCCCCGACACCCTGGAGGCGATCACCGTCAACGTCGACGACGAGGACACCAGGGCGCTGGTGCGCGAATGGGAGCGCAGCGAGGTCACGGTGCCCCTGAAGGTGATCGAGTCGCCGTACCGCGAGGTCACCAAGCCGGTGCTCGATTACGTCAAGCGGGTGCGCCGCGACTCCCCGCGCACCGTGGTGACGGTCTTCATTCCCGAATACGTGGTGGGCCGCTGGTGGGAGCAGGTACTGCACAACCAGAGCGCGCTGCGGCTCAAGGGCAGGCTGCTGTTCGAGCCGGGCGTCATGGTGACCAGCGTCCCGTGGCAGCTCAGTTCGTCGGCCTCCGCCAGACAGCCCGGAGTGGTCAACGCGCCGGGCTCGGTCCGGCGCGGCTACGGGGATCAGCGGCGCGGCGGGGATCAGCAGTGAGGCGGAGCACGGCTGACCCGGTCGCGGCAGCGGCACGGGGAACAGCGGAGACGATGCGAACGGTAGTGATCAGGTGAGCGACTGGCTGGGCCAGACCTTCGAGATCCGGCTCGGACCGCCCGGGCACGGCGGGTTCTGCGTCGGCAGGCACGAGGGCCGGGTGGTCTTCG
Source organism: Nocardia higoensis (assembly GCF_015477835.1). Classification (NCBI taxonomy): domain Bacteria; kingdom Bacillati; phylum Actinomycetota; class Actinomycetes; order Mycobacteriales; family Nocardiaceae; genus Nocardia; species Nocardia higoensis. Next base: position 1,811,015 of record NZ_JADLQN010000001.1, on the reverse strand, counting down.
TTCGGCACGGACTGCCGGGGGAGGTGGTACTTGCTCGGGTCACCGAGGATGCCGGCGGCGGATTCTGCCGCGCGGACGCGATCGAGATCCTGGAGTCCTCCGCCGACCGGGTGCCCAGTACGTGCCCGGTCTCCGGACCGGGCGGCGCGGGCTGCTGTGACTTCGCGTACGCGACTCCCGCCGCGCAGCGCGCACTGAAGGCCTCGGTCGTCGGTGAGCTGCTGCGACGTATCGGCGGACTCGACCGCGAGGTGACCGTGGAGCCGATCTCCGAGCGCTCCGCCGAGGCCACCGGTGGCTGGCGCACCCGGGTGCGGCTGCCCGTCGACGCGTCCGGCCGGGCCGGTATCCACCGCTACCGCAGCGATGCGGTGATCGCCGACCTGCGTTGCCCGCAACCGGTTCCCGGCATGCTGGCGGACATCGCCGAACAGCAGTGGACACCGGGTGCGGATCTGGTCATCGCACTCGATGGCGACGGTCTGCGCCACATCGTCGAACTCGCCCCCGCCGCGCCGCAGCACCGTGGCCGTACCGATCGGGGCGGCGGGCGCCGCGGACCAGCCGGTCGGCGTGGTGCCGCCGCCGCTCGGCGCGCCGCCGCCCACGCGCCCCGGGCGGAACGGATCGTCGAGGGCTCCGGCCGCGCGGTCGAGTATGTCGCGGGTCGGCGATGGGAAGTGTCGGCCACCGGCTTCTGGCAGGCGCATCGCGACGCGGCGCAGTGCTATTCGGATCTGATCGGGCAGTGGGCCGAGCTGTCGGGCGGGGACAGTGCCTGGGATCTCTACAGCGGCGCGGGGGTCTTCGCGGCCCGGCTCGCCGAGCAGGTGGGCCCCGGCGGCGCGGTTCTGGCGGTGGAGTCCTCGCGCGCCGCGGTTGCCGACGGCCGGGCCGCGCTGCGCGATCAGCCGTGGGTCGACCTGCGGTCGGACCGGGTTGAGCGGTGGCTCGCCGAGCACATCGCGCAGACGCCTCGAGTGGTCGTCCTCGATCCGCCCCGAGCGGGCGCGGGCAAGGACGTGGTGACCGCGGTGACCGCGGCCGGTCCCGAGCGGATCGTGCACATCGGCTGCGATCCCGCCGCCTTCGCCCGTGACCTCGGCCTCTACGGACGGGCCGGCTACGAACTCGCCGACCTGCGGGTCTTCGACGCGTTCCCGGCCACGCACCACGTCGAATGCGTGGCCCTGCTGACCCGCTGAGCCGGTCGACGCATCGGCCGGAGCGCGGAGGTCCACCCTGGGGGTGTCACTCGAGGTACCAGCTGACCCGCACGCTCGCCGTGATCTCCGATTCCCCGAGTTCCACCGGCACCGGCGCGCTGCCCGCGGTTTCGGCCATCGCCGCCACCGCGCGGATCTTCGGCGCGAACTGCGGCGCCGCTTCGATGCTCTCGGTGATCTCGGCGACCCGACCCAGCGTGCGGCCCGCGCGCCGCGCGTAGCGCTCGGCCTTGGCCAGTGCGTCGTCCCAGGCCGCGTCGCGCGCGCGAGCCGACAAGCCCTCCTGATCGGCGACGGTGCGGACCAGCCCGCCCAGCCGCACGTCGTCGCCACCGGCGTCGATGGCCGCGGCGATGATCGCGGCCGGGCCGGGCGTGGCGGTCGGGCCGATCCGGCGCAGCGTGACGGTGAGGCCGGTGCCCGCGGTATAGCCCACGATGCGTTCCCTGTTGTCGCCCCACACCGTCTCCGTGCGCACCATCAGCCCGCTGGTGGCGATGTCGACGTCGTCGACCCCGTTGCCGCGCAGCGACGCGGTGACCGCGGCCGCTCGTTCCCCGGCACGGGAGTAGGCGGTGGCGACCCGGTCGGCGCGCGACTCCACCGAGATGGTCAGCCGGAGCAGGTCCGGTGTGGCGTGCACCCGGCCCAGCCCGAACACGGTCACCGTCGCGGCCTCGTGCCGGGCCGAGCCGTCGCTGCTCATGTCCACACTGTAGGTCCAGTCCCTCGCGACGGCGCGAAAGCGCGGCCGACCGGTGGTGCGAGGGCTCACATTCGGCGTCGCGCGCTGTGCGTCGCGCCGCGGTGACGAGGCGTTTTCCCGCGGCGATCGCGCCCCGCGGACCGAGGTCGCCGAAGTTCGCCGCCGACGCTCCGTAGACTGAGCGGATCAGATGCGAAATCCGGAGGGAGCGAGTTCAGGTGGGAGTGCTTTCCGGGGTCGATTCACCCGAAGACGTACGCCGGCTGAACGTGGCCGAACTACCGGAGCTGGCGGAGGAGATCCGCGAGTTCCTGGTGCGCAAGGTCGCGGCCACCGGCGGGCACCTGGGGCCGAACCTCGGGGTTGTCGAACTGACCATCGCCCTGCACCGGGTGTTCGACTCACCGGCCGACCCGTTGATCTTCGACACCGGCCATCAGGCCTACGTGCACAAGATCTTGACCGGTCGCAAGGACCAGTTCGACGATCTGCGCAAGCGCGGGGGGCTGTCCGGCTACCCGAGCCGCGCCGAGAGCGAGCACGACTGGGTCGAGTCCTCGCACGCCTCGGCCGCGCTGTCCTACGCCGACGGCTTGGCCAAGGCCTTCGCGCTGCGCGGGCAGGATCGTCATGTGGTCGCGGTCGTCGGTGACGGGGCGCTCACCGGCGGAATGTGCTGGGAGGCGCTGAACAACATCGCCGCCGGACAGGACCGCTCGGTGGTCGTCGTGGTCAACGACAACGGCCGCTCGTACGCGCCCACCATCGGCGGCCTGGCCGACCGGTTGACCGCGCTGCGCACCCAGCCCGCCTACGAGCACGCGCTCGACGCGGGTAAGCGGCTGCTCAAGAGCATCCCGCGGGTGGGGGAGTCGGCGTACTCGATGGTGCACGCGGTGAAAGCGGGCATCAAGGACGCGGTGAGCCCGCAGGAGCTGTTCAGCGATCTGGGCATCAAGTACGTGGGCCCGGTCGACGGGCACGACGTGGCCGCCGTGGAAGCCGCGCTCCGCCGCGCCAAGGATTTCGGCGGCCCGGTGGTGGTACACGCGGTGACCCAGAAAGGCCGCGGCTACGAGCACGCCGAGAAGAACATCGCCGACCAGATGCACGCCTGCGACCCGATCGACCCGCTGACCGGCCGCCCGCTGGCAGGGAAGAAGGCGCGCGGCTGGACCTCGGTGTTCTCCGAGGAACTGATCGGCCACGCGCGCCTGCGCGAGGACATCGTCGCCATCACCGCCGCCATGCCGGGACCGACCGGCTTGGCCGCGTTCGGTGAAGCCTTCCCCGACCGCATGTTCGACGTCGGCATCGCCGAGCAGCACGCCATGACCTCCGCGGCGGGCCTTGCCCTCGGCGGAATGCACCCGGTGGTCGCGATCTACTCGACCTTCCTCAACCGCGCCTTCGACCAGTTGCTGATGGATGTGGCACTGCTGCGGCAGCCGGTCACCGTCGTGCTCGATCGGGCAGGCATCACCGGTCCGGACGGCGCCAGCCACAACGGCATGTGGGATCTGTCGGTGCTCGGCATCATCCCCGGCATCCGGGTCGCCGCGCCGCGTGATGCCGCCACCCTGCGCGAGGAACTCGCCGAGGCACTGGCCGTCACCGACGGCCCGACCGTGCTGCGGTTCCCGAAAGGCGGTGTCGGCGAGGACATCGTCGCCGTCGAGCGGCTCGAGGACATCGATGTGCTGAGGCCGGCCGACCCGGAATCAGCCGCGCAGACCCAGCACGGTGATGTGCTGCTCGTCGCCGTCGGCCCGTTCGCCGGGACCGCGCTCGAGGCGGCGGACCTGCTGGCCGCCGACGGCATCTCGGTGACGGTCGTCGATCCGCGCTGGGTGCTCCCGGTGTCGGATTCCATCGTCAAGCTCGCCGAGAACTATCGCCTCGTGGTCACCCTGGAGGACAGCGGTCTGCATGGCGGCATCGGCTCCGCCGTCTCGGCGGCCCTGCGCGCGGCGGGCTTGGACGTGCCCACCCGCGATCTCGGTGTGCCGCAGGAATTCCTGGACCATGCCTCCCGCGACGAGGTACTCCAGCAGTTGGGCCTCACATCTCCGGAAGTCGCCCGTCGCGTCGCGGGCTGGCTGGGCGCACACTGACCCGCGCTGTTCAGTCCTCGGGCTGTTCGGGAGTCAGGGCCGCGGTCAGCGGGGCGACGGTGAGTTCGCGCTGCCACGGCCGGGCGCCGCTCGCGGCGAGGAAGCCCTCGATCTCGGCGGCCAACTCCCCGGGGGCGCGGGGCCGGGAGTAATCGCGCAGACCGTCCCAGCACAGCCGCCGCACCGCGTCCGGGGCCAGCAGGTTCTCGATGGGGACGGTGTGCTCGATGGACAGGTCGTTGAGCGCGGCACGGGCGCGGGCCAGGCGGGCGGCGGCGACCGGGTCGCGCCGCTCCCAGCGGTTGACCGGGGGCGGGCCGTCGAACGGCTGGCTGAGTGGGGGCAGCGCGGTCTCGGGAAGGCCGCGGGCGGTCTCCAGGGCGGCCAGCCATTCCCTGGAGTAGCGGCGCTGGCGTGGCCCGCCGAAGACCGGCAGGGCGCGGAGCTGGGCGATGCTGCGGGGGTCGGCGCTCGCCGCGGCGACGATCGCGGAATCGGGCAGGATGCGCGAGGGCGCGATATCGCGGGTGCGGGCCAGGGTGTCGCGTGCGGTCCATAATTCCCGGACGGCGGCGAGCTGCCTGGCCTTGCGTAAGGTGTGGATACCCGATGTGCGGCGCCAGCGCTCGGATTTGGGGGCGGGCGGACCGGCCTGCCGGACGTGTTCGAATTCCTGTTCCGCCCAGCTGAGCTTGCTCTGCGCCCGCAGATCCTCGTCCACGGCGTCGCGCAATTCCAGCAGCAACTCCACGTCGAGTGCGGCGTAGTTGAGCCATTCGGCGGGCAGCGGCCGGGTGGACCAGTCGGCCGCGCCGTGCCCCTTGCGCAGCGAGCGACCGAGCAGCCGTTCCACCATCGCCGCCAGCCCGACGCGCTCGAAGCCGGCCAGCCTACCGCCGAGCTCGGTGTCGTAGAGCCGCGCCGGGTACAGTCCCAGCTCGGCCAGTCCGGGGAGATCCTGGTCGGCGGCGTGCAACACCCATTCCAGGTCGTTGATCACTTCGGCCAGCGGCCCGAGCGCATCGGCGATCGGAATCGGATCGATGAGGAATGTGCCCGCCCCGGCCCGGCGCAGCTGGATGAGATAGGCCCGCGCCGAGTAGCGGAAGCCGGAGGCCCGTTCGGCGTCGACGGCCAGCGGACCGGTGCCGGAAGCGAGGCGTTCGGCCGCTTCGGCGATCTCGCCCGCGGTGCCCAGCACCGGGGGCACTCCGTCTACCGGGGCGAGCAGAGGCTCGGCTGTACTGACTTCCGCGCTGCCCTGCCCGGGCTGTTCTGCTACCGGCATAGCCCTGAACTCTACGTTGCCGTCACTCCGGCTTGCGGGTGGTATAGGGCGGCGGAGGCAGGTGGGTGATGCCGGCGGGCGGCAGACCGGCCGAGTAGGCGAGTACTTCGCAGAAGGACTCGACGTGTGGGCGCATGTCGGTGGTGAGCGCAGTCCACGAGGCGCGCAGCTCCAGTTGGTGGGCGCGCGGCGGTCCCGCGATGTCGCCGTAGCGGACCGAGCTGGTGGAGGTGACCGTGCCGCCGAGCGCCGTGAACGGCTCCGAACGTGTTTCCAGCGCGTCCACCAGCCAGCTCCACGCCACCTCGGGCAGCAGGGGGTCGGTGGCCAGCGCGGCGTCGATGTCGGCCTGGATGTAGGCGACCAGACGGAACGTGCCGTGCCAGGCTTCGTCGCCTTCGGGATCGTGCAGCAGAATCAATCTGCCGAACGCGTCTCCTTCGGAATCGACCGGAACCGCGCCGGTCTCGGGGTGGGTGACCTCGGCGCCGACCGCGTAGGAGTACGGCGCGAGCCGCTGCGGCGGCCGGATCGGCGCCAGCTCGATCCGGGGGTGGCATGTCGCGGTGCCCATCGCATCGACCGCGGCGCGGAACAGGGGAGGCTCGCCCTGGGGTCCTTCGGTCGTTGCGGCGCCGTCGCGGAAGTCGAGCGGTGTCACGGGCCTGACCGTATCCGCTACCGACCCGGCGCAGTCGGAGGCGCGCCGCCGCATACGATGGCCGGGTGAGCACCCACAGCCGCCGTCGGTTGACCGACGCCCCGTTCCTGGCCGCCGCGACGGGCGCCACCCCGAGCCACCGTCCGGTCTGGTTCATGCGTCAGGCGGGGCGCTCGCTGCCCGAGTACCGTGAGCTGCGCGCCGGGATCGGCATGTTGGAGTCCTGCTTCGATCCCGAGCTGGTCTGCGAGATCACCTTGCAGCCGATCCGCAGGCACGGCGTCGACGCCGCGATCCTGTTCTCCGACATCGTGGTTCCGCTCAAGGCGGCGGGTATCGACCTCGACATCGTGGCGGGCGTCGGCCCCGTGGTCGCCTCGCCGGTGCGTTCCGTCGCCGACGTACGGGCGCTGCCGCGACTGCGGCCCGAAGAGGTCGGTGCCATCGTCGAGGGCGTGCGGTTGCTGACCGACGCGCTCGGCGACACCCCGCTGATCGGGTTCGCCGGTGCGCCGTTCACCCTGGCCTCCTACCTGGTCGAAGGTGGCCCCAGCAAGAACCACGAGCGCACCAAGGCGATGATGTACGCCGATCCGAAGACCTGGCACGAACTGCTCGGCGCGCTCACCGACATCACCATCGCGTTCCTGCGCGCTCAGCTGGACGCGGGCGTGGACGCGATACAGCTGTTCGACTCGTGGGCGGGGGCGTTGTCGCTGGCCGACTACCGCGAGTTCGTGCTGCCGCATTCGGAGCGGGTCTTCGCCGAGGTCGCCGACGCGGGCGTGCCGCGCATCCACTTCGGCGTGGGTACCGGCGAGCTGCTCGGTGCGATGGGCGAGGCGGGGGCCGACGTGGTCGGGGTGGACTGGCGGGTGCCGCTGACCGAGGCCGTGCGTCGCATCGGCCCGGGGAAAGCACTGCAGGGCAATCTCGATCCGGCGGTGCTGTTCGCCGGTCCGGAGGCGGTCGAGGCGCATGCGCGCCGGATCGTCGCCGAAGCCGACGAGGCCATGGTGCTCGGCGCGATCGGTCACATCTTCAATCTCGGCCACGGCGTGCTGCCCGACACCGACCCCGGTGTGCTCACCGCGCTGGTGGAACTGGTCCACGAGCTCTGAGGCCGAATGCCCGGCGGTGACATGGACGACAGCCTCTGCCCGGCCGCCCGCCCACCGGACTACCGTCGCTGGGTATGAGGATCGCGATTGTCGGCGGCGGGATCAGTGGTCTCGCCGCGGCCCATCGGCTGCGGACCCTGCTCGGTCCGCAGGCCGATCTGGTTCTGCTCGACCCGTCCGACCGGGTGGGCGGCATCCTGTACACCCCGGATGTCCACGGGGAACCGCTGGACCTGGGCGCGGAGGCCTTCGTCGGCCGCCGCCCCGAGGTCCCCGCTCTGCTGCGCGAGCTCGGCCTCGCGGAGCAACTGGTGTACCCGGCGGGCAGGAGCCCGCTGCTGTGGGCCGGTGGCGCCGCGCATCCTATGCCGACGGGCACCCTGATGGGCATCCCGTCGGCCGCGGAGTCGATGCGGGGCCTGGTCGACGACGAGACTCTGGAGCGGATCGCGGGGGAGTCGACCCGGCCGCTGGCCTGGTACCCGGACAGCGACATCGACGTGCACAGCCTGGTCGCCGACCGGTTCGGCGCGCAGGTCGTCGAACGCAGCGTCGATCCGCTGCTGGGCGGGGTGTACGCGGGAAGTTCGCGCTCCATCGGTGTTCGCGCCGCCTTGCCGACTCTCGCCGCCGCGCTGGACGACGGCGCGCCGAGCCTCACCCACGCGGTCTCCGCCGCGCTGCCGCCACCGTCCACGACGCCGGTGTTCGGCGCTCTGCGTGGCGGCTACCGAGTGCTGATCGAGGCTCTGGTGCGGTCCTCGGCGGTGCGGATCGTCGGGAGCACCGCGGCGACCCGGCTGGCGCGCGCGACCGCCGGCTGGGTGCTCGACCCGATCGGGCTGGTCGACGCGGTCGTGCTGGCCGCGCCCGCCCCGGCCGCGGCGCGGTTGCTGCGTTATGTGGCCCCCGGTGCGGCGGCCGCGGCAGGCGGCATCGAGGTGTCGTCCTCGGCGGTCGTGGCCATGACGCTGCCCGCCGACACCGCGCTGCCGGACAATTCCGGAATTCTCGTCGCGACCGGAGAGGCGCTGCGCGCCAAGGCTTTCACGCTGTCCAGCCGAAAGTGGCCGCATCTGGCGCAACGCCCGGACGCGCTGGTGCGGGCCTCGTTCGGCAAGTTCGGCGACGATTCCACGCTGGCCTGGCCGGACCAGGAACTCGTTGCCGCCGCCGCCGAGGACCTGGCCACCGTCACCGGCGTGCCGATCGCCCCGACCGATGCCGTCGTCCAGCGCTGGCGTGGTGGGCTGGCCCAGTACGCGCCCGGCCATCTCGACCGGATCGCCGAGATCGAGACCGCGGTCGCCGAATTCGACGGCCTCGCGGTCGCGGGGGCCTATCTGCACGGTGTCGGTGTGCCGGCCTGCGTGGCGACCGGGGATGCGGCGGCCCGCCGAATCGTCGAGCGTCTGCCGGTATCGGCGAAGCACTGACGCCCGGCGGTTCGCGCCCGCGTGGCGGAGTGCGGGAGGCGCGACGAGCGGTAGGGCGGTTCTGCTCGATACGGCGGGGGCCTTCGGCCCGGTTCGGGCGGCGAATGGGGGCGAACGCCCGTGACCGTGCCCAGTAGCGGAGAGGGGGTAGCGCAGTGGCACGATGGGTGTCATGGCGCGACTGGATTATCAAGCTCTCAACTCCACCATCCGATACCTGATGTTCTCGGTGTTCCAGGTGCAGCCGGGTGTGTTGGGCGACGACCGGGCGGCCGCGATCAAGGAGGCCCAGGCCTTCTTCGACGGGCTGGCCGACAAGGACGTGGTGGTGCGCGGCGTCTACGACGTGGCGGGTCTGCGCGCCGACGCCGACTTCATGATCTGGACACATTCCGAGCGGATCGAGGATCTGCAGGCCGCCTACGCCGACTTCCGCCGCACCACCGCCCTGGGCCGCGCGAGCGACCCGGTGTGGAGCAATGTGGCGGTGCACCGCCCGGCCGAGTTCAACAAGAGTCACATCCCGGCGTTCCTGGCCGGGGAGGATCCGGGCGCCTACATCTGCGTGTACCCGTTCGTGCGGTCCTACGAGTGGTACCTGCTGCCCGACGACGAGCGCCGCAAGATGCTCGCCGACCACGGCAAGGCCGCCCGTGGATACCCGGACGTGCGGGCCAACACGGTCAGCTCCTTCGCCCTCGGCGACTACGAGTGGATCCTCGCCTTCGAGGCCCCCGAATTGCATCGCATCGTCGATCTGATGCGTGACCTGCGCGCCACCGAGGCCCGCTTGCACGTGCGCGAGGAGACGCCGTTCTTCACCGGCCCGCGAGTGGACCTCGAGCAGTTGGTCACCGCCCTGCCCTGAGACCGGCCGCTCGTACAAGCCGACAGCGCCGCCCGGCACCTGCCCACATCATTCGGGGCAGGTGCCGGGCGGCGCTGTCGTCTAGTATTCGCTGCGCGTTCGCTGTGTCGCGACCGACGTCATCGTCATCGCGCTGCGCTGTCCGAGGGGTGCAGTCGCAGCGCGATGGAGTTGATGCAGTAACGCTTGTCGGTCGGGGTGGCGTACCCCTCGCCTTCGAAGACGTGGCCGAGATGACTGTGGCAGTTCGCACACAGCACCTCCACCCGGCGCATGCCCATCGAGTCGTCGGCCCGCAGCAACACCGCCTCGGAATCGGCCGGATCGAAGAACGACGGCCACCCGCAGTGCGAGGAGAATTTCTCGGTGCTGCGGAACAACTCGGCGCCACAGGCACGACAGCTGTAGACGCCCTCGGTCTCGGTGTCGGTGTACTCCCCGGTGAAGGGGCGTTCGGTCGCGGCCTCACGCAAGACCGCGTATTCCTGGGGATCCAGCTTGGCCCGCCACTCTTGCGGGCTCAGCTGGATCCTGGGCGCGGGGAGGGCGGCGTCGGCGTCGGAACTCATGGCTCCACGCTAATACGTTCACCGCACAGGCGCCGCTGCCCGATGGCTCGGAGCGTATCGGGCCCGCGCGTTCGCGTCAGTTGCCGTTGTGTGGGGTGGCCCTCGCCAGTTCCGGTTCGGGCTCCTCGGGGCGCTCGGCAGGCGAGGGCGCTCCGGTGGCGCGGGCGGGGGCGGCGCCGGATTCGAGAGCGGGCGCGGCGTTGCGCGGATCCGGCGCGTCGCGCATCCAGTCCTGGTCGAGGCCGGAGTCGAGCCTACCCTCGCGCCGGGCGGCCAGGTACCGGTCGCCAAGCACGCAGAACACCACGATCAGCAGCAGCGACCAACCGAAGGTGATACGTAGGTACTCGAGATTGCGTCCGAGGTCCTGCCAGCGGTCCGACAGCCACTTGTCGTAGGACATGAACCCGAACACCGCCAGCCAGGCCGGCCAGTTGCGCAGCACCGAATTGCGCAGCACCACGCTCATCAGGAACGGGAACAGCATCATCGAGTAGTACATCTGGCCGAGGCTGAGCCCCACGAACGACGCGGTGAGCAGCACACCCGACGATGTGGTGACGAAGAACAGTTCGTCCTGCCGGTAGTACCGGTAGAGCAGCCACAGCGAGATGGCCACCAGCACGCCGAAACCGATCCGTATACCCCAGGTGAGCCAATCGGGCAGGCCGTAGTACGCGGCGTTGCCGACGATGGAGCTGTTGAAGTAATCCCTGGTCTCGAACAGGTACGGCAGGGTACGGCTGACGAACTGACCGGAGTCCTCGATGAGCGGCCAGGCGATCGCGTTCAGCGCGACAGGCACGCCCACAGCGGTGAACAGTACTTTCCACTGCCCGCGCGCGATGGGTATGAGGATCAGCGGTGCGAGCGTCGGCTTCACCGTGATACTGAGTCCCAGCACAGCGCCCGCCCACAGATCGCGGCGGCGCAGTATCAGATGCAGGAAGGCCAGCTCGGCGAGCAGGATGCAGCCGTTGACATTGGTGAACACCAGCGTGTTGATCACCGTCTCGGACATGAACATCGCCAGGAGCAGGACGGGCGCGGCCACCGAGTTCACCGTGTACTTGAACAGCCGCAGCAGTAGATACCAGGCCAGCAGAATGGCCGCGGCATTGAGCAGGATGAAGCACCAGCGCGACTTCTCCGGATCGATCAGTGCGATCGGCGCGATGAGCAGCGTGCCACCCGGCGGATACAGATAGTGCGGGTCGACGGAGTTGAAGTCCGCGTTGTAGACCGGCTGCCCGTTGAGGAACGCCAGCGAGGCGTTGTAGACCGGCCGGTAGTCATCGGTGATGAAGCCGTTGACAGCCTTGATGAACACCCTGTTCAGCACCGTCATGACCGCGATGGGCCACAGTGCGAACCTGATCACCTCGGCGGTGGTGCGAGCTGTGCGGGGCTCTAGCTGTCGAAGGAACACTGGGGCACGGTACACCGGCCGGGTGCGCGGCGGGTTGCCGGGATATGTCCCGGCGCGCCGTCACAGGCCGATTCCGGATCGAGTCCCGGGCCGGATCTCCTGGCTGATCTTCCGGCCGATGCGGAGCGACGTCAGGCGGGGCAGGCACTTCCGTCGCGCGGGAGCCTCGCCTCGTTCAGATAGTCGGAGACGATCCGCTGCGCGCAACTGGAATGGGTGAACACCGGATGCCCCCAGCCCTGCCAGCCGACCGTGGCGTGCCGCGCACCGGCCGCGCCGAGCGCACCGGTGACCGAGGACCCTCCGCCGTCGCCCACCACCGGGTCGGCGACACCGGTCAGCACCAGTACCGGCAGCCCGAGTTCACCGAGCGTCGCGGGCGGCTCGGACACCGGCCAGGCGGAGCAGATCATCAGCCCGATGGCCGCCTGCCTGCCGAACACCGGATAGGTCCCGCCCCAGGTCTGGGCCAGCTCGGCGGCCTCGGTCGCCGTCGGCGGCTGCTGGGTGTCGGTACAGCGATTGACGAACTGCCCGTCGCCCGCGGTCGCCGCGGTCTCGCGCAGCACCAGGTTGTCCAGCGCGGCACGGTCGCCGGTACTCGCCGCGGCCAGCGCGTCGGCGAGTTCGGCGACCCGGGCGGACTGGTCGGCGCGCGGTGCGCCGAGGAATCCGGAGATCGTGGTGAGCAGCGCCGCCTCGGACAGGTCGCCCAATTCGCCCGCACCGGCTCGCCGCGCCAGATCGGCCACGGCCGCGCGCGGGTCCGCGCCGAGCGCGCAGCCCTGGGCCGCGCAGCGTTGCGCGAAGGCGGTCAGCGCCGCCTCGGCGCCGCGCAGGCGCTGTTCCTGCCGGGTGACCGCGCCGGTGGCGACCGCCTCGGGTGCGTCGAGGATCAGCCGGGCCAGGTGATCGCCGTACTTGCGGGCGTAGGACAAAGCGACCACGGCGCCGTTGCCGGTGCCGATCATGTCGATGTGCTCGACCTGCCACTGCCTGCGCAGCTGCTCGATGTCGTCGGCGGCGTGCGAGGCGTCGAATGTGCTCTCGTAGGGCTGCAGGAAATCGCGGCAGGAGATCGTCGCCTCCTGGCTCAGTTCCCCCATCGCCGTCACCGGGTCGGTGCCCGGGCCGAATTGAGCGTGATCGATCAGGTTCTGCCTGACGTCGAGCGGCAGGCAGTCGATGGGCTGCGAGGTGCCGATACCGCGGCGGTCCACCGCGACGATCGGGCGCTCGGCCAGCAGACCGCCGTTCGGGCCGACGGCCAGACCGGCCAGGGTGGCGGTGGAAGACCGGTCCGCGCCCGAGGTCAGTACCAGCGGCGCGACATCGGACGGGGTCTGGGCCAGTCGCGCGCGCATCGCCCCGTTACGGAAGTCGCCGATCACCGTGCCCGCCGCGTCGATCGGGGTGGAGTACTCGGCGCATTCGAGCACCAGACCCGCGGGCGCGGGCCCCAGACCGAGCAGCCGCAGCGTCGGTTCGGTGCATTCGGTCCAGCTCAGATCGCTCTGCGGCAGCTCGGCGCGCGGCGGCTCGGCCGGCGTCGACTCCTCGGTCGCGGGCCCGCCGACCGCGGGTCGCTCCACCGCGACACCGGGACGATCGGAGGGGCCCACACCGCATCCGGCGATCACGATCGACAGTGTCGAGGCCAGCACAGCGGCTCGGGTCCAGCGCATGCGTTACAGCCTGCCAGGTGCGGGCCGTTGTTTCACCGACGACCCCAGCGAGTCAGGATGGTTCCGTCGGCGTCGAGCAGGACGTGACGCAGATGCATCCGATGCCGGAACTCATGCGCGGACAGCGAGATTCGTCGCGCGGTGCCGCCGACCAGGAATGGGGCGGTGGTCAGGCACAGCTCGTCGATCAGATCGGCCTCGAGCAGTTCGCCGAACAGATGTGGTCCCCCTTCGCACAGCACTCGGTGCAGCCCCCGCTCGGCGAGTGTGGCGAGCAGCCCGGCCGGCGTGATCGCCACGCCGCCCGCCTCGATCACCTCCGCTCCCGCCTCGACCAGCGCCTTCTTACGGTCCGCCAGGGCCGTGGAGGTCGTGAGGATCAGCGGCGCGACCTCGGTGTCGGTGAACAGCCTGCTGTCCGGATCGAGCGCGGCGCTCGCGGTGACCACCGCGATCGGCGGCGGCGCGCCCTCGGCGTCCCCGCCGCGCGCGCGGTCGTGGAGCGACCGGCGGCGCTGCCGATTCGTGCGGGCGCCGCCGTAGTTCTCCGCGCGCACCGTGCCCGCGCCGACCAGGATCACATCGGCTAGATCGCGCAGCAGGCCGAACACGGTCTTGTCGGCCGGGGTGCCCAGCGCGGCGGTCTGGTCGCCGCTGGTCGCGGCGCCGTCGACGCTGGCGACGAAGTTGGCCCGCACCCAGGGGGCATCGAGTCCCATCGGGTAGGCGTAGTGGTCGGCGAGCCCGTCGGCATCGAGTTCTGTGAGCTGGATCGCATTGGGGATACGCTGCATGAGAACAGATCACACCACGTCATTAGGCTTCGTTCATGCAAGAACGCCTTGTCGATCGCCATCCGGAGGTTCCGGCCGACCAGCTCGTCGCCCAGATGGTGCCGCCGCCCATGTTCGACGAGGTCAGCTTCTCCTCCTACATTCCGGATCCGAAGGAGCCCAGCCAGGCCGCCGCTGTGCGCAAGGCCGAGTCCTTCGCCGGTGAGGTCGCCAAGATCCACAAGTCGTCCTCCAAGAAGAGCCTGTTCGGCAAGAAGAAGCAGGTCTCCGGCGCGGGCCTGTACCTCGACGGCGGCTTCGGCGTCGGCAAGACCCATCTGCTCGCCTCGATCTTCCACAGTTCGCCCGCGCCGAAATCCTTCGGCACCTTCGGCGAGCTGACCAACCTGGTCGGCGCGCTCGGTTTCAACAACGCGCTCGAGCGGCTGGCGGACAACAGTGTGCTGTGCATCGACGAGTTCGAACTCGACGATCCGGGCGACACCATGCTGGTCTCGCGGCTGCTCACCGAACTGTCCGGGCGCGGTGTCTCCATCGCCGCGACGTCCAACACCCTGCCCGGCCAGCTCGGGGAGGGCCGGTTCGCCGCGCAGGACTTCATGCGCGAGATCAAGAAGCTGGGCGCGATCTTCGAGGCCGTGCGCGTCGACGGCCCCGACTACCGCCATCGCGACCTGCCGCCCGCCCCCGACCCCACCTCGTCGGTGGAACTGGTCGAAAGGGCCTCGGCCACACCGGGTTCCACGCTCGACGAGTTCGACGCGCTGCTGGCACACCTGAGCAAGCTGCACCCGTCGAAGTACGGCGAGCTGATCTCCGGTGTCAGCGCGGTATTCGTCTCCGGCGTGCATCCGGTCACCGATCAGGCCGTCGCGCTGCGCATCGTGGTGCTCGCCGACCGTCTGTACGACGCGAGTGTGCCGGTCACCGTGTCCGGGGCCAAGCTGGACGAGATCTTCTCCCAGGAGATGCTCGACGGCGGCTACCGCAAGAAGTACCTGCGGGCCATCTCCCGGCTGCTCGCACTGTCCAGGTTCGAGGCCGCCGCCGCGTCCTCGTCCTAGTGGTTCGCTCGCCCGCGCGCGCCTGCCGGTTCAGAACAGCAGGCGCATCACGTAGTCGTTGTGCACCTCGCGGCCGACGGTGAAGGTTCTCGTCCCGACGATCTCGAAACCGTGCTTGGCGTAGAACCGCTGGGCGCGCGCGTTCAACTGGTTGACCCCCAGCCACACTCCCGGATACCCGCCCTCACGGGCGATCTGCAGCGCCGTCTCCATCAGCGCGCTCGACACCCCGGTCCCGTGATGTCCCGGCAGCACGTACATCTTGCTGATCTCCAATGCGGGGTGCAGATCCACCGCCGCCGCGACCTCTGGGTCCGCCGGGGCGCCCGCGTGCAGCATCGCGTAGCCGACGATCTCGTCCGCGGCCACCGCCTTGAGCACGGTGCGGTCCGGGTCGTTGAGATATTCGCCGAAGCGTTCACCGGAAAGTGCCTGCTCGACGAAGATCGCGATGTCCTCGGCGCTCGATCCGGGCGGGCAGGCCAGCGGGAAGGTGGCCGCCGCGACGTCGCTGAGGGCTTCGGCGTCCCACAGTCCGGCTCGATCCACGATCACCGACGCATTGCTCATCGGTCCAGTACAGCACGTCCGCGGACCACGACCGGCGACTGCCCGGCCCTCGATCTCGACGGCGGGGACAGCCGACGGGCTCCGGGCGGGTAGGCTCGGAGCCCATGACGAGCGGTAACCGCGTCGCGATCGTAGGTGCGGGCATTGCAGGCCTCGCCTGCGCGAAGGTGTTGAGCCGGCAGGGTTTCGCCGTCGAGGTGTTCGATCGCGCACCCGACGTGGGCGGGGTCTGGAGCGCCACCAGGCGTTATCCCGGTCTGCGGCTGCAGAACAGCAAGCTGACCTACCATTTCTCGGACTTCCCCATGCCCGAGGAGTACCCGGAGGTGCCCGACGGCGCCCAGGTGCAGGCCTACCTGGAACGCTACGCCCACAACTTCGGCCTCGACGAGGTCATGCGCCTGGGCACCGAGGTGGTCGCCGCCGACCCGGTCGACAGCGGTTGGCTGCTCGAGATCCGCGACGAGGCAGGCGTGCACCGCACCTCCTGCGATCACCTGGTCGTGGCCAACGGCGTGTTCAGCGAGCCCGCCGTGCCCGACTACCGCGGCGCCGCCGCCTTCTCCGCGGCCGGAGGCACCCTGGTGCATTCCTCGCGGTTCCTCGACCTGGAGTCCGCGCGCGGCAAGAACGTCGTGATCGTCGGTTACGGCCAATCCGCCTGCGACATCGCCGAAGCCGTCAGCCACGTCGCCACGAGCACAACGGTGGTGGCGCGCAGGTTGTTGTGGAAGATGCCGCGCAGCCTGGGCCACGGTCTGGACTTCGAACGACTGTTCCTGAGCCGCCTCGGCGAAGCGCACTTCCGGTACCACGCTCCGCGCGGCGCCGAACGCTTCCTGCACGGCGCGGGACGATCGTTCCGCGACAGCGATTTCGACGTGGTCCAGGAAATGACCATCAAGAGACTGGGCCTGCGCGAGCTGGATCTGGTGCCCGACGGCCGGTTCGAGGAGATCGCGCAGAGCACCACCAGCGTGGTGACCGAGGGCTTCTTCGAACAGGTCCGCGCCGGCGCGATCCGCGTGATCCGCGACACTGAGGTGTCCGAACTGTCCGGCAGGCCCGGCCCGCCCGCCGCCCACCTCACCGACGGCTCCGCGCTGCACGCGGATCTGGTCGTCGCCGCCACCGGCTTCCACCAGCGCGTCGGCTTCCTCACGCCCTACATCCAGCGCAGGCTCACCGATGAGGACGGCAACTTCCGCCTGCATCGCAACATCCTGCCGACCGAGGTCGAGAACATCACCTTCGCCGGCTACAACTCCGGCCTGCTCGCTCCGCTGACCGCCGAGGTCACCGCGCACTGGATCGCCGCGCTGCTCGCGGGCCGACTGACCCTGCCCGACGCCGAGAAGCGGGAAGCGCGCATCGACGAGCGTCTGCGCTGGATGACCGCGGGCACCGGCGGACACCACGCGCACGGCACCACCGTCACCCCGTTCACCCTGCACACCATCGACGAACTGTCGGCCGATCTGAGGTTCAAACTGCCGCTGCGCAGCAGGAGCGCGCAATGGGCGCGACGGGTGCGGCCGGGCGCGTATCGGGGCCTGGGCGAGCGGTACGGCAAGGGCAAGGAATCCACGAAGATCCCGCCGTCGGAGCCCGAGGCGCCCGAGTCACCCGTCGCCGGCTCGCCCGTGCCGGAACTCCCCGCCCCGGCGCACGACCCGGCGGTCTCGGCGCAGCCCGCACCGCGGACCTATCCCGACCGGTCCTATCCCGCACAGCAGCCGAACTCCCCGGTGCAGCAGCAGAGCTACCCCGCGCACCAGCCGAGTTTCCCTCAGCGCCATCCGCTGTCGGGGACCGGGCAGCCGCCTGCCGGTGCGCCGCGCCAGCAGTACCCGCCGCAGCACTACCCGTCGCAACCGCAGTACCCCGCGCAGCATCGGTAGCGGGGCCGCGCGGCGCCACCTCGTGTAGCACCGGGACGGGAGTCCGCTCGAGATCATGTGGGCCGCAGCGGGATACCGTCCGTCGCCGGACGCTGCTCATCTCGCCGCGGACGAAGCCGGAGACGAACGGATCAGGTCGGAGCGAATTACCTGTGGCACAATCGGGCACCTGCCGATTGCGTCTGTGATAATCCGGGAGTGGAGCCGCTCGATCTCAACCTGCTGGTTGCTCTGGATTCGCTGCTCGACTCCCGCAGCGTCACCGAGGCCGCCCGCCGCCTACACACGTCACCGTCGGCGATGAGTCGCACCCTCGCCCGGTTGCGGCGGGTGCTCGGCGATCCGTTGCTCGTCCGTTCCGGCAGGCAACTGGTGCCCACCCCGCGCGCCCTGGAACTGCGCGCCGAAGTCGCGGCGCTGGTGGAGCGCAGCCGCGCCCTCCTGACCCCCCGCGCTCCCGTCGATCCGGGCCGCCTCGAACGCGGGTTCACCCTCCGGACCGACGATCTCGTACTCGCGGAACTCGCCGGCCCGCTGTCGGTCGCCGTCCGGGCCCGCGCGCCGGGTGTGACTCTGCGCTTCCTGTCCGACACCGGGGAGGGCACCGCCGACCTGCGCGACGGCCGCGTCGACTTCGCCGTCGGCGTTCTCGGCCACACCGAACCGGAAATCGTCGTCCACCGTCTCTTCGGCGACCGGCTGGTCGGCGTCGCCGTCCCCGGCCACCCACTCGTCACCGGTCGCGCCACGGTAGCCGCCTACGCGGGCGCCGCGCACCTGGCGATCTCGCGCCACGGTCGCCCACGCGGACCGATCGACGACCGACTGATGCTGCACGGCCGCACTCGCCGGGTCTTCGCGACCGTCCCCGACCTGCCTTCGGCGCTGCTGGCCGTCCGCTCCGGCGAATTCGTCTGTCCCGCACCGGCCCATCTGGCCGCTCGCGCCATCACAGCTCTCGGCCTGACGACATTCGAGATCCCGCTTCCACTCCCGGAGATCACCATCGGCATGTCCTGGCATTCCCGCAATACCGCCGACGGCTCCCACCGCTGGCTGCGCGACCTCGTCGAATCCGTGCTGGCTCCGCCACACGACGCCTCCCGCCGCCGCTGAGCCGCCTCGCCGTCGGCGGGGCGCTGTCAGCGCCACCTGCGGTGCGCGTCGCCGTGACCATGCCCATGGACATGCGGCGGCGGCGCGACATCCCTGCCCCGCCGCCTCGCCGATGTCGGTGCCGTCGTCGGTCGCCACGGTTGCGGGCCCCAGTCGGGCAGGCACTCGATCTCCCAGGACGGTCAGCGACCGGACCGGGAAGCGCTACGGCTGCGGATGCTCAGTGTCCCGAGCTCTCCGACGGAGTGTTCGTCGCGCGGCCGAACGGACCAGCCGGGTTGCGCTTGAGTTCGTCCAGCATGGCCTGCAACTTGTCGACGTGAGCGTTGTCCTCGATGGTCGGCCGCTGCTTACCGCTTTGCGCCTGCTCGGCGACCTCGGATGTGCTCACCTGTGGCCGGGACGCGGGGAGATCGAGATCGAAGGGCATGTCGCTGCTCACGGGGGCGTCGCCGCCCGCGGTCAGCGAACTGGTCGGTGGCCCGAAGGGGTTCGGCTGCGCCGGCGCCGGACGCGGTGTGATACCCGCGGGTTCCATCCCCCTGGTCACACCCGATGGGATTTCCCCGCGCCGGGGCGGCGAGGCAAGCCCGACAGACGCGGCTCGGTGGTCGTCGCCACCGGGATCGCCGTCGACGTAGGCGGTCTCGGCGGCCAGCCGGTCCAACTCGCCCTGCCAGGAGTCGCGGCCCGATGACCCGGCAGGCCGGGCGCCCCCGAATCGGGCGTCACGTTGGTCCGACTGCGGGGCACCGATGCCATCCCGGGCCGGCGAATCGGCGTGAGCGGACGGCCTCAGCCGTGGGCCGGACCCGGCGAGCAGATCCTCGGTCTCACGGTCCTCACCGCTGTTGTGCCGCCCGGCGGACCGGGAACCCGTGATGTCGGAGGCGGTCTCGGTGACCGCGTCACGCGGTGGAGCGGCGTGCCCGGGGTCGCGGCGGGGGAGCGCAGTACTGCCTGCCCCGGCGTCACGTGTCGGCAGCGAGCCGCTCACCTCGTGCGCTGCGGACACGTCGTCGGCACCGAGTTGCATGCCGCGAGGTCCGCGTGTCTCGGCTGTCTCGTCCTGCGTGTAAGCCTGGCCGGCTTCGCGTCCGGGAAGTGCGCGGCTCGTACCACGCTGCGGCAGCGAGTTCCCGGCATCGCGCTGCGGCAGAGGACCGGAGGCGTCACGCTGCGGCAGCGCGTTGCCCGCCTCCCGGGTCGGGAGCGTGCCGCCGGAGTCGCGCTGGGACGGCGCGGCGGCGTCGGGATGCGCCAGGCCCTGCGCGGACTGGCCCCGTGGCAGCCCGTTACCGGGCGAACTCTGCGGAAGGTCGCTGTCGTGTTCGCGCCGCGAGATCCTCGCGCCGGAGTCGCGCTGCGGCAGACCGGAATCGCGTCGGAGGAGCCCGGCCTCGGACTCGCGTTGCGGAAGTTCGGTGCCGGAGTCGCGCTGCGGCCCGACGGCGTCCGATGCGCGCTGTGGCAGGCCGACATCGGATTCGTGGGGGAAATCCGCTCCGAGATCCTGTGGTGGGAGCCCGGTGCCCGAATCACGCCGTGGTACGTCCGCGCCGGAGTCCCGCCGTGGGAAACCATCGGCCGGCTCACTCTGCGCGTGGCTGCCGGAAGAATGCCGTGTCGGCAGCGAGTCCCCGGCCGCCCGCTCGGGAAGCGAGCCGGTACCCCGATGGCCGTGTGCGGTACCGGAGCCGCGCTGTGGCAGGAGATTCTCCTCGTCGGCCACGGCACCATGCGAATGTGGCCGAGCACCGACATCCGCCGTGCCCTCGGCGCGCTCCATCGCGACGGCCTCGCGGCGATCGGCCCGTCGTGGACCACGTTGCGGCAGGGCGATGGACGGGCCTTCGTCAGCGTCGTCGTTGTCGGAGCCGAGATGGCGGAGAGCGGACAGGCCTGGAATCACTTCGGTCACAGGCGCGTCTCCGTCGGCGAGCTGCTTCGCCGCCGCTTCGCTCATGGCCGCGCCATGCCGGGACTGTTCGGCGGTGTCGGGAACTGCCGCGGCCGTCATCCCCAGAGCGCGGGCCGCCGGGCCCGGTGTCTCCGCGGTGGGAGCCATCTCGACCCGCGCGGAGTCCAGCCGATCTGCCGTCGCGCCGGCGTGCCGGGAGCCCGTGCGCTCGCCGTCCGGCGTGGAGTGCGCCGACATCACACCGCCGTCGGAGTCGGCGTCGGAGGACAGCGAGCGGGCGGGCCAGTTCGCCTCGACCGAGGGCACAGGGACAGGATCCGGGGCGGCGTGTGCCGACTCGGATGCCGAATCCGCGTACGCCGGATCCGGAGTCGCCGCGTCGGACTCGGCCAGCCGCCTGCGTTCGGCGCGGCTGGAAGTATGCGGTGCGGACGGTTCCCCGGCATCAGCGCCGTTCGCTGCGGACGGGCTGAAAGCGGCGGCGCGGCGGGGAAGCCTGCTGCCGGCGGAGGGAATCCGTTCGGGCAGTCCGGTCGGCAGGGAAGGCTGCGGCGCGGTCTCGGCAGGGGAATCGGCCGGTCCGCTGTCGCCGCCGACGGTCGGGGTGTCGGTCACGCTGTGCACATGTGCGCTCCGGCGACCAGCCCGGGTGCCCGGCTCTTCGACACCGTCGACCTCGTCGCTGTCGAGGTCGGTTCCCTCGACTGTGGCGTCGCCGCCGGTCGGCACGAGTACGCCGGGAGCTCCCGCCTGCCCGGCACCTCCGCGCGCACCGATGCTCTCCTCGACCTGCGGGTCGCTGTCGTCGAAACCCTTGTCGCGCTCGCGGTCGACGGGTTCGGCGCTCCGGGACGCCTCGCTGTGGGCCGCGTTGCCACCCGATGCGTTGTCCACGAGCGCGGTCTCGGCGGCGGTGCCGTCGTCGAGTGAACTGTCGTTGCCGGCAAGGCTGCCGGAGTCCGGTCCGGTCCTGCCGAGCCGGCCGCCACCGCCGAGCAGGCTGCTGCCGATGCTCTCGGACTCGGCGCGCGCGGGCTGCCTGCGGGGGAAGTTGGCCCGGGGGAGTCGACGACTGGGTACGGCTTCGGCGGCACTGCCGGCGAGCGACGCCGAGTGGTCACTGCCCGTGGCGGCCCGCTGCTCGGACTTCTCCGGCGGCGCAGCCGTTTCCGTCGGTGCGACGACGGCGACCTCAGGTGCGGGCAGCCGGGGGATGGGAGCGAGGCGCGCCGGAGCCGCGGGCGCTTCGAGGGCGGGCTTCTTCCGGTCCGGCTCGACAGGCGCGCTGGCGGCACCCGCGGACTCCTCGTCCTTCGCGCGGATGAGCGCGACCAGGTCACTCGACGGGTGCGACTCGGTGGAATCCGGTGTGCCGGAACCGGGAGTGCCCGAGATCCGGCCCGCCGAGGTGGCACTGTCGCCGCCGCGACCCGCTGCGGCCTCGAGTTCCGCGCGCTCGGCGGCCTCTCGGCGCTCGGCGCGGGTCGGTCGCGCGGCGAGAGCCGTCCGTGCCTCCGAGGATTCGACCTTGTCCATCCTGGCCCGCAGGGACGTGATGTCCTGTCCGGCGGTGGCTGCCCAGGATTCGAGCTTCTTCAGCCGGGCGTCGAGTCCGGTCGACTCGTCGACGCGGGCCGCGGCGACATCGAGCTGGTCGCTGAGCTCGCGAAGGAGCGTCGCGATGCCCGACAAGATCGTCCCGATCGGCTCGGCGTCCTGTTGGCCGTGCTCCATGCCTCGCATACCTCTTCCCGCTCGTTGCCCGGACTGGGCGACCGGCCCGGCGATTCTATCCACCGATCACCGGCCGTGCCCGGCCGCCGAGGTCGCGGGTGTGCCCGCGACGCACGGCGTAGCTGTCTGCTCACGCGAGTCGAACGCACCGGGGTCGGTGACGGCGACTCGCGGACGGCTCGAGGCTACTCGTCATCGGATGCCCGGACTGCACGGGTCAGGTCGACCGGTTACTCTGTGGCCGATCTCTCGTGTTTCGCTTCGGAAAACCTTGCTGGACAGTAACCATCGTCCTTGTCGCCCGGGTGTCGTAGCGCGGCGCACCCGAGCACGGGTAAAGGGGGCTGGCGGGCGCCGGGAAGTAGGCGCACTCTGGATCCATGGAGTAGGTCGCGAGACCAGCGGGTCGGGCAGGGAGTGATCGCGTGCGAACCATGCAGCGGACAGAGATGGCTTGTGGGCGCCGGGCAGTGCTCGCAGAACTGGGCATCGGCGAGGGCGCCGGGGGGTCGCGGGCATCCGGCAGCGGCCGATCTCGTTACAGCTGCCGGTGCCCGGAATGCGCCGACACGCAATGGGATGTGCAGCGTCTCAAGTACTGGCTGTGCGCGCGCCTGGTCGAATTCGGCGCCGACGAGGCGGAGGTGGATCAGCGGTTCGGTGTGGGCCCCGACGAGGCGGGTATCCCCGTCGACATCCGCTGGCGCAGCGGCGATCGCTGGTATGCGATCGAGGTGCGCAACGGCCCGCTCGAGACCGCGCTCGCCCAGGAACACACCGCCCGTCTGCGCGCGGCGGGCTGCGCCGGTGTGCTGTGGTTGTGCCCGCCAGGCTTCTGGATCGAGCACCTGCCCGCCCTGGGGGTCGCCGATCTGGGACCGAGCTCGTGCGACTACCTCGTCGACAGCGGTGTCCTCGACACCGTCCGCACCCCCGTGGCCTCGCCCCGGCGTACCCCGTTCGAGCTGCGGGAGTTCCTGCGCGGCTGGGTGTCCGGCGATATCGTCTGGGCTTATCGGGACGAGCACAAGGGAGGCTGGGCGCGGGTGACCGACTGGGAGAGGCACACCAGGACCCAAGCCGCCGTCATCGCCCGTCAGCAGCGGGAACTGGTCAACCAACGGACCGAACTGGCGGTGTCGCGCACCCAGGTGCGCGACAAGGAGAAGGTGATCACTCGCCTGAACTGGCGGCTGGAACGTGCCCAGGACGGCATTCAGCAACAGTCCGAATCGGTGGACGCGATCAACCGCCGTATCGCCGAACGACATCGGGTCGAGGCGAGCCTGCGCGCCACCATCGCCGGACTGAACCGCACGATCGAGCGTTGGCAGCTGATCACCGTCTGCTCGATGCTGCTGCTGACCACGTTCCTCGCCGCCGCGGTGATCGTGCGCTGACACGCCTGCGGACGGTGTTCGCCTCAGGTGGTCGCGGCGCTGATGGTGAATGTCGTGCGTTCCCAACGCCAGCCGTGGCGCAGTGTCAGTGCCGCGAGGTCGAGCAGTTCGAGCCCAGCCTCGCGGTGCAACTGGTGTAGCACGGCCTGCCGGACCGGCCCGGCGGCCACCAGTTCCGCCAGTCGCTGTTCGAGCCCGGCGTCGACCTTCCGTGCGCGCAGCTCTGCCACGCCTGTGCGGCTGCCGGTCCAGATCGCCACCCCCCAGCCGTTCGCGTGCGCGTGCTCGCGAGCCGCCGCGGCCTTCACCCGGTTGATCTCGAAACCGACGTGCCCGAGCGGCTGTACATCGATCAGCACCACCCGCCCGTCCATGAGTTCGGCGGCCACGCTGGGGTGATGCAGGCGGGTGTGCTCGCCGAACCGGTAGGAGATCGCCATCGGCTCCTCCTGGAAGGTCCGCACCGGCGCACCGGCGTTGAGCGTCAGCAGCAGGCGCGCCCGCAGCGCCGAATCGAACCCCACGTCCCGGCCCACCTTGTCCAGGTAGAACCGTCCGCGCTGATCGTCGTCCTCATCGACCACCCGGGCCGAGGAGGTGGGCAGCGGTGCGGGCTCGCGTCCGGACTCGGGCCAGTCCACCCGAGGCCACAGCACATCGAGTGCGGCGTCAGCCGCCGATTCGTCGCGCAACGCCGCCAGGCGCCGGTTCATCTTCTTCTGCCACCCCATGATTCGCTGCACGACATAGCCCGCGACCCGCTTCGCGTCCTCGGCGGTATGCCCCGCCAGCCGCAACTTCAGGAACGACAGCTCGTTGGCCGCCAGATCCGCATCCGTCGCGTAGGTTTCCGCGAGCAACCTCCGAACCAATGCCGAGTCCCTGGCATCGAGCGGATACCTCTCGGCGAAGACCGCCCGTTCCGCGCCCCCGAGATGCGTCTCGCGAAGAATGTGCCCGACCGTGCGGGTATGCAGTTGCCGCACCCGATCCCGTGCCAGATCGAACCGCGCCCCGATGGCGGCCAACGTCTGCGGCGCCTCCCCGCCGACCCCCAGCCGCGCGGCCAGGATCTCCGCGTCCCGCTGTCGCCGCTGTGCGTGCACCGTCACCAATCCGGCCAGGACCGCATTGACCTCTTCCAGCCCGAACGCCACCTCGCCCTCGACGTCGTCCACGAACGCCGCCTCCACCCCATCGGGCTCACCAACCCCAGTCACCACCGCAGCCTAACCGCGCGGACCGACGCGATCCGGGCGCACGCGGGAAAGCAGAAAGGCCCCGGGGGTTACCCGGGGCCTTTCTCGGTGGTGCGCGATACTGGGATTGAACCAGTGACCTCTTCCGTGTCAGGGAAGCGCTCTCCCGCTGAGCTAATCGCGCGAGGTGGAGACGGGAATCGAACCCGTGTGCACGGCTTTGCAGGCCGTTGCCTCACCACTCGGCCACTCCACCGCGCAAAGGGGGACGGCGTTTTACTGCCTGGCCCTACCTTCCGAGCGGATGACGGGATTCGAACCCGCGACCCTCACCTTGGCAAGGTGATGCGCTACCAGCTGCGCTACATCCGCATGCATCCCGGGGGCTTCGTTTCCGGCCTCCGTGCTGCGAGACAGAACATTAGCCGACGTTCGGTGAAAGGTACAAATCCGCTGGTCAGATGGACTGTGAGGCAGCGACGACGCGATGACTCCGATGTGACCGGAGGCGGCTGGTGGTGTCATTGGTTCAGGAGGTGCCCGGCGTGCGCGGATGTCGGCTCGACAGGAGTCGATATGCCACCCGGGTCGGCGAGGAAACCGTCGCCTCCCATATCGCCTTCCACTTCTGCCCACGAGGCGATTTGGTGAACAGCGGGTGCTCCGTGCTAATGTTCCATCTCGTTCGAGCGGTACGAACCGCCCGGACGCCCGCACGGTCTCATAGCTCAGCGGGAGAGCGTCCGCCTCACACGCGGAAGGTCGCTGGTTCGATCCCAGCTGGGACCACAACTGAAAGCCCAGGTCAGGGCTGTTTTCGTGAAAGTCTGATCTCCGGCGCGCAATATACGCGCGATAGCGGCACCGCGTTCATGTCCGCCCGCGCGTCCCCGATGGCCACCCTGATGCTGTCGATCATGGCGCCTTCGCCGAGTTCGAGCGCGCGATCCTTGAACGCCAGCGCGAGGGCATCGCCACCGCGAAGGCCCGCGGCGCCCACAAAGGCCGCAAACCCGCACTCACCACCGACCAGGTGACCGCACTGCGAAAGCGTGCGGCCGCCGCCGAGTCGAAGTCCGCGCCGGCCAGGGGGTTCCGTGTCAATCGGGAGACGGCGTACGCCTATCTCTGTCAGACAGGTGAGCTGACACGCGCAACAGGGTTGGTTGGTGTCGGCGTACGTCGATGGTCGACGCGGTTCAGCAGGGTTCCACCCGCACCCCCCGGAGTCGTGGCGAGCGCTATCGCCTGGTGTTGGTCGATCGTGGCTCCTGTGATCGTGGTGGTGAGGGGGTCGAGGGCAGAGATGTCGCTGCCGCGTAGGTCGGCTCCGGTGAGGTCGGCCTTGCTGAGTCAGGCTCCGGATAGATCGACGTCGCGGAAAGTCGCCTTCTGACGGCGGGGCCGAGAGTCACGACTGCGTTGGGGTCAACGCGCGTCTCCCCGCCTCCACGGAAAGAGCTGATCGAGGTGGTAGTCCAAGACGGCGACGGCCTGGTCAGGGGTGCGTTGGCCGGCCAGGACACTCGTGCCGAGGCCGTGAACCAGTGCGACCAGCCGTGTCGCTTCGACGACTGGGTCGGCACCGAAGCTCAGTTCGCCTTCGTCGTCGGCGCGGGCGAGGGTCTCGGCGAGCTGTCGCTCCAGACGGTCGACATTCTTGATGAAGGGCTGTTCGGCGAGCTTCGGATCTGTCATGGCGAGCAAAGCGTAGGAAGTGCCGACCAGGTGGAAGATCCGGCTCGCCTCGTCTGTCGGTAGAGCCTCGGCGACAAAGGCTTTGATGACCTCTCGGGGATGCGGCGGGTCCGACAGATCGGCGAGACGTTGGGCCCATCGGTCGTGGCTTTGTCGTTCGAGGTGCTCCAGGACACCGATCAGCAACTGTTCCTTGCTCTCGAAGTAGTACTGCACCAGTCGCAGCGATACCTGCGCTTCGGCCGCGACCGCGCGCATGGTCACTGCGTGTAGTCCCTCTCTGGCCGCGACTCGCACGAGCGCGTCGGCGATCTGGGCGCGTCGCGCTGAGTGGTCGACGGTCCTGGGCACTGGGGTTCCTTCCGGTGTGGTGGTCGAGGAGCTCGTGATACAAATGTATCCTATACAGATGTATCAACCGGGAGGTGGGGATGACTCAGCCGGAGATATCGGAGACTGGGCTGATCGACCGTCGCGGCAGAGCGGAAACACTTGTCCTGGCCGTGGCCTGTGCCGCTCAGTTCATGGTGGTGCTCGACATCTCGGTGGTGAATGTCGCGCTGCCCTCGATTCGCGACGCGCTGGGGTTCGATGAGACCGGTCAGCAATGGGTGGTCAATGCCTATGCACTGACCTTTGCCGGATTCCTGCTGCTGGGCGGACGGTTGGCGGACCTGTTCGGTCGCCGCCGCGTGTTTCTGGCGGGATTGGCGCTGTTCACGGGGTCGAGTCTGGCCGGCGGACTGGCGACGTCTCCTGCGCTTCTGGTCGCGGCGCGCGCGGTGCAAGGACTGGGAGCCGCGGTGTTGGCGCCGGCAACCTTGACGATTCTGACGGCGACGTTCCCGGAGGGGGCGAGTCGCACGCGGGCTCTGGCGACGTGGACGGCGGTGGGCATCGCCGGCGGTACCGCCGGCAATCTCGTGGGCGGGGTGCTCACGGAGTACCTGACATGGCGCTCGACGCTGTTGATCAATGTTCCGATCGGCGCAGCCGCGATATTCCTGGCCTCGCGCTATGTCCGGGCCGATCATCGGCAGGAAGGACGATCTCAACTGGATGTGGCCGGCGCGGTGCTGGCGACGACCGGATTGGGGGTACTGGCATTCGGGATGGCCGAAGCGGCGGATTCGGGGTGGGCATCAAGGCCGACCGTCGCAGCGCTCGTCCTGGGCGCGGTGTTACTGCTCGGATTCGTCGCGGTAGAGGCGCGTTGGGCGTCGTCGCCGCTGATTCCGCTGCGCTTGTTCGCAATTCGCTCGGTCTCGGTGGGGAACATCGCAATGCTGCTGGCGGGTGCCTGCTTGAACCCGATGTGGTTCTTTCTGACACTGTCGATGCAGAATGTTCTCGGCTACAGCCCGGTGCAGACCGGGCTGGCCTTTCTTCCCCACACCGTGGTGACGATCCTCGTGAGTACCCAGGTTACGCCGCCGTTGATGCGCATGGTGGACGGCCGAGTACTTATCGCAGCGGGATCGCTGCTGGCGGCTGCGGGCTTCTTGTGGCAAGCACAGCTGTCTGTGGACAGTAGCTACCTCATCGGAATCTTTGGTCCCGCAGTGGTATTCAGCATCGGCAGCGGCCTGCTGAACACTCCGATCACGGTTGCGGTCACCTCGGGGGTGGCCACCACAGAAGCCGGTGCGGCCTCGGGATTGATGAACACGACCAAGCAAGTCGGTGGCGCATTGGGCTTGGCTGCACTGGTCACTGTCGCGACCGCACACGACGGCGGTCCGGCCGCGTTGATCGCCGCTTACGATCGCGCCTTCTACGCGATCGCGGCGATCATGGTCGCGGCAGCGGCGGTCGCGTTGGCCTTGCCTCCACAACGTGATCGTGGGTAAGCGCCCTGGTGACTTCGGACGGTTACCCACGATCTTCGGGTGCTATGGCTGGGGGTGAGCCAGGTCGTCACGCTGGACGTGACGGTGCTGGATCAGCAACCGCCCACCGACTCTGACCAGTTCGTCCCGGCAGGTGCACAGGAACTCCACGGCGGTCGGGCCGCCTGGAGGTGTGCGCACGATGAGGGCATAACTGTTGGCGACGACGGTTCCCTCCGGTGTCGTCTCCAGGTCCAGAGTGGTCAGGCAGTGACGACGCACAACGCGGTGATCGAGCAATTTCTGCGCGGCGCTGCCGGCACCTTCAACGATGGCAGCGCGCCCGATCTGCGGGTCGGGGCGGGCGTTGGTGATGAAGACTGCGTCGTCGGAGAAGTCACCGGTCCAGTCCTGTACTCGTCCTTCATCCATCGCGCGCATATGGCGGGCATAGAACTGGGTGACTTCGGCATACAGGTCGGTGGTCACGGCGGTGGTCACCGTAGCGGCTTTCGTGCGGTGAACAGTACGGTGCTGCCGCGGACTTCCAGTACGAGACTGCCGAAGTGTTCGGCGAGCGCGTCGTGCAGGGTGTCGACGGTGTCGCGTTGGTTGTGGAAGGCGCCCATGCGCTGGTACAGGGCGTTGAACGCGTTCGACAACACCGTAGCGGGGGCGCCTCCGGTTACGACGGTGCTACCGAACAGGACGCCGTCGGTGTTCAGGAGCGGCTTGAGCCGGGCGAAGACATCGCCTCTGCCCTGCGACTGGTTGGGCAGGCAATGCAGTACGTAGTTCACGCCGATCGAGTCGAACGGCGAGCCGGGGACGGGGGGCAGCGGC
Source organism: Nocardia higoensis (assembly GCF_015477835.1). Taxonomy (NCBI): domain Bacteria; kingdom Bacillati; phylum Actinomycetota; class Actinomycetes; order Mycobacteriales; family Nocardiaceae; genus Nocardia; species Nocardia higoensis. Next base: position 1,781,843 of record NZ_JADLQN010000001.1, on the reverse strand, counting down.
GAGAGAAGGTCTGCGCGAACCGTCGCCGGCGTGTACCGGGCCAGCCGTTGTGCGGCGAAGGTGAGGGGGTCCGGATTGAGGTCGAGCAGCGTGAGAGTCGGTTGGGCGACCGGGAAGTGACAGTGATCGAGGTAATAGCCGGTACCGGGCCCGATGTCCAGGTGACGGGCGGCGACGTTGCGGTCGTAGTGCTCGACCAGACGCTGTGGAGGGCATCGCCACAGGACCCGGTTGGCGGCATTGACAGTGACGAGGTCGTAGCCGTTGAGGCGATTGGTGCGGTAGAAGCTCTGACCGTGGTCGTTGTCGACAGTTGAGGTCATCGTGGTCGCTTTCTCGTGGGAGGAACGGTCAGTAGATGCCGAGGCCGCCGCAGACGTTGAGGGCCTGCGCGGTAACCGATCCGGCGGCGGGGCCGGCCAGGTAGGTGACCATGGCGGCGACCTCGTCGGGCGTGCTGTATCGCCCGAGGGGGATCTTTGCCTCGAAGTCGGCGAGGACCTCGTCCTCGGACCTGTTCTGCATCTGGGCATAGGATTGGCGGATCGAGACTGCCATCGGCGTTTCGACATATCCGGGGCACACAGCATTGACCGTGGCACCGGTGGGAGCCAGCTCCTTGGCCAGTGCCTTGGTGAAGCCGATTACTCCGGCTTTGGCGGCCGAATACGGGGTGCCGAACGGGACTCCCTGCTTGCCGCCCGTGGAGGCGATGTTGATGATGCGGCCGGCCGGGTTGCGAATGCTGGGTGACTTCTCGAGCACGGCGCGGGTCATCCAGAACACGCTGTTGAGGTCCGTGTCTATGACATCGAGCCATAACTCGTCGGTAATGGCGGTGATCGGTCCGCCCCCTCCGCGTCCTGCATTGTTGACCAGCACCTGGATCGGTCCGTATTCGGTGGTGATGGTGGCGACCAGCTCACGCACCGCGCCACGGTCACGGACATCGTTGACGTAGCCGGACAGGCCGGGCACGGAAGCGAGTGTGTCGTCGAGTTTGGTCTTGTCGCGGCCGGTGACCACCACCGTGAATCCCTGCAGGTGCAACTGCTTCGCGCAGGCGTACCCGATGCCGCTCGTTCCTCCGGTGACCAGTGCCACCCCACCCATGAATCCTCCCGAGATCTCGGTTGCTCGTGTGCCGGTCACGCTGCCCGCGTCGGCTCGAAACTCGCTCGAGAACGTCTCGGAAAAGCCACGACAGGCGCTGGACGGGTCTTCGAGCGCCGCCGAGCACGGTTAGGGGTGTGCATCGACGAGTTGTAGTGACAGGGCTATCGGTTCTGGCGCCGGGATCGACCGATACCGGCGGCTTCTGGACCATGATCACCGAAGGCAGGACTGCGATCCGGCGCATCACGGCCTTCGATCCCACACAGTTCCGGTCCCAGGTCGCCGGAGAAATCGATTTCGACCCGGTCGCCATGGGACTGAGCCGGCGCGAGGCACGCCGGCTCGATCGTGCGTCCATGCTCGCCGTCGTATGCGCACGACGCGCCGTCGAGCAAGCCGGGCTCGACGGCATCGACCCTTCGCGACTGGGAGTTAGCATCGGCAACGCGGTCGGTTCGGCGACCAGCATCGAGCAGGAGTACGTCGTGCTTTCCGACGATGGCACCGAGTGGTTCGTCGACCAGGCGTACCAGTCACCGCACCTGTTCGACTACTTCACACCTGGATCCATCGCCCGCGAAGTGGCCCAACTCGTCGGCGCCGAGGGGCCTGTGTCGGTCGTTTCGGCAGGATGCACCTCGGGCATCGACTCCATCGGCCACGCCGCCACCCTCATCGACGAAGGCAGCGCCGACATCATGCTCGCCGGTGCCACCGACGCCCCGGTCACTCCTATCGCGGTCGCCTGTTTCGACGCCATCCGCGCCACGACCCCCGACAACGACGATCCCGCCACCGCGGCGCGCCCGTTCGACCGGCGCCGCAACGGCTTCGCCATCGCCGAGGGGTCCGCCGTGCTGGTTCTCGAGGAACTCGACCACGCGTGTCGCCGAGGCGCCCCCATCCTCGGCGAAATCGCCGGCTATTCCTCGACCTGCAACGCCTACCACATGACCGGCCTGACCGCCGGGGGCGAGGAGATGTCACGCGCCATCGACGCCGCGCTGACGGAGGCCCAGGTGAATCCCGGTGACGTCGGCTACGTCAACGCGCACGGGTCGGGCACCAAGCAGAACGACGTCCACGAGACCGCCGCCATCAAACGCAGCCTCGGCGAGCACGCGTATCGCGTGCCGATCAGCTCGATCAAATCCATGATCGGCCATTCGCTGGGCGCGATCGGCTCCATCGAGGTCGCCACCTGCTTGCTGGCGATGCAGCATTCGCTGATTCCGCCGACCGCCAACTTGCACGAACCCGATCCCCGATGCGATCTGGACTATGTCCCGCTGATCGCCCGCGAGGCCAGCCTGAACACGGTGCTGACCGTCGGCAGCGGCTTCGGTGGCTTCCAGAGCGCCATGGTGTTGCGAAAGGTGAGCGCATGAATCCCACCGAGTGTGTGGTGACCGGTATCGATGTCCTCGCGCCGACCGGTGTGACCCTCGACGAGTACTGGCACCGTACCCGCCGAGGCGAATCCGGCATCCGGGTCATCGAGGACTACCGCGACCGTTATGACGCCGCACTGGCCGGGACGATCCCCGATTTCGCGGCCGCGGACCATCTCCCAGGTCGGCTGATCACCCAGAGCGACCGGGTCACCCAGCTCGCTCTCGTTGCCGCCGAGCGTGCGCTGGCCGACTCCAAGGTCGACCTCGATCACCGCGACCCCTTCGACTGCGCGGTTGTCACCTCCAACGCCACCGGTGGATTCGAATTCTCCCATCGGGAGATGCAGCGGCTGTGGACGCAAGGCCGCGAAAGTGTCAGTGTCTACCAGTGTTTCGCCTGGTTCTACGCGGTGAACACCGGCCAGATCTCCATACGGCACCGCTTACGTGGTCCCGGAGCCGTCCTGGTCGCCGAACAAGCCGGCGGTCTGGACGCTCTCGGCCACGCCCGCCGCAACATCGGCCGCGGCCGATGTTCGATGGTGATCGCCGGGGGCATGGAATCCTCGTTCGACCCCTGGGGATGGGTGTCGCATCAGGCGACAGGAAGGCTGACCACGACTCACGATCCCGCCCGCGGCTACCTGCCGTTCACCAGCGGCGCCGACGGTTACGTCCCGGGAGAAGGCGGGGCGATGCTCGTGCTGCAATCCGGCGACACTGTCGAAACCGGCCATGTCTATGGCCGCATCGTCGGATACGCCACCGGATTCAACCCAACCAACGACCCGGCGCACATCCGGCCTATGCGGCGAGTAATCGAGGCGGCTCTCGATGACGCCGGCATGAGCGCCGCCGATATCGACGTCGTGTTCGCTGACGCGGCCGGCACTCGCGCTGAGGACATCGCCGAGGCCACCGTCCTGGCGACGGTGTTCGGCCCGAATGCGGTCCCAGTCGCCGCACCGAAGACCGGCACCGGTCGTCTCATGGCAGGCGGTGGTCCGGTCGACGTCGTCTGCGCACTGCTGGCGCTGCGCGACAACGTCATTCCCCCGGCGGTGTATGTGAGTTCCACCGATCTTCCCATCGACCTGGTGTGCGGGCAGCCCCGTCGGTCACCGCTGAACACCGCGCTCGTCCTCGCTCGCGGTGCGGGCGGGTTCGTTTCGGCACTGGTCCTGCGCACCTGATATCCGATCACGAGAAAGGCGGCTTTTCCGAATGCTGACTCCTGACCAACTGCGGGAGGCGATGATCGCCAGCGCAGGTGAAGATGAATCCGTCACTCTCGACGGCGATTTCGTCGCCAAGGAATTCGCCGAGCTGGGATTCGACTCACTGGCGTTGATGGAGACCTGCGCCATGCTCAAACGCCGGTTCGGCATCGAAATCCCCGACGAGATCTTGTGGGAATTGACCACCCCCGAGCAACTTGTGGCGTGGGTCAACGGTGCTCGGACATGACCATCGGCGGGGCCACCGTTTTCCTGTTCCCCGGCCAAGGCGCGCAACATCCGCGCATGGCTGCCGACCTCTACGGCACCGAGCAGGTCTTCACTGACACCATGGATGAGGCTTTCACCATCCTCGATGATCCCGCGCTGCGAAAGATCTGGCTGCAACCGGATCCCGGGCCGATGTTCCACGACATCACCCGTGCCCAGCCGCTGCTGCTGTCGGTGAACTACGCGCTGGCGCGCACCCTGATCGCCTCGGGTGCGCCGCCTGATGCCCTGCTCGGACACTCCGTCGGTGAGATCGCTGCTGCGGCGGTCGCCGGGGTGTTCGAATTCAGGGACGCTTTGACCCTGTTGGCCGAGTTCGTGCGCACATACCGGCATGCTCCGCCAGGGGGGATGCTGGCCGTAGCCGCGTCCGCCGACGCTGTGCGTGAGCGGATGAACGGACTCGACGACGTGGTGCTGGGCGCCGTCAATGGCCCCAAGCAGGTCTTGGTCTGCGGTGGCCGCTCCGGCCTCGAGGCAATCCGCCAGCGGCTGATCGCCGACGGCGTCACCTGCGCACCGGTCAATGCCCGGCAGCCGTTTCACAGCCCCCTCATGAACGAACTGCCCGCAGGGCCGGACAACGCACCGATACGCCCCCAGTTCACAGCACGTCTGCAGCCACCGCGGATTCGCATGTACTCGGGGTATCTGGGCGGGCTGCTCGATGGCGCGCATGCGACCGACCCGGCCTTCTGGCTGCGGCAACCAGCAAGCCCGGTGCTGTTCGCATCGGCACTGCGCATGGTTCTCGACGCAGGCCCTGTCACCCTGGTCGAGGTCGGCCCAGGCCAATCATTGTCGATGCTGGCTCGCCGTACCTCGGCAGTCGCCCGTGGGCACAGCCGTTGTCTGGCAGTCCTCCCGCCGCGCCGCCGCGCCCCCGGAGCCGATACCGCCGCACTACAGGCCGTTCTCGGCGAACTCGTCTCATCTTCCCCTGTCGCCTCGAGCCCAAGGACCTACTGATGAACCCCACAGTCGACCTACACGACCTGCAAGCGCGGCTGTCCGGACCGGTGATTCGGCCCGGCGACTCGGGATATGACCGGGCGCGCCGTATCTGGAACGGCATGATCGACCGCCGGCCCCTCGCCATCGCGAAGCCGACCGATCTCGCCGACGTCCAGGCTGCGGTGAATTGGGCACGTACAGCAGCGGTTCCGGTGGCCGTGCGCTGTGGCGGTCATTCCATGGCCGGGCATTCCACCTGCGACGACGGGCTGGTCATCGATCTGCGTTTGATGTCGGCGGTCACTGTCGACCCCGACACTGCCACCGCCACAGCACAGGGTGGATGCTTGTTGGGCGCTTTCGACACCGCCACGCAGGCCTACATGCTGGCGACTCCGGCCGGTGTGGTCTCCCACACCGGCTTGGGCGGGCTGGTCCTCGGCGGCGGCTTCGGCTGGCTCAGCCGCAAATACGGCCTGTCGATCGACAATCTGACCTCCGCCCAAGTCGTTCTCGCCTCCGGCGAGCAGGTCACCGCCAGCGACGCCGAGCACCCCGACCTTTTCTGGGGCCTGCGCGGGGGTGGCGGCAATTTCGGCATCGTGACCGAATTCGAGTTCCGCTTGCACCGGGTGGGGCCGATCCGCTTCTTCTGCGGCTACTTCACCCTTGACGACGCTCCCGAGGTCCTGCGGACCTGGCGCGACCGCATGCCGACAGCACCCGATGAACTCACCTGGGTGTTCTACCTGCGACTCGCACCACCGCTGCCGGAGATCCCTCAGAACCTGTGGGGCACGCCCGTGCTGTGCACAATGGCCTGCTGGGTAGGAGCCGCCGTCGACGGAGAGGCCGCCATCGACGAGATCATCGCTCTCGCAGCGTGCCACGGCATCACCAAAGCCACCCTGCCTTATCGCGGCGTGCAGGCCTATGCCTTCCCGGGAGCCGTTGTGCCAGAACGCATCTGCACCAAGAGTGGCTATGCCGCCGCGCTGCCGGACTCGCTGATCGATCAGATCCTCGAGTACGGAGCGCAGATCAGCTCCCCATTCTCCCAGCTGGAGCTGCTTTACCTGGGCGGAGCAGTCGCTCGTGTGCCCACCGAGTTCACTGCCTACCACAATCGCGACCTGCCGTATGTCATCAGCTTCGCTGCCGCATGGAACGACCCTGCCCAGGACGTCACTCACGTCAGCTGGGCACGCGAGGGCTACGGGGCCATCACCTCTCACCTGTCCGGCGGATACGTCAACTTCATGAATCCAGACGAGGACGCACGTACCGTCGACTCCTACGGCGCGGCCAAGTATCAGCGGCTGCGCGAGATCAAGGCGACCTACGATCCGCACAACTTCTTCCGCCTGAACCCCAACATCACACCCGCCACCCCGGCCGGGGCGGCTGCGGGCCGATGACCTCCCGCACCGGTCGCCGGCTGCCGGTCTGCGTGTTCCCCACTGCGCAGCCCGAGCGGTTGGCCGTCGAGCCCGTGTTCGCGGCGATGCGTGCAGAGACGAGCATCGCGCGGGTACAGCTGCCGTTCGGAGGAATCGCGTGGTTGCTTACCCGCTATAACGACATTCGCGCGGTGCTCGCGTCCCCACACTGCACCCGCAGCGCCACCACCGACCCACAGACACCACGTATCCTGCCGCGCGCGGATGCTGAAGGCCTGCTGATGTCATTGGACGCCCCCGAGCACACCCGTCTGCGCGGGCTTTTGGCGTCCTGGTTCACTGCTCGCCGCATTGAATCGTTACGCCCGGCGACCGAGGCAGCGGCGCGTGAGCTCATCGCCGACATGCGTAAAGGCCAAAGCGCCGACCTGGTAGAGCAATTCGCGCAGCGGTTGTCCGCGGCGCTGATCGGCGACGTGCTGGGAGTGCCGCGCGATGACCGCCGCGCTTTCCGGAGCTGGAGTGAGGCGATGCTGTCATCCACCTCTCATCCCCCCGGACAGATCGAGGCAGCCGCCGCCGAACTCGACGCCTACTTCGATCATCTTGTCGATCAGCGGGTCGAGCAGCCACGTGACGACCTTCTCGGCGTCCTGGTCGCCCACGCACAAGCGGGAAGACTCTCGCGGCGTGCGGTCGTCGCGCTCGCAACCGACCTCCTGGTGGCCGGGTTCCAGACGACGGCCGGCCAGCTCACCAACTCGGTGTACACGCTGGTCACCATCCCTGGTGCGTGGGCGTGGCTGGCCGCCGACCGCTCCCGCATCAGCGGCGCGGTCGAGGAACTGCTACGCATCCTGCCCCTGGGGGCTGGAGGCTTCCGCGCCCGCGTCACTACCACCGAGATCACTCTGGGCGCAGGAACCGCCCACGCGACCTCCATCCCCGCCGGGGAAGTGGTCATCGCTCCCACCATCGCAGCCAACACCGATCCAGGTGTGTTTCCGGATCCACTCACCATCCGCCTCGACCGCCCGCACAACCCCCACCTTAGTTTCGGGCACGGAGCACACCGTTGCCTCGGGGCCCAATTGGCCCGGATGGAACTCACCGCGGCAGTAGGCGAGCTTGTCGAGGCGTTTCCCGAGCTGGCGTTAGCTGTGCCCGAGACTCGGCTCCAGTGGAAATCGGGTCTGCAATTGCGCGGGCCTCGCACCCTGCCCGTCACCTGGTGACGTTTCGCAACTCCACCCGCAGAAGGGATCCACCATCATGGGATTGACCATCAGATTGCGCGACCGGGTCAGCCTCGAAGAGGTCGCCGATGCCGCCCTCAGCCGGCTACCGGTCGACCTGGACGAACAGTCCTGGCAACGAGTCGCCGATTCACGAGCACTGCTCGACAAATTCGTCGGCGAGGGCCGCATCATCTACGGCGTCACCACAAGTGTCGGCGGGTTCGCGCACCGCTTCGTGCCGGCTGAAGACGCTCAGCAGCTTCAGGAGAACTTGATCAACGCCGTCGCCACCAACGTCGGTGACTACCTCGACGAGGCCACTACACGCGCAGTCATGATCACCAGGGTGGTGTCGCTGTCGCTCGGCAACTCCGCTATCAGCCCGGAAAACTTGCAGGTCTACCTCGACATGCTCAACAACGACGTGCTGCCCTGCATCCCGGAGAAGGGATCCTTGGGCACCAGTGGTGACCTCGGGCCGCTGGCGTACATCGCACTGGTCAGCATCGGGCAGTGGAAGGCGCGTTACCGCGGTGAGCTCCTCGACGGAGCCACCGCTCTGCGGCGCGCTGGGATCACCCCGGCCACGTTGAGCTACAAAGAAGGCCTGGCCATGATCAACGGCACTGCCGCGATGGTCGGCCTTGCTCTGCTCACCTACCAGAAGGCCCGCCGCCTCGTGGACCTGTACCACGCGATCTCGGCCCTTTCGATCGAAGGCCTTGCCGGCATCGTCGATCCTTTCGCCCCTCAGGTCCACGCCGTCAAACCGCACCGCGGGCAATCCGCTGCCGCCGACCGCCTCTACCGCGGCCTGCGCGGTTCCCGGTTGGCGCGCTCGGAACGCAGCATCGAAGCGGCGCTCGCCGCCCGCCGCGACGGCACCGCAGCAGACGAGAGTGGGGTCGACGACAACACCGCGATCGAGGATGCGTACTCGATCCGCTGCACCCCGCAGATTCTGGGCCCGATTCTGGACAGCCTGGACTGGATCCGGACCACCATCGAGAACGAACTCAACGCCACCAGCGACAACCCGATCGTGCTCCCCGATATCGGGCAGGCCTTCCACAACGGTCACTTCCACGGCCAATACATCGCTATGGCCATGGATCATCTGGGAATCGCCCTGACCACTCTGACCAATCTTTCGAACCGGCGCGTCGACCGGTTCCTCGACCAGTCCAACAGCAACGGCCTGCCGGCGTTCCTGTGCCGCGAGAACCCGGGCCTGCGGCTGGGATTGATGGGCGGTCAGTTCATGACCGCTTCCGTAACTGCCGAGACCCGTACCCTCACTGTGCCGGTGTCAGTACAGTCGCTGACCACCACTGCCGACTTCCAGGACATCGTCTCCTTCGGCTTCGTCGCCGCACGTCGTGCCCGTGAGATCCTGCGCAACACCGCCTATGTCGTGGCATTCGAGCTGTTGTGCGCGTGTCAGGCCGCCGACATCCGCGGTGCCGACGGCCTGAGTCCCTGGACCCGGCCGTTGTATGAGCGGGTGCGCTCGATTGTGCCGTATCTCGATCGTGACCTGACCATCACCGAACACCTGGAAGCCCTCACCGACTTCCTGCTCAGTGACGGGGCGGCCGAGTTCATCGACTTGCCTGCAGCAGCTTCTGAGGATCATGGCGATGCCCGTGTCGGCGATCCCGCCTGAGCAGCAGCCGTTCCTCGCGGTCGTCGAGCGGTGGCGCCGGGCCGAGCTGGCCGGTGCCACCGACGAGCTCGCGACACTGCTCGCCGATGATTTCATCGGTGTCGGCCCAATGGGCTGGATACGCACGAAGCCGCAATGGCTGGCGAAGTACGGCAGCGGCGCGGTTCGCAACGACGTGTTCGAACTGTCCGACATCCGGATCCTCGACCTGGGCACCGCCACATTGGTCGTGGCCCATCAGAAACAACACGGTGTCAATGGCGCAGCGGACACCAGCGGGGAATTTCGGTTCTCATTGACCGTGACCAACGACCTCATCCGCTCCATTCACGTCACCCGTATCATCGAGCCGCGCTGAGATTTGCGCGCTCACGCAACACGAAGCGCTGTACCTTGCCCGCGGGTGTCTTCGGCAGTGATCCGACCAGCTCGACGTAGTGTGGGACCTGGTCGGGTCGCAGCCGCTGCGCGCACCAACGCCGCAGCTCCGTGATCAACTTCGCGGCATCGGTGCCGGGTTTCGGCTCGGCAGGCACGACGAAGGCTTTGATCCTGTTCATCGTTCCGGTAGCCACTGCGATGACCGCGGCCTCGGCAACCGTCGGATGTTCCAGAAGCTCGGACTCGATCAGGTGAGCTGACACCCACTGCCCACCGATCTTCATCAGATCATCCAGGCGCCCCATGTACCGGTACCGGCCGTTATCGATGGTGAAGCAGTCACCGGTACGAAACCAGTTTCCGCAGAATGCATCTCGAGTCGCATCCTGGTTCCTCCAGTAGTGGTCGAAGGCGCTCGGACCGCGCACCCACAGCTCACCGGCGTTCTCCGGCGCCCCTGGATGCGGTCGCAGCTCGATGTCGTAGCCAGGCACCGCATATCCCGCCGACCCCGGCTGTATTTCACCGGGGCGGTTGCTGCAGTAGATGTGCAGCATCTCGGTGGATCCGACTCCGTCGAGGATTTCCAACCCGAACCGGTCGCGCCAGCGGTGCCAGATCGGTGCGGCCAGCGGCTCCGCCGCCGACACGCACAGCCGCAGCGAGGCCACGTCCACCGGAACGGCTTCGGCATGCCGCAGTACCGCGTGGTACAGCGCTGGGACCGAGAACAGAACAGTTGGGCGGAACCGCTCGATGGTGTGGACAATCCCCTCCGGCCCAGGCCTGCCCTGCAGGAACATCACCGAGGCGCCGTGCCACAGCGGGAAAAGCAAGCCGCCCCCGAGACCATAGGCGTGAAACATCTTCGCTGTGGAGAAGAGGACGTCGTCGGCCCGGACATCCAACACGCCGCCGGCGTAGCCGTTGCAGCTACCGGCGATGTCGCGGTGCAGATGCACCACCGCCTTGGGCCGGCCTGTCGAGCCAGAACTGTACAACCAGAACGCGACATCCTCGGCTTCGATCGTGATGGGGGTGATCTGCGTGCCCAAGCCGTCAGCGGGCTCGGCGACCAACTCAGCGCTCGACACGACCGGCCATTCTGCGCCCATGTCGGGAGCGCCGTCGGCTACCCAGATCTCGGCACGGCTGTGTTCCAGCGCGTAGCCGGCAATCTGTGCCCACGGGTTGATCAACACCGGAATCGCGCCGATGCGCATCGCTCCCAGAATGATTGCCACCAACTCAGGGGAATCGTCGAGCTCGACGACGATCCGATGTTCACGCCGTATACCGCGTGTCTGGAGTCGCCAGGCCACGATCCGGATCATCCTCAACAGGCTCCCATAGCTGATCGGACCGTCCTCGGTCCAGATCGCCGGCCGGCGCTCTCCCCCTTCTGCGACCACTCGGTCGACAACGTTCACCAGCGGCGCGGGATCGGCTGCAATCGCACTCATGTCACCAGTACCGGGCACCGCCTTCGAGAAACGTTCGAAGGCGGGTCGAGAGCCCCTTCGGTCAACCACATCTTGCCGCGCTGGCGAGCGTCCGGCTCAGGCCAGATGGAGCATGCGGGCCGCGGCAACCAGTCCCGCTCGGGATCCGACATCGAGCAGTTCACGTAGGGCGGCGATGTCACGGCGGACGGTCTTGACACTGACGTTCGCGCGTGCGGCCAGTTCCTCGTCGCCGAGTCCGGCGACGAGCCCACGCAGTATGGACAGTCGCCGCGACGGCCGCACTGGATGATCCGTCTCCGACACCGCACTGTCGCAGTCCGTGCGCACCGTTGCGCCGTGCAGATCGTGGTGCAGAACCCCCAGGCGGCCGTCGTCTATCACCAGTCCTCGGGCCTCGAGCGTAGGGCTGACCACCGTCGAGACATCGCGGTCTTGCATCCACTGACGCAATTGCCTGCTCTCCGGCGCCGAGAGATAGGTCCGCGACCACACGCTGGTTACCGGCAGGCCCTTCAGTTGGGCATACTCGACGATCGTCTGGACCGCCCGTGTGGAACCGAGAAGTGGCCGGGCGTGATAGGTCGTCACGTTCTGCGCGGCCATCGTCACCGCAGTCTCGGTGAGATTGGTGAAGCAATCCACGCTGATGGCGACGTGATGGGCCGAGGCCAGTAACGTCGAGTGCTGCACAATCTGCTGGGTGGTTTCGGGGCCGAGCACAGCATCGAGCCCCAGCTTCGGATCCCCGGCCATCGCCTGCAGGATCAGCCTTCCCAGCGCCAGTATCGGGCTCGTGGCGCGGACGGCCTCCACGATGTCGCGCGAGTCGTCTATCAGGCGATATTCACGTAATTCGGACAATCCCAGGTCTGCCTGCCGCTGACTGAGTCCCAGAGCCAGTGCGATGGCTGTCACGGGGACGTGCCGTTCGGCCCGCACGTACCGATACACCTCGCCGGTAATCGACAACGGACCCCGGTCGATCCCCATGAAAGCAGCCTACCCAGCGCTTGAACATGTGACCAGAAATGGGCTTGGTGTCACTACCGAGTTGCTGGTGTCTTGGAGATTCTGGAGTTGACGAGCAAAGCGGTGTCCATGATCGGTCGTTATGGCGAGGTCGGCTTGCGGAGCCATGGCTATCCCGACAGGCTGGAAAGCCACAGGGGATTCCGGATCAGCGCCGATCAGTCGGGGAATCTGAACCAGCACTGGAGGTTTCGGGTGAAGCTGCTCATAGGGGGACTCACTACCGGGCCGGGCGGGCTAGTCGTGCAACTACTCGGACCGGTGCGGCTCGGCAGGGGGCACGCCGACACGGCGCTCCCTCCCAAAGTTCGCCAGATACTAGCTGTTATCGCGCTGAGGGCCGGATCTGTTGTGGCGCACGACACACTCATCAGTGAGTTGTGGGCGGAGGATCCGCCCCGCAGCGCAATGACGACGATGCAGACCTACATCTATCAGCTGCGCCAAGCCGTCGACAGCCTTCACGGAAGTCATCGGGGGGCACAGGTACTGATCACCGAATCATCTGGCTATCTGCTGCGGGAGAACACGGTCGAGATCGATGTCATGCGTTTTCGCGAACTTGCCCGAACAGCTCGTGCACACCTGCATGAACAGCCCGAACTAGCGGTCTCGCTGGCACGGCAGGCACTGAGCTTGGTTCGGGGTGAACCACTGATGGATGTCGCTGTGGGGCAGGTGCTCAATGGTGGTGTGGTGCGACTACGCGAAGAGATCGCTCTTGTCCAGCAATTGGTCATCGAAGCCGAGATCGGCCTGCGACGCTACAGCGAGGCCATTGTCGAACTGCACGAACTGTGTAGTCTCCATCCGCTGCGGGAGTGGTTCCACTATCACCTCATGGACGTGCTGGCCCGGAACGGTCGCCGGGCAGAGGCATTGGAGGTCTATGCCGATCTCGGCCGAAGGTTACGCGGCGAACTCGGCATCGAACCTTCCCAGGGGTTCCAGCAACTACACATGCGGATCCTCGACGGCAAGATCGCCCCGGACACCCGTGATACGCGTCCGGCCTGAGAGTTCACGGCGCGTGGATCACCGCCTCATCATCACCACGCACGACCATCTCGACCAGTTCGGGGCGTAGCGCGCGTACTCGGGCCTGGTTGATATACCCCTTGTCGGTGATCTCGCCGGCACCCAGGTCCGGCGCGGTCGGGGCGATTATGAGACGGGCGATTCGTTGTGAACTCCCAGCGCCCTCGGCGACTGCCGCCAATGCCTGCCTGAGTCTGTCTCGTGCGGCAGGGGTCGGCGTGCAACTGTCGATGAGCCAGACGATCGCCGAAACAGCGTCGGTGTCGTGTCCGCACAGAACAACGTGCCGCACGATTCCGGCGGCCTCCGTGAGTGCGGCACGGACGAGGGCGGTGTTGACGAAGGTGCCTGAGGACAACTTGAAATCCTCGGCGAGCCGGCCGCCGAAGCACAATCCCGCGCCGGGGTCGCCCGGATCGATCAGTTGGGCGGCGTCGCCGGTGTGCAGCCACCCGGCCTCGTCGACTGCCGCGCGCTCCCCGTCGACTGTCAGGTAGCGGGAAGTCACGTTCGGACCGCGCACCAACACTTCGGACTTGGTCGGAACACTCGCCGATTCGGCCAGCATCAACTCGATTCCCGGTAACGGGACGCCGATGTTGGTGGGGTCGTCGGTGGGGAAGTGTGCGCTGGTGCAGGCCGGGCTGGTCTCGGTCAGCCCCCATGACGAGGTGAGTAGAACCTGCGGGTTGTAGCGATCGGCCAGTGCGCGCAACCGGCTCCACACGCCGCGGTCCATCGCTGCCCCCGCGCAACACAACAGGCGCACATGGCCGAAGAACTCCCGCGCAATCGTCGGTTGGTGCTCCAACTGCTCAACCAGACGCGAATATCCCAGCGGGACGTTGAAGTACAAATTCGGCCGTACCCGAGCGAGGTTGGTAACTGTGCGATCAACGGTGTCGGGGGTTCCGTCGTCGAGCCAGTAGGTCCCGCCGTTGGCCAGGACGAGATTCAGGTTGTGGTTGCCGCCGAAGGTGTGGCTCCACGGCAACCAGTCGAGCAGGATCGGCGGATCGGTGACGACAAACGGCCAGATTTGGCGCAGCTGTTGCTGATTGGCCGCCAGCATGGCGTGAGTGTTGACCACGCCCTTGGGGGAACCGGTGGAACCGGAGGTGAACATGATCTTGGCCACCAGCCCCCCGTATAGCTGCTGCTCGGCCTCCCTGACCGCAGGAGTCGGCTCCACTGTGAATTGCGCAAGGGTAGTCATGCCGGTCACCGGCGAGGCCGACAGGCGGATGCGGGCGCCGATGGCATCGGCAGCGGGTCGATAGGCGTCCGACTCGGCGAACACCACCTCGGGGTGCACGATCGCTGTCAGGGTCAGCAGGCGCGATGGATTGGCGGATTTGAGCGAATAGGCTGGGCTGATCGGAACGACCGCGAGTCCCAGCGACTGTGCCGCCAAGCTGACCACCAGATGGCCCAGGCTCGGCCCCGACAGGACAGCGACCGGACCTTTCACCCCATTGTCGATCAATCCCTGCGCAACACCATCGACCATTGCGCCGACCTCGCCCCAGGTATGGCAGCGCCACGACGTGTTCTCCGGCACCATGAGCAGTGGGCGATACGGATGATCACGGCACCCGGTCCTGAACAAATGCACCACGCTGTCGGCGTGTGCGGCCAGCGGCTGCCGGGAAGACAGAACATGCGCATCGCCTGCCGCGTAACGACGCGACCGGATCAGTGGTTGCGGCAGGGGCTCCAAGTACTCCACGCCTTGATCGTGGCGCGCAGAGTTCGAGGAAGCTTCGAAAGACAATCGAGCCACGGAATCGGTTGCGGAGCGCGCTCTGCTGGACCGGACTTGCGGGCATGATCGCGGTGGCGGTGCTTATGACGGCTGCTCATTCGGCCAGGGGCAGGTATGCACCGACCTGCGCGGCGATCACGATGTGGACCGGCCGGGCTCGGTGGCGCCCGGGGTGGCGACGGTGATCTGTTCGATGGTCAGGCTCAGCGCGCCGGGTAGGGCGGCGAAGGCTTCCTCGACGCGGGCGATCAGCGATGCGCGCGCACCCACGCCGCGGCGGGCGGAATGGCGTTCGGCGCGGACCCAATTCTTGGCTCCGCAGCGCCAAGCGGCCATGGTCAGCTCCGGGAGCAGTCGGATGGTCACGTCGGCGCGGCTGTCGGCACCGGTGCGGGCTTCGAGGGCTTCGACCAGGCGTTCGTGGGTCGCCAGCGACAGGGCGTTGCTGTGGTGGCGCAGTGCGGCGTGGTGAGCGATCTCGGCGACACACCACCGGCAGCGCGGCGCGGCCAGGCGACCTCGCTGTCGGGCACGGCGATGTTCACCGGCCAGTTCGGCTCGCCACTGGTGTTCGGTCCGCTCATGGCCGCCACCTCGATCACCACCGGCTACCTGCTCGCCGCGGTGCTCGCAGCCGTGATCCTCGCCGGTCTCGTGTTCCTGCGGATCGATGCCCCGCAGGAACAGGACCCGGGTCGAAGCGATGAGCAGTCCGGTCAGACCGAGGGCGGCGAGGTGCGGGTGGTGAGCAGGCCGGTCAACTCCTCGGCGTAGGCGAGTTGGCGCCGCAGTCGTTCGGCGCTGTCGATGGCCTTGTCGCGGTAGAACAACAGATCCGCCTGCGCCGTCTCTCGCCGGCCGGCTGCGGCCGACCGGTCGTCGAGCACGTCGATAGCCTCGAGCAGGTGCTTCATCTCCGCGAGGGTGAACCCGAGTGGCTTCATCCGCCGGATGAGCAGCAGCCGGTCGACATCGGCGGCGGTGTAGAGGCGGAACCCGCCTGCCGACCGCGCCGACGGTTGCACCAGGCCGATCTCGTCGTAGTGGCGGATCGTCTTGAGCGACAGGTCGGTTCGCTCGGCTACCTGCCCGATCTGAGAGTAGCCGCTGGACTCGGCGCCCATGTCAGTGCGCACCGGCCAGGTGCCCGGACAGCCGCTCGTGGCGGGCTTCCGAGGCCGGGTTGAGCCCGATGATCTCCACGTTCTTGCCCCTGGCGGCGTATTTGGTGGTGATCGCGTCCAGGGTCGCCACGGTGGAGGCGTCCCAGATGTGTGCATCCGACATGTCGATCACGATATTGGCCGGATCGCCGACGTAGTCGAATTGGTAGATCAAGTCGTTGCTGGAGGCGAAGAACAACTCTCCGCGCACCTTGTACACGCGGGTGTCGATGGCGCCGTCGTGGTCGGTGTCGGCCTCGGCCACCTTGTCGACCTCGGTGAAGTGGGCGACCCGGTGCGCGAAAGCGACCATGGCGGTGAGTACTCCGGCGATGACGCCGTAGGCGAGGTTGTGGGTGGCGACCGTGACGACGACGGTGACCGCCATGACGGTGGTTTCGGCGATCGGCATGCGCCGCAAGGTCTTCGGTGCGATGGAGTGCCAATCCATGGTGCCGACCGAGACCATGATCATGACCGCCACCAGCGCCGCCATCGGGATCTTGGCGACGAGCCCGCCCATGGCGACGACCAGTATCAGCAGGAACACACCGGCCAGGAACGTGGAGATGCGGGTGCGGGCACCGGAGGTCTTCACATTGATCATGGTCTGGCCGATCATCGCGCAGCCACCCATGCCGCCGAAGAACCCGGTGACGATGTTGGCTACACCCTGACCCCAACCCTCGCGGGTCTTGTCGGAATGGGTGTCGGTGAGGTCGTCGACCAGCTTGGCGGTCATCAGCGACTCCAACAGCCCGACCAAGGCCATCGCCAATGCGTAGGGGGCGATGATCTGTAGCGTTTCCAGGCTCAGCGGTACATTCGGGATCAGCAGCGACGGCAGGCTCGACGGCAACTCGCCCTCGTCACCGACGTTCGGCACGTTCAACGCGAACACCATCGTCACCGCGGTCAACGCGACGATCGCCACCAGCGGCGCCGGGACCACGGTGGTCAGCCTCGGCAGGAACACCATCACCGCGAGCCCGACGGCGACCATCGGATACACCAGCCACGGCACCCCCAGCAGGTGCGGAACCTGCGCGAGGAAGATCAGGATGGCCAGCGCGTTGACGAACCCGACCATCACACTGCGCGGGATGAACCGCATCAGCTTGGCCACCCCGGCCACGCTGAGCACGATCTGCAGCACACCGGCCAGCAGCACTGCTGCGATCAGGTAGTCCACGCCGTGCTCTTTCACCAACGGCGCGATGACCAGTGCGATCGCGCCGGTGGCCGCGGAGATCATCGCGCGCCTGCCGCCGACGATCGCGATGGTCACCGCCATGGTGAACGAGGCGAACAACCCCACCCGCGGATCGACACCGGCGATGATCGAGAACGAGATCGCCTCCGGAATCAACGCCAACGCCACGACCAGACCGGCCAGCACCTCGATGCGCAACCGTTTCGGGCTGCGCAACGCGGCCAGCACCGAACTTTCATCAACCGGTCGATGTGTCGTCGACACCATCGGCACTCCATTTCCATGCATCACGCGCACGCGGGCGCACCCCGGCGAACGCGAAACCGCTCGCCGGAGAGAAAGTCATCGGGACCGCGAGTGGCTGCCCCCGGAAACGGGTGGAGAGTCGATCGCATCGGCCACGCCGCCGGACGCGCATCGACATCAGCTACCACTCAGCGAGCTGAACTCTACCCTCACGGGAGGGTAGAGTGGACATCCGGGACGCGAGCTGTGGCGCACATCTCAGCTTTGCTGCACAGGCCATTCCCGGCAGATTGTCCTAACGGAGTGGTTCAGCCGCCACCGTTGCCGCGGCGCGTATTCCGTTGAGAAGGGGGCGGGGCCAGGCATGCGAAACGCCGACAGTGAGGGCGCCCGTTCGTCATCGACACTGCCCCGACCGTTCATACCCTTCCGCTGCTCGACGCTATCGGCTCCTATCATCGCAGATCGCCCGGCAGTTGGGCGAGGGCGCGCGCTTCACGACCCCGCTGATGCGCCTGCGGGACCCCGCCTAGGCAAAGGTCGTGATCGTCACCCTCGCCGAGATCACTCCTATGCTCCAGGCTGCCGCCCTCCAAGCCGACCTGCAGCGCGCGGGCATCGAACCGTGGGCGTGGGTGATCAACAATTCTCTCGCTGCCGCGAAGCCGACCGCGCCGTTGCTTCGGCATCGGGCTGTCGCCGAACTCGAGCAGATCGACAAGGTCTGCACCGAACTCGCCGCAGAACGGCTGCCTGCCGCGCGACCTGACCAGGTGACGCCGGGGCGGCGGCGGAGCGATGCCGGCTTCTGGAGCCGACTCAGGGCCCGGGGCTGGCGAAGGCGTCGGCCAGGGTGCGGCCGAGCAATCGGCCAGCTTCCTCAGCTGTTCGCCGACCCGCAAGGA
The DNA here is from genome assembly GCF_015477835.1 of Nocardia higoensis. Taxonomy (NCBI): domain Bacteria; kingdom Bacillati; phylum Actinomycetota; class Actinomycetes; order Mycobacteriales; family Nocardiaceae; genus Nocardia; species Nocardia higoensis. Next base: position 1,763,361 of record NZ_JADLQN010000001.1, on the reverse strand, counting down.
CTTCTTCGTTGGCGGCGCGCGCGAGTCCGTGGATCATCGCGTACATCCATTCGGGGGGAAGGTCCGCACGGAGCTCACCCCGCTGGACGGCGCTGGTGAGCCATATGAGAAGCGGCTCGTCGGGCGCCGGATGGCGCAGTGGCGCATCGGTGATCGCGCCGGGGCGGTTGTCGAGGAACCTGTAGCGCTCGCCCACTCGAATAATCCCCGGGCCAAGGCGGTGAAATGCCGCCGCCGCATCAGCGTCCGGTGTGATCGCCGCGGTGACGATGGCCCTCTGCTCGTCGACAACGAGGTCGATGAGCGCCTGCATGAGGTGCTCGCGTGTGGGGAAGTGTCGGTAGACGGTTGTTCGTCCCACGCCCGATTTTGCGGCGATCTGCTGCATGCTCGCCTCCGGGTCTGCCCCCAGCATTCGGATGGCGGTGGCGATCACGGCGTCTCTGTTGCGTTGAGCGTCCGAGCGCAGTGGGTGTTCTGTCGTGTTGGTGCAACTAGCGTCATCCACCCAGTAAATGGTACAACAAGTACCAAGTGGTACGTCGTGTTCCATTTCCTAGGAGGCTTCGATATGAACAGAGCCGAACTGTTGCCCCAGACGTACCTGTCGAGGCGGCGACGGCAGTACACGCTGATCGCGGTGGCGGCGGGTGTAGTGATGGTCAGCCTGGACGGCACCATCGTCCACATCGCCAATCCGACGATCGGTCGCGACCTCGGCTCCTCGCTGACCGGTCTGCAATGGGTGACCAACGGCTATCTACTCACGCTGGCGGTGACGATGATCATCGGTGGAAAGCTCGGTGACAGATTCGGTCGTCGTCGGGTCTTCGTGGTCGGCGTCATCGGGTTCGCCCTTGCTTCCCTGGGCTGCGGTCTGTCGACATCGACCCCGGCGCTGATCACCTTCCGCGTGCTGCAGGGGCTCGCTGGAGCGATGTTGGTGCCGAACACTCTCGCAATCTTGAGGTCGACTTTTCCTCCCGCCGAACTTAACCGTGCCATCGGGACATGGGGTGCGGCGTCGGCATTTGCGGCCGCCGCCGGTCCGATCGTCGGGGGGCTATTGGTGGAATACCTGTCGTGGTCGGCGATCTTTCTGCTGAATGTGCCGATCGGGCTGATCACAGCCGCTGTCACGGTTCGGTGGGTAGACGAGAGCCGTACCCCCGACCGCGCCGGCAAGGTCGATACGGTCGGCGCCGGCCTTCTCGCGGCGGCGCTGTTCGCAGTGGTGTGGACCATGACGGGTACCCCCAACAGCGGATGGGTGTCCGGGCAGGCCGCCGCGAGCGCGGTCGCAGCTCTGATTCTGCTGGCGGGATTCGTGACTTGGCAACACCGGGGCACCGCACCGCTCCTCCCGCTGTCGCTGTTTCGTTCCCGCACGCTGTCGGTCGGGGTCGTCCTGCTTCTCAGTGGGAATATTGCGCTGTACGGGGTGCTGTTCTCCATCGGTCTCTACATGCAGAATGTGAACGGCCATTCACCATTGGAGACCGGGATTCGCTTGCTTCCGCTGATGGTGGTGTTCACCGTCAGCTCGCCGCTCGGTGGAATGATGACCGAGAAGTGGGGGTCTCGTTGGCCGTTGGCCCTGGGGATGACCCTGTTGGCGGTCAGTTTCGCCGGGCTGGCCAGCCTGTCGGCGCAGTCCTCCTACCATGAGCAGTGGCCCTGGTTGATCCTGCTCGGTTCTGGCATGGGGATCATTGTCGTCGCTGCGACCGAGGCCATCGTCGGCACCGCACCCATCGAGCACAGCGGCGTCGCCGGGGGCCTGCAGACCACCGCAAGTCAGCTCGGTGGAGTGCTCGGCACAGCGGTGTTCGGGACGGTGATCGCAACGATCGTCGCTCGAGCGCTACCATCGGAACTTCACAGCGCGGATGTCCCCGAGGCGGTCTCGGGGCAGGTAATCGGGCAATCCGGTCTCGTCGAACAGGGGATTGCACCCGTTACCGCGCAGATGGGCGACACGACTGCGGCGGCGGTCACCCGCGGAACAGAACTCGCATTCATGTCCGGGATGCAGGCAGTCATGTGGATCGGAGTCGGCCTCGCGCTCGTCAGCGCACTTCTGGCGCTGCTGATTCAGCCGAATGGCACGCAGACCGCGGCCGAACCGACCGAAGCGGCGTGAACAGGATGCGGTCGATCATTCAGCACATCGATGAACTGCCCTTCGCCCATCACCTTTCCCTGCCCGAGGGCACACCCGAGGCCTCCGAGGATTACAGCGGAACCCACTTCGACGGCTTCGATCTCACCGATCTTCGTGCCGAGGGCACGCACTTCACACAGGTCGCCTTCACCGACGTCAACATCTCCGAGGGGCGCTTGACCCGATCTCGTTTCGACGAAGTCTGGATACATCAGGCCCAGTTGATCGGTACCGATCTGGCCGAAACCCAGTGGATCGACTCCCAAATTCACACCTGTGTGCTCGCCGGAACCGCACTGTTCGACACGCAGCTACGACGGGTGACCTTCGTCGGCTGCAAGTTGACTGGCGTCAACCTACGCGGCGCGGAACTGCGTGATGTGGCTTTCGTGGACTGTCTACTCCGGGAAATCGACTTCTCCGACACAAAGATGACCGACGTCAGGTTTCCGGGGTCGACCGTGGACAAGCTGCGCCTGGACAAAGCGGCACTGCGCAATGTCGACCTGCGCGGTACGCGCACTATCGGTATCGAGAGCGGCTACCACTCGCTGAACGGGCTGATCATCAGCCCGCATCAACTCCTGGATCTGGCACACGAGTTCGCCCTCGCTCTCGGAGTCACCGTGTCCTCGGATGAAGATCTGGGGCAGTCCGGTTGATCGGTCCCCGTCAACGGGGCCACGATCTTGAAGCACGTGCACGCGATCACCGGCCCCGCCACCGATGTCGACGCCCCGCGCCGACACGCTGTCAGCGGCATCTCAGGCAGAATGATCAGACCCCTTGGGGGACCTCAGGGGGGGAATTGGCGGCGCCTGAACCCGTTGTCTCGAAACCTTGGTACCGAGACGTCCCTTCCGGTCCTCACCAGGGCCAACAGGGCTCTGAATCCGGGCGGTCTCATTCACCGGTGACAGGCCAGCTGGAGTAGGAACAGGCGACTGCCTGAGGCGGAGATGGACTGCATGCCCGGTTTCGACATACTTCTGGTTGAACTCCGCTCTGCGTTGCGACAACGGGCGGGAACTGGCCTGCACGGCCATGTCTGATCGGGTCGGTGAAAGCGTCGGCCTGGCCTTCATTCCACCTGGTCAGCCGTGACGCAACGGCTACATCGAATCGTTCAAGCGCCGCCCGCGCGACGAATGCTCGAGCATCAACAGTTTCTGGTCGTTGACCCAGGCCAGAGTCGTGATCAGCGCCTGAAAACACGACTACAACCACCACCGCGAGCATTCCGCCCTGCGCTAGCGCCTTCCGGCCGGATGGGCTGCAACCTGCACACACCGATGACCGACTCTTGTACACCGCAAAACGACCGACGGGGTCCCGTCACGAGCCTCCTATCGGACCGTGCTCAGAGCCGTCCTCGGAAGCGGGGGAATCTCACCTTGCCGCCATCGGTGTCACCTGGGCTGAGCGGCTGCGAATCCGGTCTCGGGTTCGACGACGCGGCGGCTTCGCTCGAGTCATCTGCATGTGGTATCCGGTGCGTGCCGTGCGGCGACGGCCGGGACACCGGCGTGAGCCACGCCGGGCCGCGCGAATGCTTCGATCCGATCAAGCAGAGCAGGTCGATCCGGATCGTTCGACTCGCACCGTACCGCTGTGGCGTCGGGGAGCCGGAGACCGTAGACAGCTGTCGGAGTCATGCTCGGTCGCGTTCGGCGCGGCCCGCGTCACCCGGATGCCGACGGTCGAGGATGCGAACGGTTGTGGATCCCTGTCACAGACGGGAATTCGCTGTCCGACCGGTTGATCGAAGCGGTGAACCGGGACGGTCCGATAAGTTCAGCGCACTGGTCTGAGATCGTAACCGGCAGTTTGCTTGCATCCGTAGAGTCACCGCCGTGCGAGACAAACCGGAGCGAGTATTGCCTCGGCCCCCGGGACGGGGCCTGCGCAATCGGCCTTGGCCGGACTACGCGCTGTTTCTCGTCCTGGTGTCGCCGAACGTCGCGTTGCTGGCATTGTTCGTCTATCGACCGCTGATCGACAATATCCGGCTGTCACTGTTCGACTGGAATATTTCCGACCCGGTTGCCACGTTTGTCGGGTTCGACAACTATCGCGAGTGGTGGAACAGGCCGGACTCCTGGACCGTCGTCGCCAACACCGTGGTGTTCACGGTGGCCGCGGTGGCCGCGAGTATGGTCCTCGGGCTCGGTCTCGCGCTGCTGCTGGATCGGAAACTGTTCGGCCGCAATGTAGTCCGCTCGGCCGTCTTCGCGCCGTTCGTCATCTCCGGTGCCGCGATCGGTGTCGCGTTCCAGTTCATTTTCGACCCGAGCTTCGGCCTGGTCCGAGATCTGCTGCACCGGCTGGGCGTGCACGAGGTCCCTGATTTCTACCAGAATCCGCACTGGGCGCTGTTCATGGTGACAGTGACCTACATCTGGAAGAACCTCGGCTACACATTCGTCATCTATCTGGCCGCACTGCAGGGAGTCCGGGAGGATCTGCTGGAGGCCGCCGAGATCGACGGCGCGGGCCGATGGAGCACTTTCACGAAAGTGCTCCTGCCGCAGCTACGGCCCACGACCTTCTTCCTGTCCATCACGGTGCTGCTGAATTCGTTGCAGGTTTTCGACATCATCAACGTGATGACCCGCGGCGGGCCGCTCGGCAACGGTACGACCACGATGGTCTATCAAGTCTACGAGGAGTCCTTCCGCAATTTCCGCGCCGGCTACGGCGCGACAGTGGCCACCATCATGTTCCTCGTGCTGCTGGCGGTCACGCTGGTGCAGGTGCGCGTCATGGATCGAGATCGCCGATGAAACACACGGGTGTACAGACACTTTCCTATCGGCGCAGGCAGCGCGCGGTGACTCTACTCGGCTACGCCGCCATGACATGCGTGCTGATGATCGTCGGCGTCCCGCTGTTCTGGATCTTCATCACCTCGTTCAAGCAACGACCGGATATCTATGTGCAGCCAGCGGTGTACTGGCCGCGCAGCTGGCATCCGGAGAACTTTCGGGAAGCCACGACTGCGTTACCGTTCTGGACGTTTCTGCGCAATTCGCTGATCGTCACGGGCGTCGTCTCCTCGGTGAAGTTCGTGCTGGGTGTGTTCAGCGCGTACGGCCTGGTTTTCCTGCGGTTTCCGGGTAAGACGGCGATCTTCCTGGTGATCATCGCGGCGCTGATGGTGCCCAACCAGATCACCGTGATCTCGAATTACGCATTGATCGCCGAGCTCGGCTGGCGCAACACCTTCCAGGGCATCATCGTGCCACTCTGCGGCGTGGCCTTCGGAACATTCCTGATGCGGAACCACTTCCTTTCCCTACCCCCGGAGGTCATCGAGGCGGCACGGATGGACGGCGCCAACTGGTGGCGGCTGCTCATCCGGGTGGTGCTGCCGATGTCCGGGCCGACCATGGTCGCGTTCGCGGTGGTAACGCTGGTGAACGAATGGAACGAGTATCTCTGGCCGTTCCTCATGGCTGATGACACGACAGTAGCCACGCTGCCGGTCGGCTTGACCCTGCTACAGAACACCGAGAATCCGAGCGTCACCAACTGGGGGCCGGTGATGGCGGGGACGCTGCTGACCATGCTGCCGATCCTCGTCGTCTTCCTGCTGCTGCAACGCCACATGATCAAAGGCCTCACCTCAGGTGCGGTCAAGAGTTAACCGACAGAGGAGCAATCACGTGTCCACGAATTTTCCCGCCCTCAGCCGGCGTGGCTTTCTCGGGCTCACCGGCGCGGCCGCGGCGGGCGCCGTGCTGACCGCTTGCGCGGGCACCGGTGGCAGCGGCGAGCAGTCCGGCGACGCCCGGATCCTGACCTTCTGGTCCAACCATCCGGGCACGTCCAAGGAGCTCGAGACCGAGATCATCCGGCGCTTCCAGGAAAAGCACCCCGACCTGACGGTGCACCTGGTCGACGCGGGCAAGAACTACGAGGAGGTGTCGCAGAAGTTCAACGCGGCACTGTCGGGCGGGGATCTGCCCGATATCGTCGTGCTCTCCGATGTCTGGTGGTTCAATTACGCGCTCAACGGCACCATCGAACCGCTGGACAGCCATTTCGCCGAGGTCGGCGTGCAGGTGGACGACTACGTCGACTCGCTGGTCGCCGACTACCAGTTCAACGGCAAGCACTACGCGCTGCCCTACGCCCGCTCCACACCGCTGTTCTACTACAACAAGGACGTATGGAACCGGGCCGGACTGCCCGACCGCGGCCCGGAGAGCTGGCAGGAGTTCGACGAGTGGGGCCCGAAGCTGCAGGAGGTGGTCGGCGCGGGCAAACTCGCGCACGGCTGGGGCGACGCGAAGAACTACCTGGCCTGGACCTTCCAGGGCCCGAACTGGACCTTCGGTGGGGCGTACTCCGACGAGTGGACCCTGAAGTTCAACGACCCCGGCACTCTGGCGGCGGGTACATTCCTGCGCGACATGATCAACATTAAGAAGTACGCGGGGATCAAACCGCAGATCGCGGTCGACTTCGCCGCCGGGGTGATCGCCTCCACCATCGCCTCGACCGGCGACCTGCGGGGCATCACGCAGAACGCCCAGAACAAACTGGAATTCGGCACCGCATTCCTGCCGCATCCGAACGGGCCCGGCGTCACCACCGGCGGCGCGGGCCTGGCCATCCCCGCTCGCATCTCCGATGAGCGAAAGGTGAACGCGCTGAGATTCATCGAGTTCGCCACCAACGCTCAGAACACGGCCTACTTCTCGCAGAACACCGGGTACATGCCGGTGCGCAAGTCGGCCGTGACCGACCCGAGCGAGCAGGCGTTCCTCGCCGCGAACCCGAACGCCAAGGTGGCCATCGATCAGCTGTCGCTGACCAAGTCGCAGGATTACGCGCGGGTGTTCGTGCCGGGTGGCGACCAGATCATCGGCACGGGCCTGGAAAAGATCGGATTGCTCAACGCCGACGTGGCCGCCACCTTCACCGATGTCACCAACCAACTGCAAGCGATCATCGATCGGCAGATCTCCACCAAGCTGCCGAAATAGCGCCGCGCCCGCTCGCGAGGAGACCGTCAGTATGGCCACCGTGCAGTTCGAAGGTGTGACACACCGGTACCCCGGCGCACCGGCACCTGCCGTCGACCGGCTCGAAATCGATATCGCCGACGGCGAGTTCCTGGTGCTGGTCGGTCCGTCGGGCTGCGGCAAGTCGACCAGCCTGCGCATGCTCGCCGGCCTGGAATCCGTCGCCGACGGGCGCATCCTGATCGGCGGCAAGGACGTGACCGGCTTGCCACCGCGGGCTCGCGATGTGGCGATGGTTTTCCAGAGCTACGCGCTCTATCCCACCATGACCGTGGCACAGAACATGGGCTTCGCGTTGCGCAACGCGGGGATGAGTAAGGCGGACACAGATCTGCGGGTGCGCGACGCGGCGAAGATGCTGGAACTCGAGGATGTGCTCGACCGCAAACCCGCCGCGTTGTCCGGCGGCCAGCGGCAGCGTGTCGCCATGGGGCGCGCCATCGTCCGACGTCCCCAGGTGTTCTGCATGGACGAGCCGCTGTCCAATCTGGATGCGAAACTGCGGGTGAGCACGCGGTCGCAGATCGCGGCATTGCAGAAGCGCCTCGGCACCACCACCGTGTATGTCACCCACGACCAGGTCGAGGCGATGACCATGGGCGATCGGGTGGCAGTTCTGCGTGAAGGCAGACTGCAGCAGATCGCCGCGCCCCGAAAACTCTACGACGATCCGGTGAACACCTTCGTCGCGGGATTCATCGGCTCGCCGGCGATGAATCTGCTGGAGGCGCCGGTGCGCGACGGCGCGGCGGTACTGGGCGAGCTGAGCATCCCACTACCGCCCGGAACACCCGCGCGCGAGAACGTGGTGCTCGGGATCCGACCGGAATCCTGGGAACTCGCCACCGGGCCCGGCGGCACCCTGGCGGTGGACGCGGAACTGCTCGAGGAGATCGGCCCGGAGTCCTTCGTCTACAGCCACGGGCTCACCGAGGAATGGCGCAGCCATTCCGGGAAGGTGGTCGCACGCGTCGACCGTCGCCACCAGGTGCGTTTCGGCGAGCGGTTGAACCTGCGGCCGAGAGCCGAGGAGCTCTTTTTCTTCGATGCCCGCACCGGGGAGCGTATGCGCTGACCAGCGGCGCGTGCGCCGAGTCGAGCAGATGGGTGTCCGCGCGAGCGGAGTACTCTCACGACCAGAGGCCTCGGGCCCCGAGGATGTCGGCGTCTCCACCGCGAGGAGATCTCATGACCGGTAAATGGACACACACCACGTTCCGTTCGGCTGATCACTGCGGGGGCGGTCGCCGTGCCCACTGACAGCGCGACGAAAACCGTGCGTCTGCACGCCCCGGTGGCACGGGTGCTCGCGACCATCCGTGATCTGCAGAGCCAGCCGGAATGGATTCCCGAGATCCTCGAAGCCGAGGTACTCGAGGCCGACGAGCACACCGGACTGCCGGTGACCGCCCGGTTCAAGGCGTCGGCGACGGTCGGGACCGACACCTACACTCTCCGCTACAGCCACCATGACCACGGCATGAGCTGGTCGATGGTGGAAGGTCGCATGCAGACCGGTCAGGAAGGTGACTACCAGCTCGAGGAGGCCGGCCCTGCTGCCACGTCGGTGACCTACCGGCTGACCATCCACCATAATCTGCCGCTGCCCGGCTTCATCCGCAATCGTGTGATCAAAGGGCTGGTGGACAGTACGCTGACCGGCCTGAAGAAGCGGGTCGAAGGCTGAAGGGCCACTTCCGCCGCGGTTGTGGACGTTCCGCTCAGTCGGCGTGGACGACCATCACCGGACACTCGGCGTGCTGAACCAGCCAGTTGCTGGTGGAACCCAGCAGCAGGGAACGGAATCCGCCTCGACCGCGGCTGCCGACGACCAGGAGCTGCGCATTGCGCGACCACTCGCCCAGTTGCTCGCGCGGGCCCGACAGGTACACCTGGCGCGTCACGGCGACGCTCGGGTACCGCTCCTGCCAGCCCGCGAGCCTCTCGGCCAGCATCGCCCGCTCGCCGTCCATCAGAGCCTGCGGCGGATCACCCACGTAGGAGGCGCCCGCGAACGCTGTCGAGGACAGGTCGCTCCAGGCATGCACGGCGACGAGATCGACCCCACGCAAGGCGGCTTCGGCGAAGGCCACCTCGATCGCGGGCTCGCCGGCCGCGCCTGCGTCCACGCCGACCACGACCGGGGCGCGATCCGGGGTCGGCCCGCCTCGTACGACCACCACGGCGCCGTGTGCGTGCGCGGTGACGGCCATCAGGGTCGACCCCAGATGGGCGAAGGGGCCGATCCTCGGGGCAGCGCCCAGAACGACCATGTGAGCACGCTCGGAGAGGGCGATCAGCCGGCGGGCGGCGTTGTCGTCCGCCAGGTCGGTGCCGATGTCGACGGAGGGCGCGATCTCACAGGCGAGAGCCGCGGCGTCCGACAGCAGTCGCGCGCCACGGGTGTGGAACGCCTCGACGATCGCGGGCGCCTCGATCTGGCTGTTGTCGTATGTCGCGCGGGTGTTCGCCAGGTCGATTCCGTGCACGATCAGCAGGCGTCGGCCTCGGTCGGCGGCCGTGCGCGCCGCCCAGCGCACGGCGATCCCAGCGGTTTCGGAGCCATCGGTGCCGACGACCACGGCCGCGGAGGCCAGTGTGTGGCGGTTGTCCTCGGGACGAGCGATCATCGGGAGTCCTTTCCGGCCTGCCAGTGGCCTCCGTGTCGGTCAGGTGGACAGCGGCGGGAGCACTTGGCCCGCGGTAGCCCCACCGTCGAGGACGAACTCCGACCCGGTGGAGAAGCCGGCCTCGGTGACGATGAAGGTGACCATCGCGGCCACTTCCTCGGACTCGCCGAAGCGCGGCAGCGGCTGCGCCGCGGCGACGGAGCGGTCCATGTCGGCGGTCATGGGGGTGTCGATCGGGCCGGGATGGACAGAGCAGACCCGGATGCCCGCGCGGCCGAGTTCGATGGCCGCGGTCTTGGTGAGACCACGCAGTCCCCACTTGGAGGCCACATAGGCGCCGACGCCCGAGTAGCCCATCAGGCCCGCGGTGGAGGAGACGTTCACGATGACCCCGCCGCCTGCGGTGCGCAGCAGCGGTGCCGCGGTGTGCATGCCCAGCCAGGATCCGAAGAGGTTGACATCGAGCACCTTCCGGAACGCGGCGGGCGATTGTTCGCTGATCTCGCCGTAATCGAGAATGCCCGCGTTGTTGATCAATACGGCGAGGGGCCCGAAGGTGTCCTCGGCGATGCCGAGCACCGCTCGCCAGTCGTTCTCCTGGGTGACGTCGAGGTGGGCGAAACGCCCCCGGGGCCCGAGGGTCTCAGCAGTCTTTCCGCCCTCGTCGTCGAGGATGTCGGCGACGACGACCCCCGCTCCGGCATCGGCCAGCGACCGGGCGACAGCCGCGCCGATCCCGCGGGCACCACCGGTCACGACGGCACTGCGGCCGTGGAGTTCGAACATGATCGGAGTCCTTTCGATCTGGCCGGGGGCGTGCGCCCCTGTCGGTCGTTGCGACGGACTTCGCGGGATTCACGTCCCCGTCGGCGGCGGTGCCGTCTCGGGTGGCCGGGCGCCCGTGGCGAGGACGGCGCGCAGACCGCCGGCGAGGCAGTCGATGAACTGTTCAGGGTCGGTCACGGCGGCGGTGTCGATATCGAGTCCGATGTAGCAGGTACCGATGTGGGAGACCAGGGTCGCGTTGAAGGCCGTGCCCAGCGTCGGGCCGAACGCGTGCATCTGCTCGATCTCGGCACCGGCCAGGTAGAGCGGCACCGGTGAGCCGGGGACGTCGGAGGCGAGGAAGTCGACGTGCTCGAGCATCTGGGCGAGCACCATGCTGGGCAGCCGGTTCAGCACGGCGGCCACCGCGTTGGTCAGCGGTATCGCCTGCTCGTGACGCCAGCCCTCGACGGTGGCGTGCACCGCGCCCATCATGGCGATCGGATCCGCGATGTCGGCGCGCACGGCGAATCGCGCGAGCGTGATCCGATTTCCGCCGATGGGATCGGCCGCGGTGCGGGTGCTGATCGGCATGGTGAGCCGCAGCTGCTCGACGTGGGCGCCGTGACGTTCGTGGTAGGTCCGCAGACCGATCAGCAACGCCGCGAGGTAGGCGTCGTTGAGGGTGCAGTCCGCCCGGTGGGCCGCGGCGGACAGCTCGGCGAGCGGTGCTTTCAGCACGCTCAGCTGCCTGCTTTGACCGCGCGCGGTCATCACCGGCGACAGGGTGCTGGTGATGGGCCGCACGAACCGGGCCAGCGACCATGCCAATCCGGCTCCGGAGCGGGCTGCCCGTACCGGAGAGGTGAGCGTCTGCCGCGCCGCCTCCGCCGCCGACGACAGTCCGGACCGGACCACGTCGTAACCGGTGGACAGGTTCCAGGACACGATGTCGGCCAGTGTTCCGGTATCGGGTGGGGTGCTCTCGCCCGCCGGCTCGCGTGGGGTGCCCTCGCGGGTGAAATCCAGCATCTCACCGGCCATCTGGATGCCGCCGATGCCGTCGGTCAGGCTGTGGTGCACCTTGAGCACGGCCGCGCACCGACCGCCGGACAGCCCGGTGAGCACGGTGAGGGTCCACAGCGGACGGATCGGGTCGAAGGCGGTCATCATCTCGGTGCGGGCGAAGTCGAGGACCGTGGACATGTCGCCGGGTGCGGGCAGCGCGGACCAGCGCAGGTGCCAGGACAGATCGAAGCCGGTATCCACTTTCCACCGAGGCGGCGTGAGGTTCATCGGAGCCGCCGACAACACGTGCCGGAACCTGGGAACCACGCGAGTACCGCGGTCCATGAGTTCGATCAGCCGCGCCCGGTCCGGTTCGGTGTCCAGGATCAGCACCGTGACGATGGTCGACCGCAGCAGCGGATCGTGTTCCATGCTCCAAGCGAACAGATCCGTCTGGGTCATGTGTGAATCGCGAGAGCCCATGGTCGGCTGCCTTGCCACGTGTGCGAATTGGTCGAGTCGTCCGGACGGACATCCTCACGGTGCCCGATCGGTCCGGGTTCCGACAGAGACGAACGTCACAGATCGCGGGGCCGGAGGTTGCCAGTCCAAACTCCCGTGCGGGGATGTGCCGCCTCCGCGCCGCGGGACAGCGGACACGGTGGGAGGCGCCTCACAATCCGCTCGGATAGGTCTCCGGGGTCCGGCCGGAGAGCCAGTGCTCACCTGGTTCCAACGGCTCGATCGCGGTGGTCTCGTCGATGTGGATCACCGCGTCGTAGCGTTCGGCGAAGCGGGTGTGGAAATAGTGGCTGTGGCGTTCGGTGGCGGGTTGGTAGATGACGCCGATCGCACGTTCCAGGCGCGGCGTGCCCAGCACGTCCACCGCTTCGGAGGGGCGGTCGGTGCGCACGAGGAACGCCGGGATACCGGTGTCGTGCAGCAACTCCTCGACGCTGCTGGGCAGCGGCTCGCGGACGCGTTTGACGTGAGCGGGGCCGTTCCACGCGTCGGCCGCCGTCACCGTGCCGTGGCCGGTCGTGAGGCCGATGAGCCGGGCGTCGTCCCCGTGGCGTTCGCGCACCAGTTGCCCGAGGGAAAGCTGCCCCTCGGCGCCCATTTCAGTGGCGCGCGCGTCCCCGACGTGTGAGTTGTGCGCCCACACCACGATGCGGGCCGGCTTGTCCGGCCGGTCGAGGTGCCGGGCGAGCGCGTCGAGGGTGTCGGCCATGTGCTCGTCACGCAGGTTCCACGACGACACGCGCGGGCCGAACATGGCGCGGTAGTACGCCTCCGCGTCGCGCACCGTCCATGCGTTGCGCAGCGCGTCGAACCGGGCTTCGCCGTCGTGTGCCTCGAGGTACGCGGCGGCGCTGCGTTGCAGCTCGACCAGTTGGCGCACCACCTCGGTCTCGCAGGACTCGCCCGCACCGAAGGCAGCCGCGAATCCGTACGCCTGGGCGTCGTTGTCGGAATTGCGGTCGAAGCAGCTGTAGCGGCGGCGCGCTCGCTCGGCGGCGGCGGGGTCCACGGTCTCCAGATAGGAGATCACCCGCTCCATGCTGCGGTGCATGCTGTACAGGTCGAGCCCGTAGAAGCCGGTCGGCGTGCCGCCCGCGCGGCGACCGGCCTCGTTGTGCAAGCGCAGCCAGGACACGAAGTCGCGGACCACCGTGTTGCGCCACATCCAGGTGGGGAACCGTTCGAAGTCGGCGAGGGCGTGTGCTGCCGAGTCGTCGCTGCCGAGGCCGCGGACGTAGCGGTCGACCCGGTAGGCGTCGGGCCAGTCCGCCTCGGCCGCGACCGCGTCGAAACCCTTCTCCGCGATGAGTCGGCGGGTGATCGCCGCGCGCGCGGCATAGAACTCGCGCGTGCCGTGCGAACTCTCCCCGATCAACACGAATCGCGCGTCGCCGACCAGGTCGTCGATCACATCGGCGGGCGCGACGCCCCCCGGGGCCGCGATGGCGGCCGCCCGCACCAGCTCGGTGGTGTCCGGGACCGCGGGGCGAGCCCGTGCGGGAGTCTCGGCGAGCAGTGCGCGCACCTGCTCGTCGGTGACCTGGGTGAAGTTCCAGAAGGAGTCGCCGACCGCCAGGAAGGGTGAGGGCATGCTCGCGCAGACCATTTCGTCGACCATGGACTCGAATTCCCGGCAGGTGGATTCGGGCGCGGCGGGCACAGCGACCACGATGCGTTCGGGTTCGGCCGCGTCGATCGCCTGTACGGCGGCGATCATGCTGGCGCCGGTCGCCAGCCCGTCGTCGACCAGGATCACCGTTCGTCCGGCCACGTCGAGCGGGCGACGGCCGCCCCGGTAGGCGGCTTCCCGACGGGTCAGTTCGCGCGCTTCGTCGCGGGCGATCTCGCGTACCTGGTTCGCGGTCAGTCCCAGCGCCCGCACCGTGTCGTCGTTCAGCACGATCCGGCCGTCACCGGCCAGCGCGCCGATCGCGAACTCCGGGTTGGCAGGAGCGCCGAGCTTGCGCACGATGATCGTGTCCAGCGGGGCGCCCAGTGCGGCCGCGACCTCCCACGCCACGGGTACACCGCCGCGCGCGAGCCCGAGCACGATCACCTTCGGGTCGTCGCGATAGTGCTCGAGCAGTTCGGCGAGCACACGTCCGGCTTCACTGCGGTCACGGAAGATCGGCTGCGGTTGCCTTCGGGTGTTGGGCGCCGATGTCATGAGAGCCTCCTTTCACCGGGGCGGGTGCTCCGGCTCTCCAGCTGACCTGAGAAGAGCTTTCTCGCGCTGCCGGGCGGGCGAGAGAGGATTCCTTCCTCGCCGGGGGTGACCATCGGCTCTGGTGGCGACGCCGGTCGCCCGATGTCAGCGCTGCCGGACGGCCCCCTGCCGACGCGCCGGTTCGTGCCAGGCCCGCAGGGCGAGGGCCAGGGAGTCCGCCAGCGGCTGGGCGGTATCGATCCGGGTGGCCTCGGGCCATGGTGGTGCCGTCGCGGCGATCGCGTCGGCGATCTCGGGTGTCGCCTCCGAGTATCCGCGGGTCCTCGTCTCGATGCGCTGGTGGGCGAGTTCTGCCGGGCACGTGCACTGCAGCGACACCAGCTCGCTGCACGTCCGGTCCGCCACTGCCGCGGCGCGGTCGCGTTCGGCGGGATCGGTCCAGCTGGCGTCCAGGATCACCGAGACACCGTGCTCGAGGTGATCCCGCGCCAGGTCGAGCAGCGTGGTGTAGACCGACGTCTTCGCCGCCGGTGCGTAGGCTCCCGCGCCGAAGGTTCCGGATCCACCGGTGAGAGCGCCCGTGGCGCGCATCCGATCGCGCACTTCGTCCGATGACAGCACCACCGCGTCGGTCCCGGCGGCGAGCCGCGTGGCGACCGTGGACTTGCCCGTGCCCGGCAGGCCGCCGACGAGCACGAGCCGCACCGCGCCCTGCTCGAGGTGACGCAGCGCCAGGTCGAGGTGTCGCCGGGCGTTGCCCGCGGCCGCCGGGTCGTTCTGGTCGTAGCGGACGCCGTCGGTCTTGGCGCGGACCGTCGCGCGATAGGCGATGTAGTGGTGGCGCAACGTGACCGGCGCCGGATCGCCCGCCACGCGGGCATAGACGTCCAGGAAGGATTGCGCCTCGCGGGGATGGCCGAGGAACTCGAGATCCATCGCCAGGAACGCCACGTCGTCGAGCGCGTCGACATAGCGCAGCTGGTCGTCGAAATCGAGGCAGTCCAGGATCCGGAAGCCGTCGGGGAGCACGAAGATGTCCTCGGCGAGCATGTCGCCGTGACCGTCGACGACGCGTCCCGCCGCGATCCGTTCCTCGAAAAGCGTTGACCTGCCGTCGATGTAGCGCATCGCGAGCGTGTCGACGCGGGCGAGGGTGGCCGGGGCGACACCGGGGCACGGGTGTCCGGCGAGCGGATCGAGCAAGGAACGCCACCGTCGGCGCAGCCGTTCGGGCCGTGCGGCCTCATCGATCTCGGGGGCGCGGTGGGCGGACCGGTGGAATCGGGCCACCATGGCGGCCAGGTCGGGCAGCGGAGACGATCGCCGCGACGGATCGGCGAGCACCGCCGACAGCCGCATCGCCGCCGACATCCGGCGCATGACGAGCAGTGGTTCGGCAGGCCCGCCCGCGGGGTCGCTCACGTGAGCCAGACCGATATAGACATCGGGTGCCAGGCGCTGGTTGAGTTCGAGCTCCCGGGCACACGCGCGCTCGCGCGCGGCGGGTGTTCCGAAGTCCAGGAAGTCGGTGACGATGGGCTTCTTGGCCTTGTAGGCGCGCTCGCCGCAGAGCATCACCACGCCGGTGTGGGTCTCGCGCACTTGCACGTAGGGCTCGTCCTCCGGGAGCTGCGGCACGGGATTCTCCTTCAGCGTGAATCTGGTCGGCAGTGCTCGGGGTTCTCGCCGGGGCGAGAGTCTGGCCCGGACGACGGACGGGCCCAAGAGTCGATCGTCATCGTCATCGAAGTCTTCGGCCACTGTCGCGGCCGGATGTGCGGGGGGATCGTGGGTACATGCCCGAGAACTCGAGCCTATCTCCACTCGAACGCAGGCGCCTGGCCGAGCACGCGATGGAATCGGCGGGGTCGGGCCCGGAGGTGCTCCTCACCGTCCGGTGTCCCCGCAGCCACCACGTGGCCGAGGTCCTCGATACCGCGGAGGGCGCGGTGTACCGGTCGGTCGTCGGCTCGCATGCCCACGGGGACCGCGACTACGTCGATACCGGTCATGGATCGCATCAGCGCGGCACCGCCTATGTCGATCTGCTCTCGGCGGAGGATCCGCGCGACGACGCGTTGCCCGCCGGCTGCGAATGCGGTCCTTCGACGTTGTCGAGAGCCCGGCTGCGTCTGGCGATCTCCGCGGGCGAGCGCACCGTCGAACTGGCTGCCGCGCAGCCCTCGTCCGGGGACGTGGGTGGTGTCGGCGAGGCCGCGCCGCCGCAGGCGGCACGGACCGAGCCGGTACGGGTGTCCACGGGTCGGTATGTGTCCGCCGCAGGCGCCGAGTACGCGCGCGAGAAGATCGGGCATGCCCTCACGCACGCCCCCGCGCCGGTGCTCTCGGCCCGGGTCCGGCTCAGCGGGCACGGCGATCCCGCGGTGAGTTCGCGCGTGGTCGCCCAAGCTGTCGCCGATGTCGGCGGTCGCACCGTGCGAGTCCAGGTACAGGCCCCGACCACCCGTGAGGCGGTCGACCTGCTGCAGGAGCGGCTGAAGGCACGGCTGGCCGGAATCGATCGCCGCGGCGAGACGATTCGGCGACTGCGCGCCCATGGCGAGCACGAGTGGCGGCACGGCGACGCGCCCCGGCCGCAGCTGCCGTATTATCCCCGCCCGCCTGAGACCCGGGAAGTGGTGCGGCACAAGTCGTATGCGCTGACCGAGCAGACCTGCGGCGCGGCGGCCGCGGACGCCGAAGCGCTCGATTACGACTTCCACCTGTTCGTCGAAGCAGGCAGCGGCGCCGACAGCGTGCTGTACCGCGACACGGACGGTTCCTATCGGCTCGCGCAAGTCGACGGCAGGCCGGAGGCGGTGATCGCCGATCTGCCCGGCATGACGACGAGCCCGACGCCGCCGCCGGAGCTGACGGTCGAAGAGGCGGCGACCCGGCTGGAAATGGTAGGCCAGCCGTTCGTGTTCTTCCGCGACACAGTCCTCGGCCGTGGCTGCGTGCTCTACCACCGGTACGACGGGCACTTGGGGCTGATCACTCCCGCCGGGGTGGGCTGAGCCGAGCGACCACGCCGATGGCGAGGCCCCTGCGGGCCGACGATGTCGGAGGGTCGCAGACCTGACCGGACCCGGTCGAGGAGGTGCGTCATGGACGCCGCCGATCGTTTTCAGGATGGACAGCCACGCCCGGCCACCGGGCCGCTGAACATCGCTCACGAGGTGGTGGACCGGCATCTGGGGACGCCGCGGGCGGATCAGGTGGCTGTGCGATGGCTGCGTCTGCGGGGAGAACCGGTATCGCTCACCTACGCCGAACTCGCCGCGTCCGCGGGACGCTTCGCCGACGCGCTCACCGGCCTCGGGGTCCGGCCCGGGACGAGGGTGTGCGTGCTGCTCGGCCGCAGTTCTGATCTCTACACCGTCATCATCGGTGCGTGGAAGGCGGGCTGCGTTGTCGTCCCGCTGTTCCCGGCGTTCGGTCCCGAGCCGGTCCGGGAGCGGATCACCCTCGCCGAAGCGGAGGTCCTGGTGACGACCTCCGCGCTGTACCGGCGCCGCGTCGAACCCGTTCGTGCCGCGCTCGGCGTGCTGCGCCATGTGTTGCTCACCGACACCGACCCGACCGTGTCCGAGGCCGATGTGGTGGATCTGCCCGCCGCGATGGCCGGCGCGGACCCACAGTTCGAAGCAGTACGGACCGACAGCGACGATGTCGCCCTGCTGCATTTCACCAGCGGTACGACCGGGCGGCCCAAGGGCGCGATCCACGTACACGGCGCGGTGCTCGCGCACCGGAGGACGGCGGCGCAGGCGCTGGATCTGCGCGGCGGCGACATCTACTGGTGCACCGCCGATCCCGGATGGGTGACCGGCATGTCCTACGGAGTCATCGCGCCGCTGGCGCTCGGCGCGACGCTGATCAGCGATGAAGCCGAGTTCGACGCCAAACGCTGGTACGAGATCCTCTCGGCCGAGCGGGTGGCGGTCTGGTACACCGCGCCGACCGCCCTGCGGATGCTGCGCAGGCGCGGCGACGAGCTGCCCGCGGGCTGCGACCTGTCGCACCTGCGGCTGGTGGCCAGCGTCGGCGAGCCGCTCGACGCCGCGGTGGTGCACTGGGGCGAGCAGGTGCTGGGGCGGCCGGTGCACGACACCTGGTGGCAGACCGAGACAGGATCCATCATGATCGCCGCGTCGCCCGCCGAACCGGTGCGTGCGGGGTCGATGGGCAGGCCGCTGCCCGAGGTGGAGGCCACGGTGCTCGTGCGCGGTCCCGACGGCCGGGCGCGGGTGACCGACGGGACGGTCGAGCCCGCCGGGACCGACGAGGTGGGGGAACTGGCGTTGCGGCCGGGCTGGCCGTCGATGTTCCGCGGCTACTGGCGCGACCCCGCGCGCTATGAGAAGGCGTTCGCGGGCGGATGGTATCTGTCCGGCGATCTGGCGCGCCGTGACGCCGACGGCTACTACTGGTTCGTCGGCCGCGCCGACGACGTCATCAAGACCGCCGGGCATCTGGTCGGCCCCTTCGAGGTCGAAAGCGCGCTGATGGCCCATCCCGCGGTGGCCGAGGCGGCGGTGATCGGTGTTCCCGACCCGGTCGCCGGGCAGCTGGTCAAGGGGTTCGTGGTGTTGCGCGCCGGCCGGGTGCCCTCGGAGGAACTGCGCGCCGAACTGGTGGCGTTCAACCGGCGGGCGCTGGGGTCGGTGGCGGCCAGAGAGATCGACTTCGTCGATGCGTTGCCGCACACCCGCAGCGGCAAGGTGATGCGCAGAGTGCTGCGCACCCGTGAACTGGGGCAGACCGCGGGCGATGTCTCGATGCTGGATCCGTCGTCATGAGCGCCGAAACCACCCGTCCCGCGCCGCTCGACACCGCCGAGCGGGTGGAACTGCTGCGTCAGATGGTGCGTATCCGCCGTTTCGAACAGCGATGCGTCCGGCTCTACAGCGAGGAGAAGATCCGCGGCTTCCTGCATCTCTACATCGGCGAAGAGGCCGTGGCCGCGGGTTTGCTCGGCGCGCTCGGCAGCGAGGACGCGGTGGTCTCCACCTATCGCGAGCACGGTCACGCGCTGGCCAGGGGGATGTCGATGACAGCGCTGATGGCCGAGATGTTCGGACGCAGTGCGGGATGCAGTCACGGCCGGGGCGGATCGATGCACCTGTTCGACAGCTCGCGCCGGTTCTACGGCGGCAACGCCATCGTGGGTGGCGGGCTGCCGATGGCGGTCGGGCTCGCGCTCGCCGACGTGCTGAGCGCGCGGCAGCGGGTCACCGTGTGCCTGTTCGGCGACGGCGCGATGGCGGAGGGCATCTTCCACGAATGCGCCAATCTGGCCGCCCTGTGGCGTCTGCCGGTGCTCTTCGCCTGTGAGAACAACCAATACGCGATGGGCACCGCGCTGCGGCGCGAGCACGCCGCGACCGATCTGGCTCTGCGCGCCGCCGGATACGGAATGGCGGCGTGGCCGGTCGACGGGATGGACGCCGAGGCCGTCGCCCTGGCGAGTAGGCGGGCGGTGACCTCGATCCGCGCCGGTGGCGGACCCTGCTTCCTGGAACTGCGCACCTATCGGTTCCGCGCGCACTCGCTCTACGATGCCGACCGCTACCGTGACCCGGCCGAGATCGCGCAGTGGAAGGCACGCGACCCGATTCCTCGGCTGACCGACGAACTGCGCGCCGCGGGCGCGCTCACCGAGGCCGATGCCGAGAACATCGAACAGGCCGCGCACGACGAGATCGAGGCGGCGATCACCGCCGCGCTGGAGGCCCCGGCCGAGCCGGTCGCCGATCTCACCCGGCACGTATACGCGGAGGAAACGTGACCACCTACCGGGAGGCGGTGCGAGAAGCGCTGCGCGAGGCGCTGATCCGTGACGACCGGGTGTTCCTCATGGGTGAGGACGTAGGCGCCTACGGCGGCTGTTTCGGCGTGAGCCGCGGGTTGCTCGAGGAGTTCGGCCCGGAGCGCATCCGTGACACACCGTTGAGCGAGGCCGGCTTCGTCGGCGCGGGCATCGGCGCCGCGCTGGGCGGCATGCGTCCCATCGTGGAGGTGATGACGGCCAATTTCAGCCTGCTCGCCCTCGACCAGATCCTCAACAACGCCGCCACCCTGCGGCACATGTCCGGCGGGCAACTCGGTGTGCCGCTGGTGATCCGGATGGCGACCGGCGCGGGCCGACAACTCGCCGCACAGCATTCGCACAGCTTGGAAGCCTTCTACGCCCACATCCCGGGTCTACGGGTGCTCTCGGCGGCGACGGTCGAGGACGCGCGCACGATGCTGTGGCCCGCGCTGCAGGATCCGGACCCGGTCGTCATCTTCGAACCGATCGCGCTCTACAACAGTGAATCCGACGCATCCGAGCCCGCCGTACTCGGCATCGATGCCGCGGCCATCCGCAAACCCGGCACCGATGTCACGATCGTGGCGTACGGCAACACCGTGGCGACCGCGCTCGCGGCCGCGCAGCGGCTGTCCGGCGAGCAGATCGATGCCGAGGTGCTGGACCTGCGGACGCTGCGGCCACTGGATACCGCGGCGGTGCTCGATTCGGTGGCGCGCACGCATCGCCTGGTGGTGGTCGACGAGGGCTGGCCGCGGGTGGGCATCGCGGCCGAGGTAGCGGCGTGTGTGGCCGAACACGCCTACTTCGATCTGGACGCTCCGGTGCGTCGGATCTGCACCGTCGATGTGCCGATTCCCTATGCCAAGCAACTCGAAGAGGCGGCGTTGCCCTCGGTGCCCGCGGTCGTGGCCGCTGTCAAGGAGGTGGTGGCGTGAGCGCACAGTTCCGCATGCCCTCCCTGGGGGCGGACATGACCGAGGGCACCCTGTTGCGATGGCTGGTGCAGCCCGGCGATCGGGTGCGGCCCGGCGATATCGTCGCCGAGGTCGACACCACGAAGGCGGCGATCGATGTCGAGTGCTTCGACGAGGGAACCATCGGCGAACTGCTCGTGCCCGAGGGGGCCACGGTCGCGGTGGGCACGCCGCTGGCCACGATCGAGGCCGGCGCCCCGGCACCCGCGGGCACCGCGGCAGTCGCGGCGCAGGAGCCGGCGGCTGCCCCGATCGACGCCGGTGCGCAGGAGCGGCCCGCCGACGAGACTCCGGTGCGCGCCACACCATTGGTCCGGCGATTGGCCGAGGAAGCCGGCGTGGACCTGGCGGCGGTGCACGGCTCCGGACCGGGGGGACGCGTCGTGCGCAGTGATATCCCGGTGCCGACCGCCGCACCCGTGCCTCCGGCTTCCCCCGCGGGCGGCGGCGAGGCGATCCGGGCCTCCGGATACGCACGTCGTCTGGCGGCCGAGACCGGCCTCGATCTGGGCCGGATCCGCGGCAGCGGCCACGGCGGGGCGATCCGTGCGCGTGACGTCTCCGCCGCGCGCACGGCGCAGACCGTGCGGCCCGCACCGGCGCCGGTGCGCCCGGCAGGTCTCGCAGGCCCCGGCGAGCGAGGTGCTCCGGCCCGAGACCAGGACGCGGCCCGCCGGGTCATCGCCGCGGCGATGACCCGCTCCAAACGGACGATCCCGCACTATTACCTGTCCAGCACCATCGATGTGGACGTCGCGGTCGCCCGGATGCGGGAGTACAACCGCACCCTTCCGGTCACGGAACGGATCGTGGCCTCGGCGCTGTTGCTGTGCGCCGCGGCGCGCGCGGCCCGGTCGGTGCCCGCGCTCAACGGGTACTGGATCGACGACACCTTCCAGCCCGCCGCCGCCGTTCATCTCGGCATCGTCGTGTCACTGCGCGGTGGTGGCATCATGGTGCCCACCGTGCCCGACGCCGACACGCTCACCGTCCAGGCCATGATGGGGGCGCTGCGTGAGCTGGTCACGCGAACCCGTACGCAGCGACTGCGGTCGCGCGATATCATGCCCGCCACCTTGACGGTCACCAATCTCGGTGACCTGGGCGTGGATTCGGTGTTCGGGGTGATTCCTGTGCCGCAGGTCGCGATCGTCGGCTTCGGCGCGGTCGGCGAACGCCCCTGTGTGGTGGATTCGGTGGTGACGGCGCGTACCCAGGTCACCGCCACACTGGCCGCCGATCACCGCGCCACCGACGGCGCGATCGGCGCCCGCTATCTGAACCGGATGAGCGAAATCCTGGCCGGTGAGATCCCGCAGCATCTCGAGGAGTGACGAGCCATGAACGGACCCGCCGTGTCCGGCCCCCAGGCGGAGGCGATCGTCCGCGCCGCGCTGCGTGGATTCGCCGAGGAGTCGCGCCTCCGCGAACTCGCCCCGGACGATCCGCTGCGTGAGGTACTGGAGTTGGACTCGATCGACTATCTGACCTTCGTCGAACGGATCAGCGACGCTGTCGGCGCGCGGATCGACGAGGACGACTATCCGTCCGTCGCGACCATCCGGTCCTGGTCGGAACTGGTCACGAGTCTCCAGATCTGATCTGTCCGGTTGGCTCGCGCTCGCCTCGCCGGGTGCCGATCGTCGTCCGGGCCGATTGTCCGGCCGTCAGTGCGCCTCGGCATCGGCACCGTAGTAGCCGAGCCGCAGCAAGCCGGTGATCTCGCTGATCAGCGGCATGCGGGGATTCGTGCGGTTGCTCAGATCCTGGAAGGCGGTCATCGCCAATTCCGGTAGCGCGGAGAGGTATTCGTCCTCGGGGATGCCGATCTCGGCGAGGGTGCGTGGCACGTCGAGTCGCCGGAGCAGGTCGTCCACGCCCTGGAAGAGGCGACGACGGCTCTCGTCGGGTTCGTGCCCACCGAAGACGACCCGGCCCAGCTGGGCGTACTTCTCCGGAGCGACATATGCCGAATAGCCGGGTGCGGGCATGAATTTGGTCGGCAAGGAGGCGTTGTAGCGCAGGGTATGCGGCAGGAACACACCGTTCACCCGGCCGTGGGCGATGCCGAACCGCGCGCCGACGGCGTGGGCGAGAGCGTGATTGGTGCCCACGAAGGCATTCGAGAAGGCCAGACCGGCCAGCGTTGCCGCGTTGGCCATGTCGGTGCGGGCGGACAGATCGTCGGGGTGATCGTAGGCGCGGGGCAGTGCATCGAAGATCAGTCGAGCGGCCTGCACGCAGAAGGCATCGGTGTAGGGCGAGGCGAAGATGGAGGCGGCGGCCTCGAGCGCGTGGGTCAGCGCGTCCACTCCGGTGTCGACGGTCAACGTGCGCGGCATGGAGACTGCCAGCAGCGGGTCCACGATGGCGATGTCGGGCACGAGGGAGTAGTCGACCAGGGTCTCCTTGCGGCCCGCGACGGTCAGGACCGCCGCGGGCGACACCTCGGAACCGGTGCCGGAGGTGGTCGGCACGGCCACCAGCCGGATCGTGTGCGGATCCTGCGGGTAGTCCGCCATCCGCTTGCGCGGGTCGAGGAAGGGCAGGGTGAGTTCGGCGACGTCTTTCTCCGGATGTTCGTAGAACAGCCGGATCGCCTTCGCCGCGTCGATCACCGATCCACCGCCGATCGCGATGAGCAGATCCGGCGGCGACGTTTCGAGCAGCGCGACGCCCCGCCGGATCGTGGCCTCGTCGGGTTCGGGCTCGACATCGCTGAACACCTTGAAGTGCTGGGCACGGACGTTGCCCCGCAGTTCGTCGACCACGCCGCGCTGTTCGCTGAGCGCGTCGGTGACCACCACGACGCTGCGGCAGTCGATATCCCGGAGATTCTCGAGGGCGCCCGCGTTGAAGAAGGTGTTCGACGGCACCCGGAACCACTGCGGGGGCGTCCGCCGGTACGAGACCGTCTTGATGTTGAGCAACTGCTCGTAGTTGACGTTCTCCGTGGTGCTCGAACCGCCCCAGGTGCCGCAGCCGAGGGAGAAGGTGGGGGTGAGGTTGTTGTAGACCCCACCGAGCGCCCCGACCGCGGTCGGGGCGTTGACCAGGATGCGCCCGGTGCGCACGGCCATGCTGAACGCCTCGACCGCGGCGGGATCGTCGGCGTAGATGGCGGAGGTGTGCCCGAGGCCGCCGTGTTCGGTGACGAGCACGGCCGCGTCCACAGCGTGCTGGAGGTCGCGGGCCCGCACGAGCCCGAGGACAGGCATCAGTTTCTCCTGCACCAGCGGATGCGCGGCGAGCTGATCGAGATCGGCGGGCAGCGGCGCGAGGAGAACCTTCACCGAGGGGTCCACGGTGAACCCGGCGCGGGCGGCCAGTTCGGGGGCCTGCCTGCCGAGAGCCTCGAGATTGACCTTGTCACCGCAGCCGAAGGCGAAATCCGCGATCGCGGCCGACTGCTCGTCGGTGAGGACGTGCGCGCCCATTCGCTCGAACTCGGCCACGGCGTCGTCGTAGATGGCGTCGTCGATGATGCAGGTCTGCTCGGCCGGACAGATCACCGAGGCGTCGAAGGTCTTCGAGATCAGGATGTCGACCACGGCGCCTCGGATGTCGGCGGTGCGGTGCAGGTAGATGGGCGCGTTTCCGGGGCCGACGCCGAGCGCGGGTTTGCCCGCCGCGTTGGCCAGGGCGACGATCTTCTGGCCGCCGGTCACCCAGATGAAGTCGACGCGAGGATGCTTGAACAGGTAGTGGGTCACCTCGTGTGCGGCGTCGGGGACGACCTGCAGCGCGCCGGGGGGCATCCCCGCCGCCTCGGCCGCCTCGCGCAGGATCTCCACCGTGCGCTCGCAGGACCGAACGGCGAAGGGGGAGGGCCGGAACACGATGGCATTGCGTGTCTTGGCCGCGACGATGGCCTTGTACAGAACGGTCGAGGTCGGATTGGTCACCGGGGTGATAGCCAGCACCACGCCGATCGGTTCGGCGACGCGCACGATGCTGCGTTCGACATCCTCCTCGATCACCCCCACGGACTTCTTGTCCCGGAGGTAGTCGTAGAGGAATTCGGTGGCGACGTAGTTCTTGACCACCTTGTCCTCGAACACGCCGAAGCCGGTCTCCTCGACGGCCACCATCGCCAATTCGGCCGCCGCCCGGATGCCGACCCGGACCATCGCCTTGACGATCTCGTCGACCTGTTCCTGATCCAGTCGGCGGAAAGCTGTCGCCGCCTCGTAGGCGGCGTCGACCACCGCGTCGATCTCGTCGTGCCGCACGAGCGGAGGCTGCGCCGACTGCGCGGCGCCGCTGGTGGCGCCGTCTCCGGTGTTGTCGACGGCTTGGGCTTCGGTGCCGATCCGGGTGTCGGTCATGGAGATCTCCTCGGATTGGAGATGCCGGTGTCGCCCTCGCGAACCCGCGTCGAGGGTCTCTTCGCGACACTACGCCGGGTTCCGGCCCCGGACTGCGCTCTCGGTGCACTTCGAACGAATTTTCTCCCGGCCCGGCCCGGCTGCCGGGGACCGCTGTCAGCCGACGGCGGCCAGGTCGGTGCGGGCCGACGGGACGCGTCACGCATCGCCGTGCGGCACCACAGCGCCTACCCTGGGGCAATCCCGCGAGGCGGCGGGGCGATGGCGAAGGCCGGTGATCTGGTTGCCGACGACGGATCCGGTGGCGAAACCCGTGCCGACCTCGGAACCCGATCGATCCGGACACAGCGATCGAGGGACAGCAGCACCAAGGGAGGCATGATGAAGGTCGACGAGATACTCACCGCGGCCCGCGACGCGATGACGGTGAAGCGGGTGTACTCCGAGCCGGTCGAACGGGACGGCACCACGATCATCGGTGTCGCCGCGATCAGCGGCGGTGGGGGCGGTGGCAGCGGCACCGATCAGGAGGGGCAGGAGGGCGGTGGCGTCGGCTTCGGCATGGGCGCGAAACCCGTGGGCGCCTACGTGATTCGCGACGGGCAGGTGCGCTGGCAGCCCGCGGTCGACGTCAACCGGCTGGTGACCGTGGCCGGAGTGGTCACGGTGGCCGCGCTGGTCGCGGCCGTGCGCATCGTGTCGGCCTGCACGCGCTGATCCCCGCGCACGCGACGGGGCGAACCGAGTAGGTCCGCGCCGACATGTCCGGACAGAACGCCACGAGTTCGACACGATCGCCACGAGGCAGCGCCACGAGATAACGCCATGAGATGACGCTCCGAGGTCGAGGAGAGGCAGCACGCTGCCCGAGACCGCGATCGAGAGGCACCGTCGCGACAGCCCCGGTGAGCGCTACCCGCTCGCCGGGGCTGTCGCGCGCCCGAGCCGATGGGGGGACGCGGCCGCCCTGTCGCGCCTTCGCGGAGCGGCCGACGATCGCCTTCTTCGGCGCCGCCCGGCGATACGCGAGCATCTGTGATGCCGATCACATTCTTGTAGCGATTGAGTGATCATGACCATCACGGGCTTTCCCAAGTCTTTGGTGTGTCTTTACTATTGATGCCGACCCGGTTGTCGCCGGGTCGACGCAAGGTTCGAGCGCCCCTCGTCGGGGTGCCGCGCCTCGTCTGCTGCCGATCGTCCCGCCCGCACATGTTCCACCGATGAACCATCCGGTCCGCGAGGTCCGCCGATGGCGAAGGAGAAATATGTTCCCCGAGCCCTACGAGTCGTCACTGTCGTCCGATGTCCTGGAATCCGTTGCCGGGTCGCCGATCTCGGGTCGGAGGGACGAGGCGCACCCGGGGCACCGCGAGGCTCTGCCCTAGTGAGTCCTTGCCGCCAGGCCGGCGGCTTCGCGATCAATTCCTCAGCAGCACAGATCTGTTCATCAGCCGACCGCGCCTCGTGTCGATCCGAGGCGGGTCGTGAAGGGAGACAACCATGTCTATTGCCAGCGAGCACTCCCCGCCGCCGCCCGGCCGGGAAACCGCCCCCAAGGCGCGTGCCGACTACTGGAAATCCGTTGCGCGCTACGATATTCCGGCTTCCATCGTGGTCTTCCTGGTCGCCCTGCCGTTGTCGCTGGGCATCGCGCTGGCCTCCGGTGCGCCGGTCGCGGCGGGACTCATCGCGGCGGTGGTGGGCGGCATCGTGGTGGGCTGCCTCGGCGGCTCGGTGCTGCAGGTCAGCGGACCCGCCGCGGGCCTGACCGTCGTGGTCGCCGAGTCGATCGCGCAATTCGGTTGGCGGGTCACATGTTTCATCGTCGTCGCGGCGGGTGTGCTGCAGATCCTGTTCGGGCTCAGCCGCGTCGCTCGTGCCGCGTTGGCGGTCGCGCCGGTGGTGGTGCACGCGATGCTGGCGGGCATCGGCGTGACGATCGCCCTGCAACAGGTGCACGTGTTGCTGGGCGGCGACTCCCGCAGTTCCGCGTGGGCCAACCTGACCGCGCTGCCGGGGCAGCTGCTGTCGATGAACATCGGCGCGGCGCTGGTGGGTGGCCTGGTCGTCGCGGTGATGCTGGGCTGGCGGTACCTGCCCGCCCGGGTGCGGGTCGTTCCGGGGCCCTTGGCGGCTGTCGTCGGGGCGACCGTGCTCTCCCTGCTCGCGCCGGTGCAGGTGGAGCGAATCGTGTTGAGCGGCTCGCTGTTCGACGCGATCGCGCTGCCGGGCATTCCCTCCGGTGGCTGGGGCGCGGTGGCGCTGATGGTCCTGACGATCGCCTTGATAGCCAGCGTGGAAAGCCTGCTCTCAGCGGTCGCGGTGGACCGGATGCACAGCGGGTCGCGCACCGACTTCGACCGTGAGCTGATCGGGCAGGGATCGGCGAATGTGCTTTCCGGACTGCTGGGCGGCCTGCCGGTGACCGGGGTGATCGTGCGTAGCGCGACCAATGTGCAGGCCGGTGCGCGCAGCCGCGCTTCGGCGGTGCTGCACGGGGTGTGGCTGCTGGTGTTCTCGGTAGCCCTGGCCTCGGTGGTCGAGCAGATCCCGACCGCCGCACTGGCCGGCCTGCTGATCGTCATCGGTGTCCAGTTGGTGAAGCTCGCCCACATCAAGCTCGCCCGCCGTACCGGTGATCTGCTCGTCTACCTGGTGACCATCGGCGGCGTGGTGCTGGCGAACCTGCTCGCGGGCGTGATCCTCGGCTTGCTGCTGGCCTTCGCGCTGCTGCTGTGGCGGGTGGTGCGCGTCGCCATCGTCGCCGAGCCCATCCCGCAGTCGCAGCGTTGGCGGGTCCGGGTGGACGGTTCGTGCACCTTCCTGGCGCTGCCCCGGCTGTTCGGGGAACTGGCGAAGGTGCCCGCGGACGCCGACGTGACCGTCGAACTGACGGTGGACTTCCTCGACCATGCCGCCTTCGAGGCGCTGCAGGACTGGGTACGCAGGCAGGAGAACAACGGCGGCAGTGTGGAATTCGTCGAGATCGGCAGTGTGCGGATGGCCGACGCGCAGGCCGGTCCGCCCGCCCGCGGCCTCAGCCGCTCCATCTGGGACGAGGTGCTCGGGCCGTGGCGGCCCGCGCAGGCCCCGCACCGCGATCCGGTGACCGCCGGGGTGGCGGCCTACCACCGCAGTCACGCCCATGTGGTCCGCCCGCACCTGGACGATCTCGTGCACGGGCAGGACCCGGATTCCTTCTTCCTCACCTGCTCGGATTCCCGGATCGTGCCGAACGTGATCACCAACAGCGGACCGGGTGACCTGTTCACCGTGCGCAACGTCGGCAATCTGGTGCCCGCGTGTGGGGACGCGTCGGTGGACGCGGCGCTGGTCTTCGCCCTCGAGGAACTGAACGTGCGCTGCGTGGTGGTGTGCGGGCATTCCGGCTGTGGGGCGATGACGGCGCTGCATTCCGGCGGCGACACCGGCCCGGGGATCGCGCCCTGGCTGGTGCACGCGCAGCCGAGCCTCGAGCGATTCCTTGCCGGGCATCCCGTCGCCGCGGCCGCCCGCGCCGCCGGATACGGCGAGATCGACCAGCTGAGCATGGTGAATGTGGCGGTTCAGGTGGAGACGTTGCACCGGCATCCCGCGGTCCGCCGGGCGGTCGCCGAACGCGACGTCACGGTGGCGGGGCTGTTCTTCGACATCGCCACCGCACGGGTCCTCGAAGTGACCGCCGAGGGCATCGCCGCGATCGGCGAGCGCGAGGTGGGCACGGGCCTGCCGGAACTGGTGTGAATCTCTAGGCTGGCAAGGTGAGCAGCGCAACCGCCACGTGGCGACGCAAGACCTCCAGGACGTTGCGACATCGCCTGCGCGCCTTCCGCGCCCGGGTGGCCGCTCGGCCTACGCTGAACCTCGCCTACCGGATAGGAATCGGTGTCGTCGGCACGATCGTGCTGGTCATCGGCATTCTCGCGATTCCGTATCCCGGACCGGGCTGGGCGATGGTCTTCGCCGGCCTGGGCATTCTCGCCACCGAATTCGCCTGGGCGCACCACGCGTTGGGCTGGGTGCGAGTCCGGTACCGGAAGGTGATGGCGTGGTACTCCGCGCGCGGCCTCGGCGTCCGGGTGCTGGGCGTGGTCCTCACGGCCGCCGTGGTCGTGGCCACGCTGTGGGTTCTCAATACGTTCGGATGGTTCGCCGGCTGGATCGGAGTCGATGAGGCATGGTTACGCAGTCCACTGCAGCGATGAGCACCGCACCCGCGATCGCGCTGACCCGCCCCGCCTGGGTGCGGGACCGGATCGCGGAGATGGGGGCCTCCTGGGGCGCCACCGCCCCGCGCGTGGCGGGCACGCTGTGGTGGTGCATGGTCGCCTCCGCACTCGTCGAGCAGCTGGTCGCGGCACGGGCGGCGGGGCGTCCGGCGCCGCCTGCCCGGCTCGAGGCGCTGGACTGCGAGATGCGTCCCGACGGCGGGGTCGAGCGGTTGCTCGCGCAGCCGCAACCCGACGCCCGGATGACCGCCGCCGGTGACGCCGACCTGGTCGCCGCGCTGTCCCTGCGTGAAACGCTCACCCGCGTGATCCCGGTCGTGGCGCAGGTGTCGGGCGCGGGCATGCCCGCGCTGTGGGCGGTCGTCGCCGACGCGATGGGCAATCGGGCGATCGACGCGGGCGCTCCGCGGGTCGCGGTGGGGCTGGCCGAACAGGTCGGCGGCACACTGCCGCTGCCGCGCTTCGTCGTGGTGGGCGGGCGCACCTTCGTCCGGCGCATCTCCTGTTGCCTGGTCTTCGAGGTGCCCGGCGCCGCCATGTGCACCAGCTGCCCCAAGCGCTCGTCGGACGAGCGGGCCGCCCTCTTGGAGAGCTACGCGGCCGGAGGCTGAGGGCGCTGTCCCCGCGGCACCAGTTCTCCTCCGTGTCCGTCGTGGTGCGTGCGGCTGCGTCGTGTCCCTCGTGTGCGTGGCTGTCTCATCTCCTCCCGCTCATCTCCTCCTGCCACGCACGCCGGGCCATGGCTTCCGCCCGTCCGGCCACCCTGTCGTTGTGCCGTCGCGTCCGCGAGAGGAATTCGACCCGGGAGCGCCGGTCCATCGACACGCGGGCGCGCGGGTGCCGATAGCATGGTCGCGCCGGAGCGGATACGCCGCCGGTGATGCCGCGCGGGAATCCGCCCGCCCCCGAACATGCCAAGGAGAGCGCCGTCGTGACGACCTCAGCCCCGCTCAGTCCGTCCACCCTCGTCCGGGTGCCGGCCGGGACTACGGCCGGCGCCGCGGTGCGGGACGCGGGATTGCCGACGAAGGGCCCGGACACCATCGTGGTCGTCCGCGACGCCGAAGGCGCGCTCAAGGATCTGTCCTGGATTCCCGAGGTCGACACCGAGGTCGAAGCCGTCGCCGCGTCCACCGAGGCCGGGCGCAGCGTGATCCGGCACTCGGCCGCGCATGTGCTCGCCCAGGCGGTCCAGCAGGAGTTCCCCGAGGCCAAGCTGGGCATCGGCCCGCCGATCAAGGACGGCTTCTACTACGACTTCCGGGTCGAGCGACCCTTCACCCCGGAGGATCTGGCCAAGCTGGAATCCCGGATGAAGAAGATCATCAAGGGCGCGCAGCGCTTCTCGCGCCGGGTGGTCGAGATCGACGAGGCCAGGACCGAACTGGCGAACGAGCCGTTCAAGCTGGAACTGATCAGCGACAAGTCCGGCATCGACGACCCGGAGGTCATGGAGGTCGGCGGCAAAGAGCTGACCATCTACGACAATCTCGACCCGCGCACCGGCGAGAAGGTCTGGGGTGATCTGTGCCGCGGACCGCACATCCCCACCACCAAGTTCATCCCCGCCTTCAAGCTGACCCGCAGCTCGGCCGCCTACTGGCGCGGCGACCAGAACCGTGAGGACCTGCAGCGCGTCTACGGCACCGCCTGGGAGTCGCCGGAGGCGCTGGAGGAGCACCTGCACGTGCTGGCCGAGGCCGAGCGCCGCGACCACCGCAAGCTTGGTCTGGAGCTGGATCTGTTCAGCTTCCCCGACGAGCTGGGCTCGGGCCTGCCGGTGTTCCACCCCAAGGGTGGCATCATCCGCAAGGAGCTCGAGGAGTACTCGCGCCGCAGGCACGTCGCGGCGGGCTACGAGTTCGTCAACACCCCGCACATCACCAAGGGCCACCTGTTCGAGGTCTCCGGTCACCTGGACTGGTACCGCGACGGCATGTTCCCGGCCATGCACCTGGACGCCGAGTACAACGACGACGGCACCGTGCGCAAGCCCGGCCAGGACTACTACGTCAAGCCGATGAACTGCCCGATGCACAACCTCATCTTCCGTTCGCGGGGGCGCTCCTATCGCGAGCTGCCGCTGCGGATGTTCGAGTTCGGCTCGGTGTACCGGTACGAGAAGTCCGGCGTGGTGCACGGCCTGACCCGGGTGCGCGGCATGACCCAGGACGACGCGCACATCTACTGCACCAAGGAGCAGATGCATCAGGAGCTGACGAACACGCTGCGGTTCGTGCTCGGTCTGCTCGCGGACTATGGCCTCGACGACTTCTATCTCGAGCTGTCCACCAAGGACCCGAAGAAGTTCGTCGGCTCCGACGAGATCTGGGAAGAGGCCACCGAGACCCTGTCGAAGGTCGCGCACGCCTCCGGTCTCGAGCTGGTGCCCGACCCGGGCGGCGCCGCGTTCTACGGCCCGAAGATCTCGGTGCAGGCCAAGGACGCGCTGGGCCGCACCTGGCAGATGTCGACCATCCAGCTCGACTTCAACCTGCCCGAACGGTTCGACCTCGAGTACACCGCCTCCGACGGCACCAAACAGCGGCCGGTCATGATCCACCGCGCGCTGTTCGGCTCCATCGAGCGGTTCTTCGGCGTGCTCACCGAGCACTACGCGGGCGCGTTCCCGGCGTGGTTGTCGCCGGTGCAGGTGGTGGGCATCCCGGTCGCGGAGACCTTCGCCGAGCATCTGGACGCGGTGATCGAGGCGTTGACCGATCAGGGTGTACGCGCGCACGTGGACCGCAGCGACGACCGGATGCAGAAGAAGATCTTCAACAACACCGCCCAGAAGGTCCCGTTCATGCTGCTGGCAGGGGCGCGCGATGTCGAGGCGGGCGCGGTGAGCTTCCGCTTCCGCGACGGCACCCAGGTCAACGGAGTCCCGGTCGCCGATGCCGTGGCCACTGTGGTGGCGTGGATCGCCAACCGCGAGAACGCTTCTCCGACGGCGGAGGGCTTCGAGATCGTATCGGCGGGGGGAGTCGGATGAGTTTCGCGGACAGCGCGAGCGAGGATGCCGAGCGCGACATCACCGAGCGCGACGACACCGGACGCGGCGGGATCGTCGACGTCGGCGTGGGTGAACCCGATCGGCTGCAACGGATCTGGACGCCCTACCGGATGTCCTATATCACCGAGACCCCGGCCTCGCGTCTGGGCAGCACCGGGCACCCGTTCACCGACATCCCCACGATGACCGACGAGGACGGGCTGATCGTGGCGCGCGGCGAGACGGTCTACGCGGTGCTCAACCTCTACCCGTACAACCCTGGCCACATGATGGTGGTGCCCTACCGCAGGGTCGCCGACCTCGAGGAACTCACCGAGGCCGAGAGCGCCGAGCTGATGGCGTTCACCCAGCGGGCGATCCGGGTGATGAAGAGCGTGTCGCGTCCGGTCGGTTTCAACGTGGGACTCAACCTCGGCGGGGTGGCGGGCGGCTCGCTGGCCGACCACCTGCACCAGCACATCGTCCCGCGCTGGGGTGGTGACGCGAACTTCATCACCGTCATCGGCGGGGTCAAGATGATGCCGCAGTTGCTGGGCGAGACCAGGAACCTACTCGCGCAGGCGTGGAAGGAAATGGAGTAGGTGCTCAGCTTCTTCGGCCGTGAGACCTTCGCGAAGGCGACCGCACCGCTCGGCCGGGCGCTCGTCGGCACCGGTCTCACCCCCGACGCTGTCACGCTGATCGGCACCGTCGCCTCGATCACGGCCGCGGTCACGCTGTTCCCGACAGGTCATCTGTTCTGGGGCACCATGCTGATCTGGCTGTTCGTCATGTTCGACATGCTCGACGGCGCGATGGCCAGAGCCCGTGGTGGCGGCACGAAGTACGGCGCGGTGCTCGACGCCACCTGCGACCGGATCGCCGACGGCGCCATCTTCGGCGGTCTGGCCTGGTGGGCGGTCTATCACGAGCACAACAGGTGGCTGTTCGCCGCGACGCTGGTGGTGCTGGTGACCTCGCAGGTCATCTCCTACGCGAAGGCGCGCGCCGAAGCCAGCGGCTTGTCCGCCGACGGCGGCCTGATCGAGCGCCCGGACCGGTTGGTCATCGTGCTCGTCGGCGCCGGTCTGACCGGCATCGCCGGGCACTGGGACATCGAATGGCTGACCTGGGCCGTGCACGTGGCGATGTGGGCGCTGGCGGTGCTGAGCATCGTCACGGTGTTCCAGCGCGTGCTCGCGGTGCGCAATTCGCCGGGTGCGCGCGAGATCATCCCGCCCGCCGCGAAGACCGCCACGGGAGACTCGCGATGAGCGTCGCGCGGCCGCGTTTCGCCGGCGACGGCGCACGGGCCGCCCGGCGTCGAGGAAAGGGGCGGGCGTGAGTATCGGCGACCGGCTGAGCGCCGCCGGTTATGCCGCGGGCTGGCGATTGGTGCGGGCACTGCCCGAGCGCACCGCCCGACGCGCCTTCGACTGGGGCGGCGCGCAGGCCGCCCGCAACGGTGGCCCGGTGCAGTTGCGCCGCAATCTCTCCCGGGTACTCGGTGTCACTGCAGAGGATGTCCCCGACGAACTGATTCGCGCGAGCCTGCGCTCCTACGCGCGCTACTGGCGCGAGGCGTTCCGGCTGCCGATCATGGACCACGTCGCGCTCGGACGCTCACCGTTGCTCCCGGTGGAAGGCATCCCGCACCTGGAGGCCGCACTGGACCGCGGCCGCGGCATCGTGTTGGTGCTGCCGCATTCGGGCAACTGGGACATGGCGGGGGTGTGGCTGGTGCAGAACTACGGCACCTTCGCGACCGTGGCCGAGCGCCTGCGGCCGGAATCGCTGTTCGAGCGTTTCGTCGCCTACCGGGAGAGCCTCGGCTTCGAGGTGTTCGCCCTGACCGGCGGTGAACAGCCGCCATTCGTCCAGCTGGCGCAGCGGCTGCGTGAGAACAAGTTCGTGTGCCTGTTGGGCGAGCGCGACCTCACCGGGCGCGGGGTGCCCGTCGAGTTCTTCGGCGAGCGCACCTGGATGCCCGCCGGCGCGGCCAAGCTGGCCATCGAGACCGGTGCCGCGCTGATGCCGGTGCATTGCTGGTTCACCCTCGACGCCGACGGCGTCGAGGGCTGGGGTTTCCGCGTCGACCCGCCGCTGGACGTCTCCGGCGGTGTCGCGGCGGCCACCCAGGCGCTGGCAGACCGGTTCGCCGCCGGGATCGCCGAGCACCCGGCCGACTGGCACATGCTGCAACCGTTGTGGGAGAGCGACCTGTCGCCGGAGCGGCGGGCCAGGATCGCCGAGGCCCAAGCCCGTCTCGGCGCACGCGGTGAAGGAGCGATACGCGGGGGAAGAGACGAGACAGCATGAAGATCGGCATGGTCTGCCCGTATTCGTTCGATGTTCCCGGTGGGGTGCAGGCCCATGTGGTCGAACTGGCACGGGTGCTCATCGAGCGCGGGCATCAGGTGAGCGTGCTCGCGCCTGCCTCGGAGGAGACGCCGCTGCCGGACTTCGTCGTCTCGGCGGGGCGAGCGGTCGCCATCCCCTACAACGGGTCGGTGGCGCGGCTGTCCTTCGGCCCGATGGCCTACGCCCGGATCCGGCGCTGGATCGAGGGCAACGACTTCGATGTATTGCACATCCACGAGCCGAACGCGCCGAGCCTGTCGATGCTGGCGCTGAAGATCGCCGAGGGCCCGATCGTGGCGACCTTCCACACCTCCACCACCCGGTCGCTGGTACTGAGCACCTTCCAGGGTGTGCTGCGGCCCTATCACGAGAAGATCAGCGGCCGCATCGCCGTCTCGGAACTCGCCAGGCGCTGGCAGGTGGAGGCGTTGGGCTCCGATGCCGTCGAGATCCCCAACGGCGTGGACGTGCCCGCCTTCGCCCGGGCGCCCATGCTGGCGGGCTACCCGCGCGCGGGGGGCACCGTGCTGTTCCTCGGCCGCTATGACGAGCCGCGCAAGGGCATGCAGGTGCTGCTCGATGCGCTGCCCGAGCTGGTGCGGCGACATCCCGACATCGAGATCCTGGTCGTCGGCCGCGGTGACGAGCAACGGTTGCGTCGCGAGGCCGGGCCGAACGCCGGTCGCCTGCGCTTGCTGGGGCAGGTCTCCGACGAGGAGAAGGCCTCCGCGATGCGCAGCGCCGATGTCTACGTCGCGCCGAATCTCGGCGGTGAGAGTTTCGGCATCATCCTGATCGAGGCGATGGCCGCGGGTACTCCGGTCGTCGCCTCCGAACTCGATGCCTTCCGCCGGGTGCTGCGCGACGGCGCCGCGGGCAGGCTGGTGCCGATCGGGGACGCGGACCGGCTGGCCGAAGCCATCGACACCGTGCTCACCGATGCCGAGCAGCGGGATGCGCTGGTACGCAAGGCGAATCAGGTGGTCGCCGAATACGATTGGCCCGTGGTGGCCGAACAGATCCTGCGCGTCTACGAGACCGTGACGGTCGGCGACGCGCGCGTGCGGGCCGCCGGATGATCACCTTCTCCGCGAGCACGGTCCTCGTTCTCGCGCTCATCGCCGCGATCGTGGTCGCCATCGGCGTCTGGGCGTATTCGACCGCCAACCGGCTGGACCGGCTGCATGTGCGCTCCGACCAGTCCTGGCAGGCGCTGGACGCCGCGCTGGCCCGCCGCGCCGTGGTGGCCAGAGCGGTGGCGATGGCGATCGCCGGTCCGGTCTCCGATCCGGCCCTGGGCGAGCAAGCCAAACGCCTCGCCGGGCTGGCCGATCGGGCGGAGCGGGTCGATCGTGCCGATCGGGAGGCGGTGGAGAACCAGCTCTCGACCGCCCTGTCGGCGATCGACATCGGCCTGCTTCGCCCCCAGTTGGTCGCCGAGCTCGCCGACGCCGAGGCCAGAGTTCTCATCGCCCGCCGCTTCCACAACGACGCCGTGCGCGACACCTTGGCATTGCGCACCCGCCGCCCGGTGCGCTGGCTGCACCTGGGCGGCACCGCCGCGCTGCCGACCTACTTCGAGATCACCGAACGGGTCACCCCCGCTGCCTCGACCGGCCTCGCTGTCGACACCGTGCGTACCTCGGCGCGCGTGGTGCTGCTCGACGAACGCGACCGCATCCTGCTCATGCGCGGCAGCGACCCGAACACCCCGGACGCCCCGTTCTGGTTCACCATCGGCGGCAGTGTCGAACCGGGGGAGAGCTTGCGCGCGGCCGCGGTACGCGAGCTGTGGGAGGAGACCGGCTACACCGCCGATCCGGCCGCGTTGCGCGGTCCGATCTGGCGGCGGGTGGCGGTGTTCCCCTTCGACGGTGAGCTGATCCGCGCCGAGGAGCTGTTCTTCGCGCTGCGGGTGCCCGCCTACGAACCGCAGCCGGGCAATCCCAGCTCCCTCGAGAAACGCTGTGTCACCACCCACCGCTGGTGCGCGCCGACCGATATCGTGGCACTGGAGGCCGCGGGCGAGCCGGTCTACCCCTTCGATCTCGACGAGTTGCTCGCCGAGGCGGCCGAAGTCGCTTCGGGCACTTCCGATCCCGTGGTGCGCTCGATCCGCTGACCACGGCGGCGCGAGGTGTGATCCGCTTCACGATCGTGCTAGTTTCGGACTGGTTCGCGGGCCCCTCGGGTAGCCCACTCGAAGTGCCGCGCACCCGCGCGGGACCAACCCGCGAGGAAAGCCGGACGGCTGGTGTCCCGGCTGATGTGGAGGTGCTTTCAACCATGTCGTACCTGCTCTACGACTTCCTGTTGCCGATCCTGGGGCCGTCGATCGCCGAATACTGGGCGCAGTTGCTGGTCGTCGGCCCGATCTGATCGGTCCACTCCCGTCGTCCGGCCGCGGACGTGGCCTGCGCCACCAGACCAGTCATGCTCCACTGGCTATCAAGTGGCATTCGTGGCACGCCTAGAATTGGGTCGTTTCCTACCGAGCGACCCGATTGGCGCACATGACTGAGCAGAATGCCGTGACCACGTCCGATACCACCCAGACCGTCGGCACCGCCCGCGTGAAGCGCGGCATGGCCGAGATGCTCAAGGGTGGGGTGATCATGGACGTCGTGACCCCCGAGCAAGCCAAGATCGCCGAGGACGCGGGGGCGGTCGCGGTGATGGCGCTCGAGCGGGTGCCCGCCGACATCCGGGCGCAGGGCGGTGTGTCCCGGATGAGTGATCCGGACATGATCGACGGCATCATCAGCGCCGTCTCGATCCCGGTCATGGCCAAGGCCCGCATCGGTCACTTCGTCGAGGCGCAGATCCTGCAGAGCCTCGGCGTCGACTACATCGACGAGTCCGAGGTGCTCACCCCGGCCGACTACAGCAACCACATCGACAAATGGCAGTTCACCGTGCCGTTCGTCTGTGGCGCCACCAACCTGGGAGAGGCGCTGCGTCGCATCACCGAAGGCGCGGCCATGATCCGCTCCAAGGGCGAGGCGGGTACCGGCGACGTCTCCAACGCCACCACCCACATGCGCAAGATCCGCCAGGAGATCCGCCGGCTCTCCTCGCTGCCCGCCGACGAGCTCTTCGTCGCCGCCAAGGAACTGCAGGCGCCCTACGAGCTGGTCCGCGAGGTCGCCGAGACCGGCAAGCTGCCTGTCGTGCTGTTCACCGCCGGTGGCATCGCCACCCCGGCCGACGCCGCCATGATGATGCAGCTCGGCGCCGAGGGCGTGTTCGTCGGCTCGGGCATCTTCAAGTCCGGCAACCCGGCCCAGCGCGCCGAGGCCATCGTCAAGGCCACCACCTTCTACGACGATCCGGACGTGCTGGCCAAGGTCTCGCGCGGCCTGGGCGAGGCGATGGTCGGCATCAACGTCGAGGAGATCCCGCAGCCGCACCGGCTGGCCGAACGCGGTTGGTGACCCGGTCGCCGAACCGGCACACGAATTCGCCGAACAGAACAGCCCGTGCTCCCCGCACGGGCTGTTCCGCGTCGTGCGGATAGTCTCAGCGCATGGCGACCATAGAAGAAGCGCTGGAGATCGAGCGCATCGAGCGC
Organism: Nocardia higoensis; assembly: GCF_015477835.1. Classification (NCBI taxonomy): domain Bacteria; kingdom Bacillati; phylum Actinomycetota; class Actinomycetes; order Mycobacteriales; family Nocardiaceae; genus Nocardia; species Nocardia higoensis. The sequence continues at coordinate 1,724,796 of NZ_JADLQN010000001.1, read as the reverse complement.
GACATCTTCCGTGGCGCGTCGACCAAGACCCAGCTACAGCGCACATTCGGCGGTCAAGTCGCCGGTCAGGCACTCGTGTCCGCGGTGCGCACCGTCGAGCCCCGCTACCAGGTGCATTCGCTGCACGGGTATTTCCTGCGGCCGGGCAACCCGCAGCAACCCACCGTGTACCAGGTGGAGCGGATTCGGGACGGGCGCTCGTTCTGCACCCGCCGGGTCACCGGAATCCAGGACGGCCAGGCGATCTTCACCATGTCGGCCTCTTTCCATCTCGGAGACACCGGTCCCGAACATCAGGACGAGATGCCGCCGGTCGCCTCGCCGGAGGAACTGGGCGATTCGCAGCAGACCATGAGCCCCGAACAGCTGTGGGCGCTGCGCGAATGGGAGCACTGGGACATCCGCATGGTCCCGCAGGAGTCGGTGGTGCGCCGCGAGGGCGTGGCCGCCCAGCAGCAGGTGTGGTTCCGCTACCGACAGCCGCTGCCCGACGATCCGCTGTTCCACGTCTGCACGCTGGCCTATATGAGCGATATGACGCTGCTCGGCTCGTCGAAGGTCACCCACCCCGACGAACCGACCCAGAACGCCTCGCTCGACCACGCCATGTGGTTCCTGCGCCCGTTCCGCGCCGACGACTGGCTGCTCTACGACCAGTCCTCGCCGTCGGCGGGTTTCGGTCGCGGGCTGACCTCCGGCCGCATCTTCGACCGCAGGGGCGTACTGGTCGCCTCCGTGGTGCAGGAAGGCCTGATCCGCACCTTGCGGGACTGATTCCGGGCGCGCACGCGTCGAGCGGGCGTGAGCGGGCCCACACCGGGCCCGCTCGTAAGCTGAGCCGGTGACCCAGACTCCGGTTTCCGCCCCTGTCACCGACGCGCAGGCGGCGCAGTCCCGTCCGACTATCGGCGTGCTGGCCCTGCAGGGCGATGTCCGCGAGCATCTCGCCGCGCTGGAGAGCTGTGGCGCGGACGCCGTGCTGGTGCGCCGGGTGAGCGAACTGGACGCCGTGGACGGGCTGATCCTGCCGGGCGGGGAGTCCACCGCGATCAGCAAACTGCTGGGAGTCTTCGAGCTGCTGGAGCCGCTGCGCGCCCGGCTGCGCGACGGCCTGCCCGCCTTCGGCTCGTGCGCCGGGATGATCCTGCTGGCCTCGGAGGTGCTCGACACCCGCCCCGACGCCCAGCACCTGTCGGGCATCGATATGACGGTGCGCCGCAACGCTTTCGGACGGCAGGTCGACTCCTTCGAGACCGACCTGGACTTCGTCGGGCTCGACGACGGCCCGGTGCGCGCGGTGTTCATCCGGGCACCCTGGGTCGAGCGCGCGGGTGAGGGGGTGCAGGTGCTGGCTACTGTGCCCGAAGGCCCGGGCGCGGGCCGCATCGTGGCGGTGCGGCAGGGGAACGTGCTGGCGACTTCCTTCCATCCGGAAGTCACCGGCGATCTGCGGGTGCACCGGATGTTCGTCGACATCGTGCGCGCGGCGCGTCGGGACTGAGGCCCGCGACGGGCGCGCGGACGTTCCGGGGTAACGTACACACTCCGAATGTGCAACCGACCCGAAGGAAGTAGGGAATGAGCGGCCACTCCAAATGGGCCACCACCAAGCACAAGAAGGCCGCGATCGACGCCAAGCGGGGCAAGCTCTTCGCGAAGCTGATCAAGAACATCGAGGTGGCGGCCCGCACGGGTGGCGGTGATCCCGACGGCAACCCGACGCTCTACGACGCCATCCAGAAGGCCAAGAAGTCGTCGGTGCCCAACGACAACATCGAGCGCGCTCGCAAGCGTGGCGGCGGTGAGGAAGCCGGCGGCGCCGACTGGCAGACCATCATGTACGAGGGCTACGGCCCGAACGGTGTCGCGGTGCTCATCGAATGTCTGACCGACAACCGCAACCGCGCGGCCGGTGAGGTGCGCGTGGCGATGACCCGCAACGGCGGCAACATGGCCGATCCCGGTTCGGTCGCCTACCTGTTCCACCGCAAGGGCGTCGTCACGCTGGAGAAGAACGGCCTGTCCGAGGACGACGTGCTCATGGCCGTGCTCGACGCGGGCGCCGAGGAGGTCAACGACCTCGGCGAGTCCTTCGAGATCATCAGCGAGCCCGGCGATCTGATCGCCGTGCGCACCGCCCTGCAGTCCGCGGGCATCGACTACGACTCCGCCGAGTCCGGCTTCCAGCCCTCGGTCAGCGTCCCGGTCGACGCCGACGGCGCACGCAAGGTCTTCAAGCTGGTGGACGCGCTCGAGGACAGCGACGACGTGCAGAACGTCTACACCAACGTGGACATCTCCGACGAGGTGCTCGCCCAGCTCGACGACTGAGCGGTCCAGCCGCTCGGTTCCACACGCGTTCTCCGCCGAGGCGGGTCGCGGGCCTCGAGGTCCGCGACCCGCCTCGCGTCGTCTCCGCACCCGTCGACTTCTCCGGGCGTGGTCGTTTCCACGGCGTGACGATCGAGGACGCGAAGGTGACATCCGCCGTCGACCCGGCGGGCGGAATCGCGGACATCGATTACGGCGCGGCAAACCGCGCCGAGGGCCGCCGACGCGCGGGGTGGTGGCGAACTGCGAAATTCGTTGCCGTGCAGCATATTCGGAAGCACTAGGCGTGGATGCCGGTCTCGTAACCCGGGCAATGCCGAGTTGTTCCCGATGCGACCATTCGGAAACACCTGGGGAGTGAACTCAGTGGTGCCGAACTCGATCCCGAGTGGGCGGGCTGGTGTTCGGTGCTGGTCAACCTCAACGACCTGTCCGCCATGGGCGTGCCGTCGTCGGTGTCGGTCATCAAGGACGCGGCGGGCCGGTACTTCGCGTCGTTCGTCGTGCAGACCGAAGACCAGCCGTTGCCGCCGGTGGCGTCCGAGGTGGGTATCGACCTGGGGTTGTCCACATTCGCGGTCCTGTCGAACGGCAAGACAATCGAGTCCCCGAAGTTTCTGCGGCAGGCCGAACGTAGGTTGCGGAAGGCGCAGCAGGCCCTGTCGCGCAAGGAGAAGGGTTCGAAGAACCGGGCCAAGGCCCGGGTTCGGGTAGCGAAAGCTCATGCCAGGGTCGCGGATGCGCGGCGGGACTGGGCGCACAAGCACTCCACGAAGATCATCGGCGAGAACCAAGCGATATTCGTGGAGGACTTGTGCGTGAAAGGTCTCGCCCGCACGCGACTGGCGAAATCGGTTCACGATGCGGGTTGGTCGATGTTCGTGACCATGCTCGGGGAGAAGGCCGCCCGGTATGGGCGGGCCTTCTCGAAGGTGGATCGCTGGTTGCCCTCCACCCGCATGTGCTCGAACTGCGGGGTGATCGGAGAGGCGAAGGCCCTGCATGTCCGCGAATGGACGTGCGGGTGCGGGAGCACCCATGACCGCGATCTGAACGCGGCGATCAACATCCTCGCGGCCGGACGGGCCGAGAGGCTAAACGCCTGCGGAGGGGCTGTAAGTCCAGCCGCTTAGCGGAGGGCAGGCTCCGGTGAAACAGGAACCCACCGGAGAACCGCAGGGTTCAGGAGGAATCCCGGTCGTTCACGGCCGGGAGGATGTCAAAACTCGGCGGTCTGCCTGACCGGCGACGGCATCCTCGGCCGCCACCGCAAAGTGCACCAGCCCGCCGGTGAGCACCTGGCCTACGCCGCGGGCGACGAGTTCACCGCATTCGACACCCCGGTCGGCCGGATGGGCATGCTCATCGACTACGACAAGACCTTTCCCGAATCCGCGCGCACCCTCGCCCTCGACGGCGCGCATCTCATCGCGGCCCTGTCGGCATGGCCCGCCAGCATCACCGACCGCGCCTCGCGCCTGCCCAACGACCGCCAGTCCCGCCTGTTCGACCTCTACGACCAAGCGCGCGCTGCCGAGAACCAGGTGGTGCTCGCCTCCTCGAACCAGACCGGGGCCACCGGAAACCTGCGCTTCCTCGGTCAGGCCAAAATCGTCGGCCCGGGCGGGGAGATCCTCTCGCGCACCTGGCCAAAGGCGGACTGGCCAACGTCGATCTGGACATCGCCGCCGAGGTCGAACGCGCCCGCCGCGTGCTGCGCCACGTCGCCGAACGCCGCGTGGGCGGCCACGTCGGCGGGCGCCGACGGTTTCCTCGGCGACCTCGGCGAAAGGCACGATCCGCAGCGCCACGGCGGGGTCGACCGGAGGGAAGAAGCCGGTGTCGCCGCCCCGGCCCAGCGTCCATACGGTGACGGCGGCGCCCGCACGGGTCAGGGCTTCGGCGAGAGCGAGGGTGCGATCCGGACAGAGCTCGTCGCGGCCGCGACCTCGCCGCGAGCTTCACTTGGGACGCCGCGGCCTCCGCCCACCTCGACTTCTACCGCGCCCACGCCCCCGGCCGCACCGCCCCGGCCGCCTGACGATCCGAGCGACGGCAGCTCGCGGTCCGAACCGCCGAGGGTTGTCGGAAATTCCGGGCATCCCTCCGCCGCGGGTGGGAAGAATGCTCGAGATGTGCCGCCGGGCTGAACGCGGGGAGGTTCCGCACCGCACGGCCGGGCGCGGGTGAGTGTCCTGAGGGGCGGTCGACGCTGTGCGTTGCGGCCGGGTGCGGGCCGTGATGAGGTCGTCGTATGGCAGAAGAAGGGGGTGTGCCGCGGTCGTACGGCGGGAAGCCCTGGATTGTGAACGGCCGCATCGTGACCAGTACGAGCGAGCTCACCGAGCGCGAGTACTTCGCGATGTTCGCCGAGCGGACCGGCATGTTCATCGGTCGGCCCAGCATGACCGGCGTAGCGGGCTTTCTGGACGGATACGACCAGGCCGCCCGTCGATACGGTCGGCCGGGACTGGATGGCTGGCAGAAGTGGCTCACAGCGAACCATCAGGCTGCCCCCAACCTGGCATGGTGGGCCCAGATCATGCGGATCGCCTTTCCGATCGACCGATTCGGGCAATTGATGTCCATGAGCGACCTCACCGCGGAGCAGGAATCCTGGGCCCTCACCGTCCTGTTCGAACTGCTCGACGCTTTCCTGGCCGAACGCGAGCGAGCGGAGGAGTCGGAGCCGGGCTGAGTCGTGTCGCTTGCCCGCCGCTCACCGGCCGTCCACTAGACTCTCGAACAATTGTTCGTGTCCGGGAAGAGGTGGGTTGTCGTGCGGGTGATGGGCGTCGACCCCGGACTCACCAGGTGCGGATTGAGCATGGTCGAGGGCGGGCGCGGTCGCATTGTCACCGCGATCGACGTGGACGTGGTGCGGACCCCGCCGGAGATGGATCTGGCCCATCGGTTGCTGCTGGTCGCCGACGCCGCCGAGAAATGGATGGACGTCCACCGGCCGGAGGCCGTCGCGATCGAGCGGGTGTTCGCCCAGCACAACGTGCGTACGGCGATGGGGACCGCGCAGGCGGGCGGAGTGATCGCACTGGCCGCCGCCCGCCGCGAGATCCCGGTGGTATTCCACACCCCGAGCGAGGTCAAGGCCGCCGTGACCGGCAACGGCAGCGCCGACAAGGCGCAGGTGACCGCGATGGTGACCCGCATCCTGGGCTTGAAGACCGCCCCCAGGCCGGCCGACGCGGCGGATGCGCTGGCGCTGGCGATCTGCCATTGTTGGCGGGCGCCGCTGCTGGCCAGGATGGCCGCGGCCGAGGCCCAGGCGGCGCAGGCGCAGCGGCGGTATGCCGAACGTCTGGCCGAACAGCGCTCGGCGCAACAGCGGTCGGTTCGAGAACGCTCGGTCCCACAAGGAAAGGCGGTGCGCGGGTGATCGCGTCGGTACGCGGTGAAGTCCTCGAGATCGCGCTCGACCACGCCGTGGTGGAAGCCTGCGGCGTCGGCTACCGGCTCAACGCCACTCCCGCCACACTGGCCGGCCTGACGCGCGGGCAGGAGACCCGCCTCTACACGGCCATGATCGTGCGCGAGGACTCGATGACCCTCTACGGCTTCGCCGACACCGAGGCCCGCGATCTGTTCGGGCTGTTGCAGACCGTCTCGGGCGTGGGTCCCCGGCTGGCGATGGCGGTGCTGGCCGTGCTCGAACCCGAAGCGTTGCGCAAGGCGCTGGCCGAGAGCAATGTCGCCGCGCTGACCCGGGTGCCCGGCATCGGCAAACGCGGCGCCGAACGCATGGTGGTAGAACTGCGCGACAAGGTGAACCAGGTACCGGTCCAGGCCGGTCCGCCCGGCAGCGCGCCCGCCGCGGTCCTCACCCCGGTGCGCGACCAGGTCGTCGAAGCGCTCACCGGACTCGGGTTCCCGCTCAAGCAGGCCGAACAGGCCGTCGACGCCGTCCTCGCCGAGCAGCCCGCAGCGACCACTTCGGTGGCATTGCGGGCCGCGCTGTCGCTGTTGGGCAAGAACCGGTAGTTCGGCATGGCAGAGAGCTTCGACATGACAGACGATTACGCAGACGACGAATCCCCGGTCACCGCGAACCTGCTGCGCTCCGACGGCGAGATCGAGGGCGATCTGCGGCCGAAATCGCTGGACACCTTCATCGGCCAGCCCCGGGTCCGCGAGCAGCTCGCCCTGGTCCTGCGCGGCGCCAAACAGCGCGGCAGCACGCCCGACCACGTCCTGCTGTCGGGCCCGCCCGGCCTGGGCAAGACCAGCATGGCGATGATCATCGCCGCCGAACTCGGCACGGCTCTGCGCATCACCTCCGGCCCCGCCCTCGAACGCGCGGGCGACCTGGCCGCCATGCTGAGCAATCTGGTCGAGGGCGACGTGCTGTTCATCGACGAGATCCACCGCATCGCCCGCCCCGCCGAGGAGATGCTGTACCTGGCGATGGAGGACTTCCGCGTCGACGTCGTGGTCGGCAAGGGTCCGGGGGCCACCTCCATCCCACTCGACATCGCACCGTTCACCCTCGTCGGCGCCACCACCCGCTCCGGTGCGCTCACCGGCCCGCTGCGCGACCGCTTCGGCTTCACCGGCCACATGGACTTCTACGAGCCCGCCGAACTGCTGCGCATCCTGCGGCGATCGGCGCGGATCCTGGGAGTGCGCATCGACGACGATGCCGCCGCCGAGGTCGCCGGGCGCTCGCGCGGCACGCCGCGCATCGCCAACCGGTTGCTGCGCCGCGTCCGCGACTACGCCGAAGTCCGCGCCGACGGCCTCATCACCCTTGCGGTGGCCCGCGCCGCGCTGGAGGTCTACGACGTCGACGTGCTCGGCCTGGACCGGCTCGACCGCGCGGTGCTCGACGCCCTGGTCCGCGGCTTCAACGGCGGTCCGGTGGGGGTGTCCACGCTGGCCGTCGCGGTGGGTGAGGAAGCTACCACCGTCGAGGAGGTGTGCGAGCCGTTCCTGGTGCGCGCCGGGTTGGTGGCTCGTACGCCGCGCGGTCGCGTCGCCACGGCCGGGGCCTGGGAACACCTCGGCCTGGTCGCACCGCCGGACCTGGTCTACGGCGCCGTCGAGGTGCGCGGCCGGGCTCCGCAACCGACGCTGGATCTGTTCGACTGAAACCCTCGGCGGCGGCGCGAAATCCGTGCCCCCGTTAGAGTCGCAGCATGACGGTGGTCAACTCCGTGCTCGATCGAATGCCCGAGCCGCTGCGCAGCAAGGCGATCGAGCATCGCGAACTGCTCAAGTTCGCCACGGTCGGCGCCATCACCTGGTTCATCGACACCGGCGTCGTCTACGCGGTGAAGCTGACCGTGCTCGGTGAGAAGCCGCTGACCGCGCGTCTGCTCGGCGTCCTGATCGCGACCATCGCCTCCTACGTCCTCAACCGTGAGTGGTCCTTCCGCACCCGCGGCGGCAGGCAGCGCTCGCACGAGGCCGCGCTGTTCTTCGCGGTCAGCGCGCTCGGCATCGGCGTCACCATGATCCCGCAGGCGATCTCGCTGTACGTGCTCGATCTACGGGTGCCGCACGTGTCCGCGGTGACCCAGGCGCTCGCGAACTTCGTCACCGGTCAGATCCTGGGCGTGCTGCTGGCCATGGTGTTCCGGTTCTGGGCGATCCGGCGGTTCGTGTTCCCCGACGACCTGCACGCGACCGAGACAGCGCGCGTGCACCGTCGGTGACCGCCGAAGGCTGTCCGGCGCCGGCAGCCGCGAAGGTACAGATCACCCGATGGAGAAAGGCGTCCACCTCGTCGGGATGATAACCGCGCACGCCCCGGCGCGCCTGGGTGAAGCGCACCGTGTGGAGATCGCGCGCGGTGAGACTGCCCGCGCCGTCGTGCGCCAGCGTCGCGGTCACCAGGTCGAGGAAGGCGTCGACCACTTCGCGGTTGTAGCCGCGCTCCCCGAAGGGGGCGGGGCCGAAGACGACTCCACGCACCTCGGCGGGCGTCATGCCTGCCGACGCGGATGCCGGCACCGGTCGTGGCGCGGGTCGCAGCGAGCCGACCGCGGGTTCGCGCCGCTGCGCCCCCCGGGTCTTCGGCTTCGTCGATCCCGCTGTCCGGTTCTTCCAGAACACGTGCGCCCCCATGCGAACGAGTGTCGGTCTTTGTGCCGGGTCACTGTATCGGCACCGGGCCGTACTCGCCGTCCGTCGGCGAGCGGAGGACTACATTCGAGGTGACGGGCGGCGTCGCCGCGTGGCGGCGATGTCCTCCTCGAACACACGGACGATCTCGGCGGTAGCCGGTACACCGCGCCGGGGCGTGCCCGGCGGGGTGTGCGGATGCGGCCGAGGTTGCGGTAGCTGGCAGACTGTGTGGGTCCCGGCCCACCTCCACCCAGAAGACATGGACTGACATCGATGATCGATATACTGTTCCCGCTCCTGCTGGTCCTCCTGCTCGTGCCGATGTTCCTCGGCATCCGCCGTCAGAAGCGTGAAGCCGAGAAGGTCGCCGCCATGCAGGACGGCCTGAAAGTCGGTGACTCCGTGATCACCACCTCGGGCCTGTGGGGCACAGTCGTCGACGTCGACGAGGACACCGTCGATCTGGAGATCGCCGAAGACGTGGTGACCACCTGGCTGCGCCAGGCGATCCGTGAGGTCCGTGTCGAGGAGCAGGCCGGCACCGCCGAGTCGACCACCGGCGAGACGACCACCGGCGAGACGACCGACAGCGAGACGTCGGCCCCCGAGACGACCACCGAAGGGTCGGCCCCCGTGGTCGAGGAGTCCGCTGAGCAGACCGAGAACCGGCTGAACGACACCCGGCTGCACAAGGACTGACACCGCACCACCGCCCACCGGGGCGGGTCGGCGCGTGCGCGCCGACTGTCCCGGTGTACGCCCGTTCCACTCTCGACTTCCGCCTAGGAGATACGCACTGTGCCACCTTCCCAGGGATCGGCGCATCCGCTCAGATTGCTCGGCGTCTTCGCCGCGCTGCTGGCCGTGATCTATGCGCTGGTGTTCTTCACCGGTGACAAATCCCCGACACCCAAACTCGGCATCGACCTACAGGGTGGCACTCGCGTCACACTGACCGCGCGTACCCCGGACGGCACCAGTCCGAGCCAGGACAGCCTGCGCAAGGCGCAGGAGATCATCGAGAACCGCGTCAACGGTCTCGGCGTCTCCGGCTCCGAGGTCGCGATAGAGGGCGACAACATCGTCATCACCGTGCCCGGTGACGACGGTCAACAGGCCAGGGCGCTGGCGACCACCGCCAAGCTCTACGTCCGTCCGGTGCTGGCCGCGACGCCGTTCGCCGGGACGCCGCAGGGCGCCCCCGCGACCGACGCGCCCGCCCCGGCGCCGCAGACTCCGCCCGCCGATGTCCCGCCCGCGGATGTCCCCCCGGCCGATGTCCCGCCCGCTGAGGCGCCGCCCGTCGGGGCCCCGCCCGCGGATGTTCCGCCCCCGGCGGAGGCTGTGCCCCCGCCGCCTGCCGACACGCCGCCCGCGCCCGAGGCACTGGTCGAGCCCGCCCCGCAACCGCGCGTGTTCCCCGCGCAGCCGCCGATCGACGAACAGCCGCCGGTCGAGCAGCCGCCGGCCGGTGAGCAGCCGCCTGCCGATCAGCCTCCTGCGGAGCAGCCGCCGGCCGATACGCAGGACGAGGAAGACCTCACCCCGCAGGAGCGCGTCCAGCGCGAGATCGCCGCGGCCAAGGAGGCCAGGCAGAGCACCGATCCCACCGCCCAGCAGGCCGCCATGGCCGCGATGGACTGCAGCAAGCAGGATCCGCTCGCGGGCAACGACGACCCGAACCTGCCGCTGGTGACCTGCTCGCAGGACGGCACCGAGGTGTTCCTGCTCGACGTCAGCCGCATCGACGGCCAGGAGATCAAGGACGCCGTCGCCAATCTCGACACCCAGCAGTCCCGCTGGGTCGTCGACCTGGAATTCAAGGGCTCCGGTTCGGACGCCTGGGCCGACCTGACCGGTGAGTACCTGTACAAGCGGGTCGCCTTCACCCTCGACTCCCAGGTGGTCAGCGCCCCGCAGGTGCAGGCGGGGCCGCAGCTGGGTGGGCGCACCCAGATCTCCGGGCAGTTCACCGCCACCTCGGCCAGGGAGCTGGCGAACACCCTGAAGTACGGTTCGCTGCCGCTGTCGTTCCAGACCTCCGAGGCCGAGACCGTCTCGGCCACCCTCGGCCTGTCGTCGCTGCGCGCGGGCCTGATCGCCGGCGCGATCGGCATGGTCGTGGTGCTGCTCTACTGTCTGCTCTACTACCGCATGCTCGGGTTGCTGACGGCGCTTTCGCTGATCGGCTCGGGTCTCGCGGTGTACGGATTGATGGTGTTGCTCGGCCGGTGGATCGGCTTCACCCTCGACCTGTCCGGCATCGCCGGTCTGATCATCGGTATCGGTATGACCGCCGACTCGTTCGTGGTGTTCTTCGAACGCATCAAGGACGAGATGCGCGAGGGCCGTAGTTTCCGCTCGGCGGTGCCGCGCGGCTGGCAGCGGGCGCGTCGCACGATCCTGTCCGGCAACGCGGTCAGCTTCATCGCCGCCGCCGTGCTGTACGTGCTCGCCGTCGGCCAGGTCAAGGGCTTCGCCTTCACGCTCGGTCTGACGACCGTTCTGGACGTGGTGGTGGTCTTCCTGATGACCGCGCCGCTGGTGCTGCTCGCCTCGCGCTCGCCGTTCTGGGCGAAGCCCGCGGTGAACGGTCTTGGCGCGATCCAGGAGGTTGCTCGGGAACGCAGGGCCGCCGAGGCCGCTCCTGCGGAAGGTGTGAGGACGCGATGACGAATCCGAACGGCATGAACAATCCGTCGCTGAACAAGCGCGACGAGGATCGGGCACACAGCTCGATCGACGATTTCGCCTACGGCTCCGGCGAGCCCCGGCACGGGTTCTTCAACCGCCTCTACACCGGCACCGGCGCGATCGACGTCATCGGCCGACGGCGGATGTGGTACACCGTGACCGCGGTGATCGTCTTGCTGGCGCTGGCGAGCATGCTGATCCGCGGCTTCAACTTCGGCATCGATTTCGAGGGCGGTTCGCGCATCCAGTTCCCGGCCGGTGACGCGACGACCAGCCAGGTCGAAGAGGTCTACCGGGACACCTTGGGATCGGACCCGGAAACCGTGCAGACCGTGGGTACCGGTTCGACGGCGACCGTGCTCATCCGCTCCGAGGCGCTGGACGCCCGCCAGGTCGATCAGCTGACGAGCGCGCTGTACGAGGAGTTCCAGCCGAAGAACAGCGACGGCGAACCGAGCCGCTCGGCGATCAGCGTCTCCGATGTCAGCGAGACCTGGGGCGATCAGATCACCGAGAAGGCGCTGCTCGCGCTCGCGGTCTTCCTGCTGCTCGTGTCGGTCTACATCGCGATCCGCTTCGAGCGGGACATGGCGATCGCGGCGCTGGCCGCGATGTTCTTCGATGTCGTGGTGACCGCGGGCATCTACTCCCTGGTCGGATTCGAGGTCAGCCCGGCAACGGTGATCGGCATTCTCACGATCCTGGGCTTCTCGCTCTACGACTCGGTGGTCGTCTTCGACAAGGTCGAGGAGAACACCAGGGGCATCCTGCACCTGAACCGGCGAACCTACGCCGAACAGGCCAACCTGGCGGTCAACCAGACGCTGATGCGCTCGATCAACACCGCCGTCATCGGCGTGCTGCCGATCGCCGCGCTGATGGTGATCGCGGTGTGGATGCTCGGGGTCGGCACGCTCAAGGACCTGGCGCTGGTGCAGTTGGTCGGCCTGCTGGTCGGCACCTACTCGTCGATCTTCTTCGCGAGCCCGCTGCTCGTCTCGCTCAAGGAACGCTGGGGACCGGTGGCGGCGCACACCAAGAAGGTGCTGGCCAAGCGGTCCAACGCCGCCGCGGCCAGGGCGGCCAGGGAGGCCGAACTGCGGGTGGCGAGTGCGACCAGGCGCACGGGCGGGGAGGACTTCGCGGCGGCAGGTCCGCGTCCGGGCGCGCGATCGCGAGGCGGCGAGGGACGTGCCGCGGGGGAGCAGCGTCCCTCGGGCAAGCGGCAGCGGAGGAACTGAGTTCATCATGCGAAAGCCACGCAGCGGCGCGGTGCGGCTGGCGGGTGTGGGTACGGCGCTCGCGCTGGCCGCGGGACTGGCGAGCGGATGCTCGACGCAGAGTCAGGTGCCCTCCATCGGCTACGCCGTCGACGCGGTGCTCACCACCTACAACGGCGGCACCACGCTCGGCGTGAGCAGTGGTTCGGCGGCGGTGTTCCAGCGCGTGCTGACCGGGTTCTTCTACACCGGTCCCGACGGCCAGCAGGTGGCCGACACCGATGTGGGCACCGCCAAGGAGGTGCCGGGCGAATCGCAGACCATCCAGTACCGGCTGAACCCGGACGGGGTGTACTCCGACGGCGTGCCGACCTCCTGTGACGATTTGGTGCTGACCTGGGCGGCGCGCAGCGGTCGTTTCACCGACGGTCCGGTGCCGCTGTTCGATGCCGCCGACACCGCGGGCTACCGCGACATCGAGCGGATCGATTGCCAGCCCGGCTCCAAGGACGCCACCGTGGTGTTCCGCCCGGATCGCCGGTACCTGCCGTGGCGCACGCTGTTCACCGCGGGGGAGATGATGCCCGCGCACGTCGCCGCCAGGGAGGCGGGCGTGGCCAACGTGGTCTCCGCGGTGCAGGACGGCGACCGGGCGGCCGTCGGCAAGCTGGCCGACTTCTGGAACAGCGGCTGGACCCTCACCACGGGCGAACTGGACGCGGCCAGATTCCCCTCCTCCGGCCCGTATCGGGTCGAGTCCTTCGGTCCCGAGGACGGACTGGTGCTGGTCGCCAACGAGCGGTGGTGGGGCAATGCGCCCGAGACCGGTCGTGTGGTCGTCTTCGACAAGACCTCGGATCTGAAGGCGAAGCTCGCCGACAACGCGGTGAGTGTGCTCGATCTCGGCGCGGGCTCGGTGGCCGAGCTCGACCTGAACGGCTTCTCCTCGAACACGGTGCCGGGACGCGGGGCCGAACAGCTGATCCTGGCCACCGACGGCGTGCTCGGCTCGCCTGCCGCCCGCCGCGGCCTCGCGCACTGCGTCCCGCGTCAAGCGCTCTACAACGACCTGGGCAAGGCAGCCGACGTGCCGAGCACCGGGCTGGGCACCGGGCCGTTGAATTCGCTGATCAGCCAGCAGGATTCGCTGTACTACGGCGCGTCGACAGCGGGCGCGTCGAAGGCGTACGAGGTGACCGACATCAGCGCCGCCAAGACCGGTTTCGCGGGCACGCCGAACCCGGTCGTCCGGATCGGATACCTCGCTCCGGACCAGCGGCGCGCGCAGACGGTCGCGGCGATCGCCGAATCCTGCAGGGCCGCGGGCATCACCGTCGAAGACGCGAGTGCCACCGACTTCCGGCCGACCCAGTTGGCCGACGGGACGGTGGACGCGATTCTGTCGAGCACCGCGGGCGCCCCCGGTCCGGCGGGCTCGCTGGCCGGAGTCGCCGCGATGAGTGCGTGGCGGACCGGTAGCGGCGTCGATTTCGGCCGGTTCGGCAACGGCCGCTACGATGCGATCACCGATCAGCTTGCCGCGGACCCCGATTCGACCGCACAGCTGAATCTGCTGACCGAAGCCGAGAACCTGCTGTGGTCGGAGATGCCGGGCATTCCGTTGTTCGCGACGCCGCGCATCATCGCCTTCGGCAACGGCCTGAACAACGGTGTGGCCGGGCCGACGCAGGGCGGTACCGGATGGAATATGGATCGCTGGGTGTTGCGGCGGTGACCGGGTCCGACGGGGACGGGCCCATCGAAATGACCATGGGAGAGATGTCGATGAGCAAGCACGCGGCAACGGAGTCCGACCAGCAGGTGGCCGAGCGGATCGCCGCGGCCGCCGGGCACGTCGAGCGCCTGACCCGCTGGCACGACGACTTCCCGACTCCCGGTGTCCGTTTCGCCGACCTGACCCCGGTCTTCGCCAGTTCCGACGGCTTCCGCACGGTGATCGAGTCGCTGGCCGCGTGCGCGCCGGAGGTCGATCTGGTCGCGGGCGTGGACGCCAGGGGCTTCCTGCTCGGCGCGGGTGTGGCCACCTTTCTGGGCACCGGGGTGCTCGCGATCCGCAAAGCGGGCAAGTTGCCCCCGCCGGTGATCAGCCGGGAGTACAGCCTGGAATACGGTGCGGCCGCGCTGGAGATCCCGGGCGACGGGGTCGAACTGCGTGGGCGCACCGTGCTGTTGCTCGACGATGTGCTGGCCACCGGAGGGACTCTCGCGGCCGCGGCACAGCTGTTCGAGGAGGCGGGCGCGCATGTCGCCGCCGCCGCCGTCGTGCTCGAACTGGAGGCGCTCGGCGGCCGCGCGCTCCAGGGTGACTACCCGCTGACCTCGATCGTTCGCATCTGATGACCCGCGGCGGGCCGCGCGAGGAAAACCTCTGGCGGCCGCCGTGGCGGATCTACTACCCTGGATCACGTCCTCGTCCCCGGCGATCGGAGTAGTGGTGCTCTTCTGAGGCGCTTTCGTGCGGCCCGCATTCGCGCGCCGCGTCACGACGCGACTTCGAGGATCCACCATGACCTCATTGTCCTTCTCCGGGCTCACCTTCTCGGATCTCACCTTCTGCTGGCCGGACGGCACTCCCGTCTTCGACGGTCTCGACGGCGACCTCGGTCCCGGCCACGTCGGCCTGGCGGGGATCAACGGCGCGGGCAAATCCACCCTGCTGCGGCTCATCGCCGGTGAACTGCGTCCGCTGCGCGGTTCGGTCACCGTGCGCGGCCGCCTCGGCTACCTGCGTCAGGACCTCGGCCTGGCCGATGCCCAGCGTGTCGACCACCTCCTCGGCATCGCCGAGATCAGGGCCGCCCTGCATCGCGTCGAGGCGGGCCGGGCCCACGACGACGATTTCGACGTGATCGGCTCGGCCTGGGACGTCGAGGAGCGGGCGGTGGCGCTGCTGGCGCGGCTGGGCCTGGCCTACCTCGCCGATTCCGCCGCGGGTCTGGATCGCCGCCTCGACACCCTCTCCGGTGGCGAGACCGTCTTGCTCGGTCTCGCCGCGCAACTGCTCGGCGACCCCGAGGTGCTGTTGCTCGACGAGCCGACGAACAATCTCGATCACGCTGCCCGCCAACGTCTCTACGACGTGGTCGACCAGTTCTCCGGTACCGTGCTGGCGGTCAGCCACGATCGCGAACTGCTCGAGCGCGCCGACGCCATCGCCGAACTGCGCCAGGGCACGCTGCGGGTGTTCGGCGGCAACTACACCGATTACGAGGAGCGGATCGCCGTCGAACAACAGGCAGCGCGGGCCGCGGTGCGGGCCGCCCGCAACGATGTGCGTAGACAGTCCAGGGAACTGGCCGAGACCAGGACCAAGCTGGATCGCCGCAGGCGCTACGGGCAGTCCTCGGCCGAGAACATGCCGAAGATCCTGGCGGGCGCGCGCAAACGCGCGGCACAGGAATCGGCGGGCAAACTGCGCAATACCCAGATCGAGCGCCTCGACGCCGCCGCCGAACACCTGCGCGAAGCCGAGGACTCGGTGCGCGCCGACCAGCAGATCCGCCTCGATCTGCCCGGCACCCGCGTGCATCCCGGCCAAGCTGTTCTCGACCTCGTCGACGCCGAATTGCCCTGCGGTGCTGTCGGCCTCGATCGCCGAGTGACCCTGCGGATCACCGGTCCGGAACGGATCGCGCTCACCGGCCGCAACGGCATCGGCAAGACGACGCTGTTGCGCCGCATCGCCGCCGAGCCACCGAAAGTGCCCTGGCGACTACTGCCGCAGCGGCTGAACCTGTTCGATCCGGAGCGGACGGTGTTCGAGAATGTCGCCGCCGCCGCGCCGGACGCACCGCCGGAGCGGATCCGCGCACAGCTGGCCAGGCTGCTGTTCCGTGGGGCGGCGGCCGATGTACCCGCCGCCGCCCTGTCCGGGGGTGAGCGCCTGCGCGCGGCCTTGGCGCTGCTGTTGCTCGCCGAGCCGGCGCCGAAACTGCTGTTGCTCGACGAGCCGACCAACAATCTCGACCTGCCCAGCCTGCGCCACTTGACCGAAGCGTTGGCGAGTTTCGAGGGAGCACTGATCGTGGTCAGTCACGATCCGCGATTCCTGCACGAGATCGGGGTGACGCGCCGTTGGGAACTCACCGACGAGGGAGTGGCGATCGCCGACGCGGCCGGCTGAGTGGGCCGGTCACCGAGCACGGAAGGTGCTGCAGGGCGCATCGGCGACGCTGTGAGCCCGGCGACATCGGGGGCGAATAATTCGCTTCCGCGAAGCGGAATTAAGTATGCTCCGACCTATGCAGCTGTCCAGGTTCACCGATCTCGGCCTGCGCGCCATGATGCGCCTGGCCGTCGGTGGCGCGGCCGAGGAGCGTGTCACCGTCGGCTTGGTCGCTCGGCAGGTCAATGCCTCGGAACATTATGTCGCCAAGGCGGTGACGAAGCTGGCCGAACTGGGATTCGTCGACTCGCATCGCGGTCGCACCGGCGGGATCTTCCTCACCGACAAGGGCCGCGCGGCGACCGTCGGGCAGATCGTGCGCGGACTGGAGGGCGCCTCGGAGGTCGTGGACTGCTCCGGCGAGCACCCCTGTCCGCTCGCCACGGCCTGCCGTTTGCGGCGGATGCTGGCGCAGGCGCAGGAGATGTTCTACCGGGAATTGGACAATTACAGTCTCGGTGACCTCGTCGACGATCGCACAGTTCGGATGTTGTACATGCCGGGCATGCCCGAGCGGGCGGGGTCGTACACTCGATAACCCCCGGGTGCGCAGTTTCGCCGGAGAATTCCGTCCGACCGAGCAATCCTATTTCTGTGAAATAGGATTGCTTTCCGCTGTGCATGCGCACATACTTTTGTAGTACTTCTCCCGCGTCGCATTCGTGCGCGCGCTCGATGTCGATCTCGAGTTGTCGGCAAAGCAGCAGGTAGAGCGTGTTCCTCGCGACATAATCCGCACCGGCGTGCGTAATTGAGCTCACCGGCCGTGGAGTCGATTTCCGGCGCTCGAATTGGTTACGGTATTTCCAGTGGCAATCGAGCCCAGATGGAATCTCGACGAGGAGAACCCCCATGACCACCGTTCTGCCTTCGGCGCTGGATACTCCCGCGGAATTGGAGACCCACCATGCCGACGTGGTGCGTGCGACGCTCCCGGTGATCGCCGAGCATATCGACGACATCACGGCGCTCTTCTACCAGAAGATGTTCGGCGCTCATCCCGAGCTGCTGGCGAATCTGTTCAATCGCGGCAACCAGAAGCAAGGCGCGCAGCAGCGCGCGCTCGCGGCATCGATCGCCACCTTCGCCACCCACCTGGTGGATCCCACGCTGCCGCATCCGCGTGAACTGCTCGCCCGCATCGGCCACAAACACGCCTCGCTCGGCGTGGTCGCCGAGCAGTACCCGATCGTCCACGAGCACCTGTTCGCCGCGATCGTCGAGGTGCTCGGCGCCGATGTCGTCACCGCCGAGATCGCCGCCGCCTGGGACCGCGTCTACTGGCTGATGGCCGACACCCTCATCGGTTTCGAACGCGAACTCTACGACGGCGCGGGCGTGGCACCCGGTGACGTGTTCCGCACGGCCGTCGTCGTCGACCGCATCGAGGACCCTTCCGGCGTGGTCACCTTTGTCGTGGAGTCCACGGACCCCGCCCGCCCGTTCTCGGATTTCCTTCCCGGACAGTACGTCTCGGTGGGTGTCACGCTGTCCGACGGCGCCCGCCAGCTGCGCCAGTACAGCCTGGTCACCGCACCGGGCAACGGCCGTCTGGCCTTCGCGGTTCGTCCGGTCGAGGCGACCGCCGACCAGCCCGCGGGTGAAGTCTCCACGTTCCTGACCGGCACCATCGGCACCGGCGACGTCCTCGACGTCACCTTGCCCTTCGGTGATCTCACCATCGACACCGCCGCCACCGACCCGCTGGTCCTCATCTCCGCCGGTATCGGCATCACCCCGATGATCGGCATCCTCGAATACCTCGCCGCCGCCACCCCGCAGCGCAAGGTCCTCGCCATCCACGCCGACCGCACCTGCGACACCCACCCGCTGCGTGCCGTGCAGGAGGATCTGATCGACAGCCTGCCCGAGGCCACCCTCGAACTCTGGTACGAACAGCCCACCCCCGGCGCGCACACCGGCACGCTCGCCCTGTCCACCCTCACCCTCCCCACCGACGCCCAGATCTACCTCTGCGGCGGCGCCGGCTTCCTCCAGTCGGCCCGGGCTCAGCTCACCGCCGCGGGCGTCCCGTCCGACCGTGTCCACTTCGAGCTCTTCGCCCCGAACGACTGGTTGCTCGCCTGACGATCGCCGCGCTCGCCCGGACGGATCAATACTCCAGATCCGTCCAGGGAATGCGGATGGGAAAGGGGAAGTCGATATGGACTCCGGCCTCGTCGGCCGGAGTCCATTCGCCTGCCAGGCGGTAGTCCGCCGGATGCAGGGGACGTACGCCGGGCGGTAGCTCGCCGTAGCCGGTCTCGAGCGCATAGGCTCGGATCGTCGCGATCGCACTGGTGGTATATGCCAGGCTGACCTCCCAGTACCAGGGGATTCCCGCCCCGGCGTAGCGAGCCTTCTTCGCCTCCATGTCCGAGCGCGAGTTCGACGGCGACAACACTTCGCCCACCAGCAGTGCGTCGGCCGCGCGGATGTCCTGATAGGGACCGCTCAGGCAGCGATGCACCAGGAAGTCGGGGGTCAGGAAATTCGACTTACCATGGCTGCCCAGGAAGACATTCGTCTCCGTGGTGACTCGCCAGCACTCGGACGGGGTGGTTCGCGCGATATCGCGCGTGTGCTTCTCGAGCGCGACCCACAGCCGATTGGTGAAGACCTGGTGTTCGGCCGGGCCTCGCCGGACCCACATCACCTTGCCGTCCCAGAGCTCGATCCGAGAGGCGATCTCCTCCGGTAACCGCTCGAGTTCTTCCCAGGTCATGAACTCCGGAAGGTCGGGTTCGTCGGTCCGCGACAATGGCATGAGGTCATGGTAAAGCCGGTCTCACGCGCTTCGGCGATTCGTCAGGCAGCCGAGGTCACGCGGTACACGTCGTAGACGCCCTCCACATTGCGCACCACGTTCAACAGGTGCCCGAGGTGCTTCGGGTCGCCCATCTCGAAGGTGAACTTGCTGATGGCCACCCGATCGCCATGGGTGGCGACGGAGGCGGACAGGATGTTGACCTTCTCGTCGGCGAGGACCTTCGTGACGTCGGAGAGCAGGCGGGTGCGATCCAGAGCTTCGATCTGGATCGCGACCAGGAAGACCGAGGACGGCGACGGCGCCCATTCCACATCGATGATGCGTTCGGGCTGCTGCCGCAGGGATTCGGCGTTGGTGCAGTCGGTGCGGTGGACGCTGACCGACCCGCCGCGGGTCACGAAGCCCATGATCTCGTCGCCCGGGACCGGGGTGCAGCATTTGGCCAGCTTGGCGACGGTGCCGGAGGCGCCGGGGATCAGCACTCCCGCGTCGCCGGTGACGCGCTGACGGCTGGGGGTGGTCGACGGCGTCGAGCGTTCGGCGAGTTCGTTCTCCACGTCACCGATGCCGCCGAGCTGGGCCATCAGGCGCTGCACGACATGATGGGCGGAGACCTGGTGCTCGCCCACGGCGGTGTAGAGGCTGGAGATGTCGCTGTAGTGCAGTTCGTGGGCGACGGCGTTCATCGCGTCCACGCTCATCAGCCGCTGCAGGGGCAGGCCGACGCGGCGGACCTCCTTGGAGATCTGCTCCTTGCCGCTCTCCAGGGCTTCTTCGCGGCGCTCCTTGGCGAACCACTGCCGGATCTTGGCCTTGGCGCGCGGGGACACCACGAAGTTCTGCCAGTCGCGGCTCGGGCCCGCGTTCTGCGCCTTCGAGGTGAATACCTCGACCACCTCGCCGTTCTCGAGCTGGCGTTCCAGCGCGACCAGTCTGCCGTTGACCCGCGCGCCGATGCAGCGGTGGCCGACCTCGGTGTGCACGGCGTAGGCGAAGTCGACCGGGGTCGACTTCTGCGGCAGCGTGATCACGTCGCCCTTCGGCGTGAACACGAAGATCTCCGGCGACTTCAGATCGAAGCGCAGCGACTCCAGGAACTCCGCGGGGTCGGCGGCCTCGCGCTGCCAGTCCAGCAGCTGGCGCATCCACGCCATGTCGTCGACCTCGGCGGCGTCACCGGAGTGCTTGCCCTTGGTCTCCTTGTAGCGCCAGTGCGCGGCGATGCCGAACTCGGCGGTGCGGTGCATGTCCTGGGTGCGGATCTGCACCTCGAGCGGCTTGCCGTCGGGGCCGACCACGGTGGTGTGCAGCGATTGGTAGACGCCGTAGCGGGGCTGGGCGATGTAGTCCTTGAACCGGCCCGCCATCGGCTGCCACAGCGAGTGCACCACGCCGACCGCGGCATAGCAGTCGCGCACCTCGTCGCAGAGGATGCGGATGCCGACCA
This sequence comes from Nocardia higoensis, assembly GCF_015477835.1. Classification (NCBI taxonomy): domain Bacteria; kingdom Bacillati; phylum Actinomycetota; class Actinomycetes; order Mycobacteriales; family Nocardiaceae; genus Nocardia; species Nocardia higoensis. The sequence goes on along the minus strand of NZ_JADLQN010000001.1, from coordinate 1,704,067 downwards.
GGTCGTGGATGTCGTCGAAATCCTTACCCTTGACGATCATCTTCTGGTAGATCGACCAGTAGTGCTTGGGCCTGCCCTCCACGACCGCCTGGATCCGCGAGGCGGCCAGCGTGTTGACGATCTCGGCGCGAACCTTGGCCAGATAGGTGTCGCGCGAGGGTGCGCGGTCGGCGACCAGACGCACGATCTCGTCGTACTTCTTGGGATGCAGGATCGCGAACGCGAGGTCCTCGAGCTCCCACTTGACGGTGGCCATGCCCAGGCGATGGGCCAGCGGTGCGATGACCTCGAGGGTCTCCTTGGCCTTCTTCGCCTGCTTCTCCGGCGGCAGGAAGCGCATGGTGCGCATGTTGTGCAGGCGGTCGGCGACCTTGATGACCAGCACGCGCGGATCGCGGGCCATCGCGATGATCATCTTGCGGATGGTCTCGGCCTCGGCGGCCGCGCCCAGGTTGACCTTGTCCAGCTTGGTGACGCCGTCGACCAGGTGGGCCACCTCGTCGCCGAACTCGGCCTTCAGCTGCTCGAGGGTGTAGCCGGTGTCCTCGACGGTGTCGTGCAGCAGCGCGGCCACCAGCGTGGTGGTGTCCATGCCCAACTCGGCCAGGATGTTGGCGACCGCGAGCGGATGGGTGATGTAAGGGTCGCCGGACTTGCGGAACTGGTGGGCGTGGCGCTCGTCGGCGACATCGAAGGCCTTCTGCAGCAGCGTCAGGTTCGCCTTCGGATACAGCTCGCGGTGGACCGTGGCCAGCGGCTCGAGCACCGGCTTGACCGCGGCGATCCCGCGCTGACCGGTCATCCTGCGGGCCAGCCTGGCACGCACCCGGCGCGAGGCGGAGGTGGGCACGGTGGACGTGGCCGTGGGCTGCTTGGGCGACGGTGACGGGGGAGTCGGCGTCGGGGCAGGAGTTTTCGCCGGTGGCGAAGGCGGCGTCGCCGTCGCCGATTGCTCGACATTCGCCTCGCCCAAGTGCTGAGTCATGCCACCGCCTCTCCGTGCCGCGATCCGCACCACATTATCCGACCACGGCTACTGCCCGGACCACGACGTCGGCCGTGATCCCCCGCTTCGTCGCGGGAGCGCGGCGCAACGTTGTCACCATTGTCCCGCGCCGGAGCCTTTCGTGCCCATTCTCCCACTGTTCGTGCCCTGGGAATGTGCAACGCCGCATGAGCCGGGCGCGTTCCCCGCGCCTGTCCTGTCGCGCGGACAGCGGCCGGTGCTCCAGTCCGGCGGCCGCGTCGACAGGCCCCTTCTTCCCCGCGTAGCGAGCGGCCGGCAAACCCCGCGGAGGTGCCGCGGCGGGCGCGGGCGCCGGTAACTTCTGCGGGATGACGGTTCTGCGGTCCCTGGTGTTGTTCGGGCTGGCGGCGCTCGCCGAGATCGGCGGCGCCTGGCTGGTGTGGCAGGGCTACCGGGAGGGCCGCGGGCTGTGGTGGGTCGCGGCGGGAGTGATCGCTCTCGGTGCCTACGGATTCGTGGCCACCTTCCAGCCGGATCCGAACTTCGGGCGGATCCTGGCCGCGTACGGGGGAGTGTTCGTGGCCGGCTCGCTGGCATGGGCGATGGTGCTCGACGGGTTCCGGCCGGACCGATGGGATCTCACGGGAGCGCTGATCTGCCTGACGGGAGTGGCGGTCATCATGTACGCGCCGCGCTGACGCCGCCGGGCCCCCGATCGGAATCGGAACGCGAAGTCTCGATTGCGTTCTCGTGCATGGGTTCGGAAACTTGCCGGGCGTGGCGCCGAGACGCGCCGCGCAGTGTGGGGTAGCGTTTGCGGTTTTGCGTAAAGTTTTCTCTGTTGGGCGAGTCATAGCCGGAATCTGTTACGGTCTATTGCGTTTCAGGGTTGAGGGTTGTTGCGGCAACGGGACTGATTGCGAAGCGCTATGACTGGGTACCTGGCTGGTCTCACGGGACCGGTGGTCGCAACCACCGGCACCGTGGTTGCCGTGTACCCCGCACCGGCTTCCGCTCCCGAGCACGTGAATCCCGCTGGGCCCGTTCGTGATTCACCGATGGCGCTCGCGCCGGATCCGACGATCGACGACTGCCCGGCGTCCTGTGCGCCGAGTGTGCAGGGCACCGGCGAATCCTCACCGGCCGCCGGCACCGGGTCGCTGTCGACGATATCCGTGCCGGCGCCGGCTCGGCCGGCCGGCCAGGCCTACGACGCGGTCGTCCGCGACATCGTCGACCACCGCGAACTGCTGGATCTCACGACGTCGGTGCGACATCGGCGCCTCGCCCGCCACCATGGCGCTCATCACAGCGCGACGGCGGGAGACGGAGGTGAGACGCCTGCCCGATTCGACGCCGACCGGTTCGCCGCGACGGCCTGTGACCAGGCTGAATGCGCTGGAGTCGCGGGTGCGTCCTCGCTGGCGCGGGCGTATGTGGACATGCGATCAACTGCGGACGGCCCCGGCGCGTCGGCTACTCCGAACCCCGGCGGTGCGAGACAATTTCCGTTCGGGACAGGAGCCGATGGCGCCTCATCCGGGGGCGTGACCTCGATTCCGCCCACCGCGCGAACCGGCGAAGCCGCTCGCCACCACCCGTTCTCCACGAACTGATCGCCGAGAGGTCCGACGATGCGATATCACGCGCCCGGCCCCGTGGGAATGGGGGAATGTTGAAGTCGTACAAAGATTTGTCCCGCTGGTACGGCCCGATCGAACCGGAGGGCACACCCGCGTCCACGGCGGTGGAGTCGGCGGCGGTGCCCGAGGCCGATCGGGATCGCCCCGCCTCGACCGGCCCGCAGAAGCCTGTCCGATCGCCGGACCACGTCCGCGAGGAGGGCCCCGACGCCGATCCGGCCGACGCGCGCGCGGTCGCCGAAGTACCCGCCGACCTTCCCACCCGCCGTGCCGAGTTCACCGGCGGGTGGTCGGACTGGGTGGCCGAGGACGCGCCCGTTCCGGTGCACGCGCCGGGCCCCGACGACGATTTCCCCGAGCGCGGAGCCGACCTGGTCCGCTTCCCGTGGCCCGATGACGACGACGAATACGACGAGGATCCGGCACCCACGCCGCCCGCCACACGATCGCTGCGGGAGCATCCGGCGACCCGCCGTGCCAGGACGGTGATCATCCTGGTGGTCGCGATCCTCGTCCTGATCGCCTCGGCCGTCGGCGCGCTCGTGCTCGTCCGGCTCTCCGGCGACCGGCCCGCGGCCGCCCCCGACCCCGCGCCGATGCGGTTCACCGCAGGCAGCGCGCAGGCGGGTATCACCACCGGCTGTCCCACCGAACGCTCCGATCGGGTGCTGCGCAGCGCGGCGGCGGGTGGGGACGCCTCCGGGCCCGACGCCGTGCTCGGCTTCCAATACGCCTACTACGTGGAGCGTTCCGGTGAGCGCGCCAGGCAGTTCGTCGCACCGGACGCCGCGGTGCCGAGCGCGGAGATCATCCAACGTGGCATCGGCACGGTCCCGGTGGGCACCACGCACTGTGTGCGGGTGACCACGATCGGCGAGAAGGCGGCGGGCGAGAGCACGTACGCGGTGGAGGTCACCGAGTATCGGCCCGGTGGCGCGCCTGCCACGTACAACAAGCAGACGGTCACCACCGCGGTGGTCGGCGGCCGGGTGCTCATCTCGAGCATCACGGCCGGATGAAGGAGAGCTGAGAGCGATGGGAGAGGACTGGAGCCGCTGGCTCGACGAGGCGCCCGATCGGGGCGAACCGCCGAGCCACGAAACGCGTACCAAGGCTCCGGTGGTGCGGTTCCGGCGTCGGGCCGGTGGGGACGGTGACGAGGCGTGGCCGCAGCGGCCCATCCTGGTGGTCGGCGGCTGCGGTGGTGCGGGCACGACGACGACGGCTCTGGGGATCGCGGGCGAGTTGGGCGTCGCGGGTACCCCGACGGTGGCGGTGGACGCCACCGCGGCGGGCGGCGACATCGCCTTGCGCGGCGCCGACGAGCATCTGCATCCGATCAGCTTGCAGTCCTGGTTGTACGGCCGCGGCGACGACGAACCCGCCCCGCTGAAGGAGTGCCTGTCGCGGGCGACGTCCGGCATCGGACTGCTCTGGCGGGATGCCGCGCCGCTACGTCGGCGGGCCAGCTACCTGACGGTGGCACGCGCGGTCACCGACGCCGGCTACACCGCGGTCTACGACGGCGGCCATCCCATCGCGGGCAGGCAGTTGCGCCCGCTGCTCGATGACGGGGACATCGCCCTGGTGCTCACCATTCCGGCGCGCCCGGACGCGGCCAACCGTCTGCGGGTCACGCTGGAATGGCTCGACGACGAGTTCGGCGAGGCCGCCGAGGGGCAGGGCAACGGCATCGTGGGCGACACCACGCTGGTGATCTCGCACCAGGCGCCCGGTGACGACTCCCGGGTCGCCGACCACCTGCGCGAGCATCTGTCCGGATGGGTACGCGACATCACCGAGATCCCCTACGATCCGCATCTCGCGCGTGGCGAACTCGTATGCCACGCGGAACTGGCCGAGCAGACGCGCCGTGCGTACGCGCGGCTGGTGGCCGGGGTGGCCTCGTGACCGCCGCCATGCGGTTGCGCCGCAAGCTCGACCCGCGTCCGGCCGGTGTCGTCGCGCCGCCCGAATCGCGTCGTGCCCCGGTGTGGGATCGGCCGGTGCCGGGTGTCGGCCGGGCGCCGCTGGTGTGGTTGCTGGGAGTGCACGGAGGCGCGGGCGCGACGACCCTGGCGCACGTGCTGGCCCCGACCGCCGATGCGAGCCGCCGCTGGCCGGGCGGGTTCGATCGGGAATCGCCGTTCGTGGTGCTCGTCGCCCGCGAGACCATCTCCGGGCTGACCCGCGCGCACGATCTGTTGCGCCAGCACCACTTCGGCTTCGGTGGTCCCTCGGAGGTGATCGGGCTGATCACGGTCGCCGCGCGGCCGGGCCGGATGCCCGCCGAGATCCGCCGGTACCGCGAGCTGGTCGGCTCGCTGGCCGGACCGGTGTGGCAGGTGCCCTGGTACGAGGAATGGACTCTGGTCGAACCCGAGGAGTTGCCGATCTGGACGCCGGGCGACCCGATGCCCGAACGCAAACGCAAGATCGATCCGCTGGACGAGGTGCCGGTGGAGGTTCGGGAGCTGGGGGCTGACATTGTCGACGCGGTCCGTGAGAAGCTTGACAGCAGAACAGATTTCGCCGACGACGATGTAACCGATCCACCATTCGAGAAAGGGCCCCGATGAGCATGTTCCTCTTGGCTGTCCAGGACACCTACGGCGTCGTGCTCGCCCAGGTCGGCAATCCGACCCCGGAGGCGCCCCCCGGATCGGAGAAGATCCTCCAGCTGGTGCGTTACCTCACCTGGTTCGTCCTGTTGTCCGGGATCTGCGGAATCATCTACGCGGGTGGCAAGTTCGCCTGGGAGCGCTGGTCCGGTGGCGGTCTCGAATCGCCGAAGATGGTGGCGGGCGCGATGATCGGCGGCGTGGTCGCCACAAGCGCGGGCACCATCATGAACGCTGTCATCGGTACGTAAGGGTAAGGGTCGGGGAATGACCACGCTTCGAATGCGGACGGATTTGCTCGCCTACAAGCAGATGCCGTCGGAGGTGCTCGAACCGCTGATGCAGTTGCTGAACTGGCTGCTGTGGTTCGTGCTCATCGTGTGCCTGTCCTGGATGATCCTGTCCGCGGGCAAGTTGTGGATCGCCTTCCGCACCGATCTGGCCGCCAACGACGCCTCGCACGGGGTGCTGATGAGCCTCATCGGCGCGATCGTGGCGAGCGGCGCCACCAGTATCGCGCTGGCCTTCCTTCCGGCGTGAGTGTGGGTCGGAGCATGGAAACGGCGGTGATGGTGGGCACGGTCGCGCCCGCCGCGGCGATCGACTCGGACGGCTCGCTCGCGGTGAAGCGCACCACGGTCGAATGGTCCACGCAGGATGGGAGATTACGGCTGCACTACTCGGATTCGACCGCCCGGCCGACAGCGGTGGTCGACGCACTACCGGGCGACATCGTGACATGGGAGGCACCGAAGTGAGTCAGAAGGAGCCCTACACGCGCGAGCGTGTCTCCTTCGGTGCCGTCGCGTCCGCCGCGCTGCTGGCCCTGATCGTGATCGTGGGTGTGGTCGTCTACATCTCCCGCGACGAGGACGCCGCGGGCGGGCAGGCCGAGCTCGCCGCGACCGTCGGCGAGGGTTTCGCGAGCCCGGAGGTCGACCTGTTCGGCCGTCGCGTGGACATCCCGAACAATCCTGCGGGACAACCGCTTCCGCAGGATCCGGCGCGGCAGCGCAAGCCCTCGGACCTGGACTGGCTGACCGCCCGACCCGCGGGCCTGGATGAGCCGCGCGGCTGGCAGCGGGTCTACGGCGCCTCGGTGCCGTTCTCCACCTCCGACGGGCCCGCCCGGCTGGAAGAAGGCCAGGCGGTGGGGTACGCGCACACCCCACAGGGCGCGGTGCTGGCGGCCGCGCAGATCACCTACCGGCTCAACGCCCGGCCCGCCGACCGTGAGCTGTACGTGCGCCAGGTGCGCGCCTCGGCGCAGCAGCTCGCCGAATACGACCGCGCCATGGATCAGAACCGGCTGCCCGAACAGCAGCCCGAGCGGATCACGCGCTACTTCGTGGCTCCCGACGCCTTCCAGGTCGAGAGTTACGCCGACGATCTGGCCGTCGTCCGGTTCGCTTCGCGCGGACAGGTCGTCGACGACAGACAACTGTGGGTCGCCCTGCGCCTGGTGATGGTGTGGGAGGCGGGTGACTGGCGGCTCAAACCCGCCACCGTCGAGGGCAGCCGGACCGAATACATCGAATCGCTTGCGGGGTGGACGACATGGTGACCTTGGAGAAGACAGCGCCGCGCACGGAGAAGGCCGAGCCAGGTCCGCGAACAGCCGAGCCCCGAGGAGCGAACACGATGGTGCGCAAACTGTTGACCATCCTCGCGGTGATCTTCACCGTCATGGTCGCGACGCCCACGGTGGCCTACGGCCAGACCTACGGTTTCGACGAGACCTGCAACGAGATCCACGACACCCTCGACGGCGTCGGCCTGCCCGGCATCTCGCTGGGCGACGCCGCCTCGGCGGTGTGCAAGGCGGGTAATGCCGCCTCCCATCCCGGCGACGCCGCCACCGCGGTCAAGGACAAGGCGTGGGATTCCACCTTCGGCAGCGTGGTGGACTCGCTGATGAGCGGTCTGGGTGAAGCGATCATCCTGGCGTTGACCTTCTGGATGAAGGTGCCCAACGAGGCCGCCAGTGACGGCGGATCGTTGTTCACCAAGATCAGCGACTACACCTATCAGATACAGATATTGCTGCTGATCGCCTCGATCATCCTGACCGGCGCCCGCCTGGCCGAGGCCAGGCGCGGGGCGGCGGTGAGCGAGGCGGCCGAATCGTTCCGGATGTTCGCCCGGGTGGTGTTCAGTTCCTGGATGCTGGGCGCGGTGATCGTCGCGGGCACGCAGGCCTCGGACCGGTTCGCGGAATGGATCATCGAGGACTCGACCAACGGCAACGCCAAGGACATGGCCGAGCTGATGGTGAAAACCAGTGCCTTGCAAGCATTCTCGCCGGGTCTGGTGCTGATCATCGCGATCGTCGGCCTGCTCGGCGCGCTGGCGCAGATCGTGCTGGCGATCGTGCGACAGGGTCTGCTCATCATCGCGGCGGGCGTGCTGCCGCTGGCGGCGGCGGCTTCCGGCATGAACGTCGGCAAGCAGTCCTACCAGAAGCTGGTCGGCTGGATCATCGCCTTCATGCTCTGGAAGCCGGTGGCCGCGATCGTGTACATGATCGCCTTCACCACCGCGGGGCATGTCGACGGGCTGTCCACCTCGACGATGCCCGACGGTGAACAGGCCCAGCGCATGCTGGTCGCCATCGTGCTGCTGTGCTCGGTCGCCTTCGTGCTGCCCGCGCTGATGCGCCTGGTCACTCCGGCGGTCGCGATCGTCGGCTCCGGCGGCTCGGGTCTGACCGCCGCGGGCGGCACCCTGGTCGCGGCGGCGGCGCTCGGCGCCATGGGTACCAAGGCGGTCGGCGTGAAGCAGGCCGCCGCACCGGGTTCGGCCGGCTATGTCAGCGGCAGCGGTTCCGGTCCGCGTCCGGGTGGGGCGGGTGGCCCCGGCGGCAGGCCGGGTCCCCACAATCCACAGGGCGGCGGTCCGCGTGCCTCGGGCACGCAGGGCTCCCGCGGAGTACCCTCCGGAGCCGCCACCGCGGCCGGACGGGTCGGCGCGGCCAGAGCCGCGACCAGCGGTATGCGCCGAGCCGACGACACGATGGGTGATGTGGCAGGGGATCGTTGGGCGAACCGTTCGCCCGACCTCGGGAGGAGCACCATTCCGCGATGACGATCAGCGACACCTACGAGCGCCGCTCCTACGGGTTGTGGCAGAAGCCGCGCAGCGCGGGCCTGTTCGGCCTGCGCTGGGAAGAGACGGTGATCGGCTTCGTCGTCGTGATCACCGCGCTGATCTGTGCGATGGTCGGTGGATTCACACTGGGCCTGATCGTCGGCGGCGTCGGTGTGGCGGTGATGGTTCCACTGGTGTGGCGGACGGGGGGCCGCTCGGGCTACGAGACGGGATTGATGATGTTCAACTGGATGCGCTCGCGCAGTCGCGGCGAACACGTGTATCGGGGCGGCCGGTTCTCCCGCATCCCCGGTGGCGTCACCCGGCTGCCCGGTCTGCTCGCCCCATCGAAGCTCTACGAGGGCATCGACGCGGGCGGTTACAGCTTCGGCATGATCCATCTGCCGCAGTTCGCGCAATACACCGTGGTGCTGCGGGCTTGGCCACAGGGCCACGAGGCCGTCGACCAGCCGGTGATCGACCGCTGGGTCTCCGCGTGGGGCACCTTCCTGGCCTCGGTCGGCCAGACCAGCGACATCGTGGCCGTGGTGCCGGTGATCGACACCGTGCCCGAGACCGGTAACCGGCTGCTCACCGAGGTCTCCACGATCACCAAGCCGGAAGCGCCGGAGCTGGCCCAGCAGGTGATGTACGAGCTGGCCACCGAATTGCCGCAGGAACGGGTGCAATTGCTGCCGCGCGTGGCGATCACCTTCAAGGCCACCACCGCCGAGCGCCGCAAGAACCCCGCCGAGGAGGCCGTCGAGATCGGCAGGCGACTGCCGGGCATCTGCGCGGCGCTGGCCGAGGCGGGCGTGCGCGCCCAGCCGATGTCGGCCGACGAGGTGATCGCGTTCATCCGCCGCAGCTACGACCCGGCCTCGCAGGCCGACCTCGAGGTCGCGGCCTCCGAACCCGAAGGGCACGGGCTGGATTGGGCCGACGCGGGTCCGGTCTCGCACGACGAGAAGTGGGATCACTTCATCCACGACGGCGGCCGCTCGGTCACCTGGGAGATGGACGCCGCCCCCGAGGGCGCGGTCGACGAGCGGGTGCTGCAGCGGCTGCTGGCGCCGAACCCGGAGGTGCCGCGCAAGCGCATCGCCATCGTCTACCGGCCGCATTCGGCGGCCGACGCCGCCGAGATCGTCGACGACGACTTCAAGAACGCGCTGGTCGCCCAGCAGAGCGAACGTGGCGTGGTCTCGGCCGCGGCGACGCTGCGGGTCGGCGCCACCCAGCAGGCGCGCGAAGAGCAGGCCAGGGGCCACGGCGTGACCCGCTTCGGCGCGCTGGTCACCATCACCGAACCGCTGCGCGGGGATCTGCCGCGCATCGAGGCCATCACCCGCGACCTGTCCACCCAGGCGCGGTTGAAGATCCGGCGGTGCTACCGCTACCAGGGCGCGGCCTTCGCGGCATCGCTCGGCTGCGGCGTCATCCTGCCGGAGCACGCGACCATTCCGAAGGCATTGGCGGGGTGAGCTGACCATGGCACGCGAACACGAGCCACCCGTGAGGGAGCGCACGACGACCGGGCACCGCGAGCGGCGCCCGGCACCGGACGAGCGCGAGCAGTGGGCGCGGCCGTACGACGACGAGGACCTCGGTCCACGCCGCAGGGAGGAGGGCGCGCGCCCGCGGCGGCCCGCGCCGAATCCCGCTCGTGGTTCCGGTCAGGACCGCGGCAGGGAGCCGGTGCGGCGTCCGCGCCCGCCCACCGATCGCGGCGAAGACAGGATGCCGGTCGAGCGCAGGCAGGACGCGCAGCGCGGCCGGGGAAACGACGCGCGCCCGGCCCGGCTCGACCGGGAACGGGCATCGCGCGGTGATCGCTTGCCGCGCAACGAGAACGGGCGTCCGGCCCGTCCGGTGCGCGATCGTGACAGCGATCGCGGCCGTGGCCGCCTCGATCACACCGCCGACCGCGCGATGGGCGCGCCCACCGAGAAGGCCGCCCGCCGCGCGAAGCAGAAGGCCGACAAGCGTAAACAGTCCGGGCCGCCGTTGCTGGACCCGGCCACCAGGGCGCGGCTGGAAGAGGTCAGCCGCGAGGGGGCCGGTCTGCGCGCGGCGTGGGCGACCTTCCGCGTCCACACCGACGACGTCCGCAGGCGTAACTACGCCGCGCGCGCCGAGCAGACCATCGAGGACGGATTCGACCGCGCCACCGCACCGCTCACCGACCGCGGCTACGCGGGCCCGGGCGGCGGCCGGGCGAACGTGGTCGGCAGGCCGGTCGAATACCGGGCCACCACCGCCCAGGTCGCCGGGTTGTGGCCGTGGTCGGTCGGCGCGGGCGCGCCGCTGATCGGTACGCCGCTGGGTTCGCATCTGCACACCGGCGCGCCGGTGTGCTTCGACCCGATGAACTGGTTCATGCGCGGCAGCTTCATCACCGCGCCGAGCCTGTTCGTGCTCGGTCTCAACGGTTTCGGCAAATCCTCGCTGGTGCGCCGCATCGTGCTCGGCGGCATCGCCCAGGGCATCACCCCGCTGATCCTGGCCGACGTCAAACCCGACTACCGCAAGATGGTGGAACTGGTCGGCGGCCAGGTGATCGACCTCGGCTACGGCCACGGCAAGCTCAACCCGCTCGCCGCCGGCGTGCTCGGCGCTGTGGTGCCCCGCCTGGAGGAGTTCCCGGCACTGCAATTGCAGGTGCTCCAGGACATCCGGGCCAGGCAGGTCACGCTGATCGCGGGCCTGGTCGAGCTGGTGCGCGGCGCCCGGGTGCGCGACTACGAGGAGACGCTGATCTCCACCGCGCTGCGCATCCTCTACCAGCCGGGCAGCGGCTACGCCCCGGACAAGCCGCCGATCATGGAGAACCTGCTCGAGGTGATCGTCGCGGGCGGCGAGGAGCTCATGCTCGACGCGGGCGCCGACGATCAGGCCGAATACCAGGTCGCCATCAAGGGATTGCGCCGTTCGCTGCGCGCGCTCACCCAGGGCCCCTTCGGCGCGATCTTCAACGGCCAGACCACCGTGCCGATCGACACCGGCTCGGTGGCGGTCTGCATCGACGTCTCGCACATCCCCACCGGCGACAAGAAGCTCAAGGCCGCGGTCATGCTGGCGTGCTGGGCCGACGGTTTCGCCTCGGTGGAGGCAGCGCACGTGCTCGCCGATGCCGGACTCGGTCCGCAGCGTTACTTCCAGGTGGTGATGGACGAGCTGTGGCAGGTGCTCGGCCTCGGTGATTTCATGGTGGACCGCGTCGACGAGCTGACCCGTCTGCAACGCAGCATCGCCACCGCGCTGATCATGATCAGCCACACCATCAAGGACCTGCAGTCGCTGGGCACCGAGGCCGCGATCGCCAAGGCGCTGGGCTTCCTGGAGCGCGCCCGGGCGAAGATCTTCGGCGCGCTACCCGCCGAAGAGGTCAGGCGACTCGACAGCACCGTGCCGTTCACCGCGACCGAGGCCGACATGGTGACCGGCTGGTCGGCCCCGCAGGCGCTGACCGGTGAGGCGCTGCGGCCGGGCCAGGTCCGGCCGACGCCGCCGGGTACCGGCAAGTTCCTGCTCAAGATCGGTGAGGATCGCCGTCCCGGCATCCCGTTCCAGATGGAGTTCACCGAGTCGGAACGGGCCAGCGGCATCCACGACACCAACCAGCGCTTCAGCGAGTTCACCGAATCCGCCACGCGCAGTCGGCCTTCGAGCGGCAGCGTGGCATGAGGGGGAGAGCGCATTGATGCCGCATCGTTCGTATCGCAAGGTATCGCCGGAAGTGCGCAAGGCGGCGGTCGAGCAGGTCGTCGCCTTGACCGGCACACTGCGCAGCGAGACCGAGGCCTGCCGAGCGGTCGCCGAACAGATCGGCGTGCACCCCAATTCGGTGCGCAACTGGGTACGCGCCGCGCAGGGCCCGAGCGTGGAGCGCATGGACGTGCTCGCCCTGCGGCGCCGAGTGGCTCTGCTGCAGCAGCAATTGGCCGCCGCCGCCGAGATGAACCGGACACTGGCGCGGACCCTCGACGAAGCCCGACGACGCCCGTGACCGCTACCCGCGAGTCGACGAGCGACCGCGGCGCCTGCCCGGGCAGGCGGGGGTGGTCGCGATGAGTGTGAAAGGCGTGCTGTGGGGCGTCCTCGGCATGATCGTCGCGCTGATGGCCTTGGTCGTGGTCGTGGTGCTGCCCTCGGTCGAGGACCCGTGCGCGGACACCACACTGCTCGGCGCCGGCCGCACCGCACTGGTCCCGCCGGGGGACCCGGGCATCGCGCCCGCCGCGAACGCCGAAAGCGAGCAGACCGGCGCGGCGACGACCGCGGCGGTGACGCAGGCGGCAAGCGGCGGAACCATCAGGCGCACGCTGCCGATGGCGATCGGCACCTTCACCGTCTCCGACGTCTTCGGCTCCCGCAACGGCGGTCATCGTGGCATCGACATGGCGGCCGCCGACGGCACACCGATCTTCTCGGTCTCCGACGGCCGGGTGGTGGCGGCCGGACCCGCCTCGGGGTTCGGCAACTGGATCGTCGTCGACTCTGTCGACGTCAACGGCCGGTCGTTCTCGGCGGTGTACGGGCACATGTGGGACCACGGAGTGCTGGTGCGCGTGGGGGACACCGTGCGGGCGGGTCAGCAGATCGGCGCTGTCGGCTCGGCGGGCGAATCCACCGGCCCACACCTGCATTTCGAGATCGTGCCCGGCGGCCGGTTCACCGGCGGCCGCCACATCGACCCGATGCCCTGGCTCGACGGTGCGCCGACCCCGGATCTCGGCGGTGCGCAGTGGTACTCGGCAGACCCGCGGTGCAACCTCGGTTTCGGCAGTCCCGGCGGCGCGCTCGCGCCCGGCAAGGTGCCCGCCGATCTGGAGGTCTGGTACCGCCGGGCCGGGTCGCTGTGCCCGCAGATCACCCCCTCGCTGCTGGCGGCGCAGGGCAGGCAGGAGTCCGGGTTCCGGCGCGGCCTGACCTCCCCGGCGGGCGCGCAGGGCTTGGCGCAGTTCCTGCCGGGGACGGCGAGTTCCATCAATCCCGACGACGGACGTCCTTACGTCATCGATGCCGACGGCAACGGTGTGGCCAGCGTCTGGGACGACGGTGACGCGATCATCGGCCAGGGCCGCTATATGTGTGCCATCGCGGGCAAGATCACCCAGTGGCAGCGTGAGGGCCGGGTGCAGGGCGATGTCGCCTCGCTGACCCTGGCCGCCTACAACGCCGGTGAGGGCGCGGTGCTGGCCAGCGGCGGCATGCCGAATCAGTATGCGGCGCACTATTTCGAGACCCGCCCCTATGTCGCGAACATCCTCGCCATGGAACCGCAGTACCGCGCGCCCGGCTCGCTGGGCCGGTTCAGTCCGGAGCAGGGCGGGGGTTCCGCGCAGGTCCTGGCGGCGGCTCAGGACTGGCTGGGTACCCCGTACGTGTGGGGTGGCGGCGGACCTCAGGGGCCGAGCAACGGCGGGATGGACGGGCCGGGCCTGGTGGCGGCGGCGGTGTTCGCGGCCTCGGCCGGTGAGATCGTCATGCCGCGCACCGCCGAGCAGCAGTGGGAGTTCGGCGAGGAGATTCCGACACGCAAGGCACAGCCGGGTGATCTGGTGTTCAGTTCCTTCGGCCCGCGCGGCCCCGCGCAGGTGGGCATCTACGCGGGTGACGGCCGGATGATCCAGTCCGCTCCCGCGGGCCGGTACACCGGCGCGGGCGGCGTGAGCGAGGTCGCGGTACCGGGAGACGCACGGATGCGGAGGATCCTGTGAGCGAACGCGGAGCCGGGAAGGCACGACGGGCCGACAGAGGCCGACACGGCAGCGGAAAGGCGGTGTCGAGGCGGCTGCCGGGGACGGTAGGGCAGCTAGCCTGGAAGCACGGACGATCCCGCGCGACACTGGTGGTGATGCTCATGGCGAGCATGGCGGTCTTCGCCGCGGCCTGCGGCTCGGGCGAGAGCTCCGAATCCGGCTCGGCCGGCGGGATTCCCACGACCACTCGGCTGCTGGAACAGGCACCCGCGCCCGATCCGGTCACCCCGGAGGGGGTCGCGGTGACGGCCCTGCGCGAGATCTACACCTGGCACCCGGCCGACGAAGCGCACGGTGAGGCATTGCGCCGAGCCCGCACATGGTTGGGCCCCAGCCTCGTCCGCATGCTGGACAACTCACCGGGCGAATCGCCGAATCCATCGCTGCGCTGGGCGGAATGGGCGCGGGCGGGCGCGCGGGTCGAGGCGTTCACCTTCGCCTCCGGCGAACGGCCGCCCGGCGAGAGCGGCGGCGAGGTCCAGCAGTTCAAGATCGGCATCGAACAGACCGTCGTCTATCCCGACGGTCGCACCGAGGCGTTACCGGCCACGACGGTGATCGCCACGGTGGTGAACACCGCCGAAGGATGGCGGCTGGATGCGTTCGGCTGACCACAAGACAGCAATTATCCCGCGTGGCGATTCGAGGAGGCAGGGATGGCGAAGACGAAAAAGGTGACGGATCCGGCGATACCCGACCCCGATCTGGGCCTGATCGCCGTCTACGCCGGATTCAGTGTGTTCGCGCTGCTGATGGCCGCTCTGCATCTGGGGAACCAGCTGTCGGGCTCGCCGCAGCAGCTGCCGATCAACCCGATCGAGGTCACCGCGGGAATGGCCCGCGGTAAGTACAGCTGGCCGTTCGCCTCCACGATGATCGTGCTGCTGGTGATCGCGGCCGCGATCGCCTTCCTGTGGATCCGCAAGCAGCGGGCGAAGCGGGCCACGGTCGGCGTGCTGCCGGTGGACGCGAAGGCGCAGTACATGGGCAGCGGCGGCGCGGTCTACGCGCTCACCGAGGCCGGGGTCAGGGAGAAGGCCGCTCAGCTGGGGATCGAGCTGGGCTACCACGACGCTCCCGGCGTCCCGATCGGCGTGAGCGTGGCCGACGGCGTGATGCTCTACGGCTCCTACGAGGACCTGCACCTCGACATCTGGGGGCCGCGGCAGGGGAAGTCGACCTCGCGGGTGATCCCGGCCGTCCTGGCCGCCATCGGCCCGGTGATCGCGACCTCGAACAAGCGTGACGTGGTGGACGCCACCCGCGACGTGCGCGAGCAGAAGGGCAGCCCCACCTTCGTCTTCGATCCGCAGGGCGTCGCCGACGAGAGCCCGAGCTGGTACTGGAATCCGCTTGCCTGGGTCAACTCCGACCGGCCGGGCAAGGAGATGCGCGCCCAGCGACTGGCCGGGCATTTCGCCGACGCCGACGAGGGCGGCGAGGGCAAGAAGGACGACTTCTTCGATCCCGAGGCCGAAGACCTGTTGGCGGCACTGTTCCTCGCGGCGGCGGTGGGCGAGTACCCGATCGTGCAGGTGTGGGAATGGGTGACCAACTCGCAGGACACCGAGCCGATCGAACTGCTGCGTGGCTCGGCCCATCAGGCGATGGCGTCCGGTCTGGCCATGCAGTACAACGCCGATCCGCGCACGCGCAGCGGCATCTTCGGCACCGCCAAGAAGATGGTGCGCTCGCTGCAGCTGTCCAACATCCACGACTGGATCCTGCCCGGGGCCGATCCCGACACCGGCAAGCCGCGCATGCAGTTCGACGAGTCCACGTTCATCGACAAGAACGGCACCCTCTACTCGCTGTCGCTGGAGGGCCGCGGTTCGGCCGCGCCGCTGGTGAGTGCGCTGACCGAGGCTGTGATCGACGTCGCCATGTACAAGGCGGCGCGTTCGCGCGGCGGGCGGCTGCCGATTCCGCTGCTCGCGGTGCTCGACGAGGCGGCCAACGTGGTGCGCTGGAAGGATCTGCCCAAGCAGTACAGCCACTTCGGCTCGCGCGGCATTGTGGTGATGACGGTGCTGCAGTCCTGGGCGCAGGGTGCGCGCTGCTGGGGCGACGCGGGTATGGCGGCGTTGTGGTCGGCGGCCAATGTCAAGGTCATCGGCAGCGGCATCGACGACATGAACTTCCTGCGTGACCGTTCCGAGGCGATCGGCGAATACGACTCGATCTCGCAGTCGGTCTCCGAATCCAAGGGCGGCAAGAGCTATTCGCGGTCGCTGTCGTCGTCGAAGACACTGAGCGTGAACGCGTTGACGACCCTGCCGCGCGGGCGGGCTGTCGTGTTCACCTCCGGCCAGCCCGCTGTGCTGGTGCGCACGGTGCCGTGGTGGGAGGGCGAATACGCGACCGCGGTGAAGAAGTCGATCGACCAGCACGATCCGCAGACCAAGAAGCGGATCAGCGCGGCGATCGTCTCGCCCGCGCTGACGAAGAAATCCGGCCCGGAACCGTCCGGGTTGGATCCCTCGCCGGACAAGCCCGAGCTGCGCAAGTCCGACGACGAGCCGATAGCGGAGCTGGATCCGGCGGATCCGCCCGCCGGTGAGATCGAGGCTCGGCCACGGTGAACGGTTGCGCAGCGGCCACGTCGGTGGTGGACATGTCGGCAAGTAACGGAGAAGAGGTGCTTCGGTGACCCACAACCTACCCCCCGGTCCTCCCATGGCGGGGAAGACCGTTTACAACACTGTGGTCGAGTTCGTCGAGAATTATCTGAGCGTGGTCTACCGGCGTCAGGTGACCGACATCAGCGAGACCGTCTGGTGCCCGGAATGGTTCCGCCATGCCGAGGCCGCCGTTCGGCTGGACTCGCTGTGGCGAGCCTGGGAGCACTTGCGGCTGGATCCGGCGACGGGCATGAGTGTGTGGCTGCTCGATCACGCGGATCCGCACATGAGCAAGCTGTTCGATCCGCGCGGGCCGTTCAAGTACTGCAGCGTGCGCAACGGGCACAAGGACATGCTCAACCCGTTGCCGCTGCGTTCGCCGGCCCGCGGGCAGTTCGACAGCCCGGCGCCGGAGGACTTCCGGGTCTGATCCGAACGATCGAACGACGCTGTGCCACAAGGACTGTGAAGCGAGCGAGACCCGCCGGACATCCGGCGGGTCTCGCTCGTCGTTCGCGTTCGGTTCAGCCGCGGGTGCGTTCCAGTCCGCGCCCCTCCAGCTCCCTGCTGCGATTGGTCGACCTGGCTTCGGCGGTCTTGGCGCGGACCGCCTCTTCGGCGGGCAGACCCTGACCGACTTCCATCAGCATGCGTACCGCTGCCAGATCCGGTGCGACACCCATCTTTTCCAGATGCGCGGCCACCGCGCTGCGCCGCTCCGCCGAGTCGTAGCTGAACTGTGGAAGCGACGGTCCGGATGATCCGCTCGCCGAGTCCGCCATCGAACCGGCGGCGCTCGACATCATCGAGCCGACCGACTCCTTCTCCAGCGAAAGGCCTTTGACGGAGGAGTTGGACTCGACCAGCCGGGCGAGCTCCAGGTTTCGGGGGTCCTTGGCCTTGGACTCCCGCTCCTCGCGCATCCGTAGCTCCTTGGCCTCCTTCATGCGCGCTTCGGTGATCTTGACGCGGGCCTCGGCTTCTTTCTGGCCGCGCTCGCGGGTGCGCAGCGCGACCAGGGTGGCCAAGCTCAACATCGTCTTCATCACGGCCGCTGTTTCCTTGCCGATATCGTCCAATTCCTCGGACATGGCTGCTCCCCGATGCTGAAAGTGGTCGCTGTGGACGAACGGAGGTACTTCGAACAGGAGTACTGAGAAGAACCTGTGTATTTTTCGAGATTACCCGAGAACTACCCACTTCAGCCGGGTGAACCTGATCAGTCCAGGCTTACCGCCTGGATCGTTACCGGACTGTTCGGCTTGCCGTCGCCGGGGCCGTTGGAGTCGTCCTGGCCGATCTCGGCGATCTTGTCCAGGGTGGCCAGGCTGGATTCGTCCACGGTGCCGAAGATGGTGTACTGCGGCGGCAGCTGAGAGTCGCCGTAGACGAGGAAGAACTGGCTGCCGTTGGTTCCGGCACCCGCGTTGGCCATCGCCAGCACACCGCGCTCGTAGCGGATGGGTTCCATCGAGGCCGGATCGCCCTCGGCGTACTGATCGGTGGGGTACTCGTTGGCGTACATGTACCCGGGCCCGCCTTGACCGGTGCCGGTCGGGTCACCGCACTGCAGCACCTTCAGCGTGTCGCTCGTGGTCATCCGGTGGCACTCGGTGTCGTCGAAGAATCCCTGGGTCGCCAGGCTGACGAAACTGTTCACCGTGCAGGGCGACTCGGCGTTGTTGAGTGTCAGCCCCAGCGGTCCCTGGCTCGTGTCCATGCTCACGCTGACCCTGGCGTCTGCCCCGGAGGTCGGGATGCCCTCGGTGCGGCTCGGCTTCTGCACCGGCTTCGCGCTCGGGGCGCCGTCGGTGTAGAGGCAGTTCACCGTTTCCGGCTTCGGTGCCGGATCCGGTGCGGGCGCCGCCGAGAAAGCGGCTTCGGTGGTATCGGCTGCGTTGTTCGCGCTGTCGCCGCCGTCGCCCTTGGTGAGGAAATACACCCCGGCGACGGCGCCGACCAGCACCGCGACACCGAGCACCGATCCCGCGATCGTCAGTTGCTTCCGCTTACGCGCCCGCTCGGCCCGATTGGCCAGCTGACGCTCCAGCTTGCGCTTGGCCGCTGCTCGTCGCTGTTCGTTGCTCGGCACTACCACAATCCTCCCGTGTCGGCGTACGTCGAGGTAAGAGTGTGCCATCTCTTGCTGAGAGGGAGATCATGTCGCCGTTGTCGAACGCTGTGGGAGACCCGCGAGTCGAGGTCGGGCAGGGACCTCGATCGCCGAGAGGGCCGCGCACTGCGCCGGCCGCGCGTTCCCCGCTGTCGGCGGCGGGCCTCCGACGTCTTCGGGGAACCAGGCGCAGAGCGGCTGCTCACCGGTGCCGATGCCGGTCCCCGGACGATGAGAGGGAATCTGCCTCTTCGGCTCACATCGGAGGTGTTCCTCCGCCGCGTACCCCGGAACGGGTAACCGGTTGGACTTGTCGGGGCGCCGTGGGGAAAACTGGAACATCGTGACCAAGACCAGCAGCTTCTCCGCCCCGAAGGGGGTACCGGACTACGTGCCACCCGGCTCGGCCGAGTTCGTCGCCGTGCGCGACGGTCTTCTGCAAGCCGCCCGACTGGCCGGGTACGGGCATATCGAGCTGCCGATCTTCGAGGACACCGCGCTGTTCGCCCGCGGCGTGGGCGAGTCCACCGACGTGGTCACCAAGGAGATGTACACCTTCGCCGATCGCGGCGATCGCAGCGTCACGCTGCGCCCCGAGGGCACCGCGGGCGTCATGCGCGCCGTCATCGAGCACAGTCTCGACCGTGGTCAGCTGCCGGTGAAGCTGGCCTACGCCGGCCCGTTCTTCCGCTACGAGCGCCCGCAGGCCGGTCGCTACCGGCAGTTGCAGCAGGTCGGCGTCGAAGCCATCGGCATCGACGATCCGGCGCTGGACGCCGAGGTCATCGCCGTGGCCGACGCGGGCTTCCGCTCGCTGGGCCTGGAGGGCTTCCGGCTGGAAGTCACCTCGCTGGGCGACGAGACCTGCCGTCCGCAGTATCGGGAACTGTTGCAGGAGTTCCTCTTCGAGCTTCCGCTCGACGAGGAGACCCGCCGCCGCGCCCAGCTCAACCCGCTGCGCGTGCTCGACGACAAGCGTCCGCAGGTGCGCGAGATGACCGCCGCCGCGCCGCTGATGATCGACCACCTCTCCGAATCGGCCAAGGCGCACTTCGAGCAGGTACTCGGCCACCTCGACGCACTGGGCGTGCCCTACGTGGTGAACCCGCGCATGGTCCGTGGCCTGGACTACTACACCAAGACCACCTTCGAGTTCGTGCACGACGGTCTCGGCGCGCAGTCGGGCATCGGCGGCGGCGGGCGCTACGACGGGCTGATGGCCGAGCTCGGCGGGCAGCCCTTGTCCGGCATCGGCTTCGGACTCGGCGTGGACCGCACCATGCTGGCACTGCAGGCCGAAGGTAAGTCGGCGGGCAGTCCCGCGCGCTGCGAGGTCTTCGGCGTGCCGATGGGCGACGCCGCCAAACAGCGTCTGGTGGTGCTGGCCGCACAGTTGCGGGCAGCAGGCGTGCGAGTCGACCTGGCCTACGGCGGGCGTGGGGTGAAGGGAGCCATGAAGGCCGCCGATCGTTCGGGCGCCCGGTTCACGCTGGTACTTGGCGAGCGCGAGCTGGCCGAGGACGCCATCGTGGTCAAGGACATGAGCACCGGTGATCAGCGACAGGTGGCCCTGCCCGACCTCGTCGAGGTGCTGCGCACGGAGTTGTCCGGCTCCTGAACGCGGTCCCGATCCGGTGACCGCCGGTCGACACCGGGCCGACAGAGGTACCGTTGTTGCGCACTCCGGCTACGCCGGACCGGTCGTGCCCGGTGCGGCGGCTGCGACCGGTCGGGCGTAGCGGCTTGCGTACCGGCGCACGGTATCCGCCGCCCCGGTCGGACGGCCGTCGTGCGCCGGGTGCGCGACATCGTGAACCGCGATGTCGTGGCGTGTGCTCGAAGAGGTGACAAGTGGACCCGAACGCCGATCGGCCGGTGACGCAACAGCGGGTGGGGCTCGATCTGGTGGCCCCGGAGACCTACACGCCCATGCTGCGCAGGCTCGCGCTGGCGGCGGTGGGCATCGGTGTCGGCGCGGGATTCCTCGCCGCGATCTTCGTCTCCTGGCCGGTGGCGCTGGCCGTCGGCGTAGTCGTCGGCGTACCGACCATGTTCTCCGCGCTGGCACTGGGGCGCCGCCGGATCTGGTTGATCGGCGCCACCGTACACGCGCGCCGGTTCCTCGGCGAACAGCGCATCGAGGTGGCCTCGGCGGACCGGGTGGAACTGATCGTCTATCCGGGCCGATTGAGCCGGGTCGCGCTGCGCCTGACCGGGGGCGGTCACATCCAGGTCGTTCCGCTGGCCATGTACACCGATTCGGGCAGCGGACGGGAACTGCACCTGCTCGGTCTGCGAAAGCTCGCCGACGCACTGGCCACGGGAAGTTCCGCGACGTCCGTCGCGGTGTCGGACCTGCTCGTCCGGCAGTTGCGGGCCGAGGCGAGGGACGCGGGACTCGAGGAGCGTCCGCTGTATCGCGCGGCGCGCACAGCACGGGCGAAGGACTACGTTTCGCCGATCGTGCTCACCGATCGCGAGGTCGCCGAACTGCTGTGAACTCGCGGGCTGTTCCGTAGCTCACCACCCGGACTCGGCGGTGGTGAGAATCGCTAGGGTGGGCAGCGACAGACAGTCGACCCCGAGGAGTTGTGGTGAGCGCCGCCGACCGGAACACCCCCGTGACCGTCACCGTGACCGGTGCGGCCGGGCAGATCGCCTACGGCCTGTTGTTCCGTATCGCGTCCGGGGCGATGCTCGGCCCGGACACCCCCGTCCGTCTGCGGCTACTCGAGATCCCGGCGGCCGTCGGCTCGCTGGAGGGCGTGGCGATGGAACTCGAGGACGGCGCGTTCCCGCTGCTGGACTCGATCGACATCAGCGACGATCCGTGGATCGGGTTCTCGGGCGCGAACGTCGCCCTGCTGGTCGGCGCGCGACCGCGCACGGCGGGGATGGAACGTTCGGATCTGCTGGCCGCCAACGGCCCCATCTTCACCGATCAGGGACAGGCGATCGATGCCAGCGCCGCCGACGACGTGAAGGTCCTCGTCGTCGGCAATCCCGCCAACACCAACGCCTTCATCGCGGCGAGTAACGCCCCGGACGTGCCCGCCGACCGATTCACCGCCATGACCCGGCTGGACCACAACCGGGCCATCGCACAGCTGGCGAAGAAGACCGGCGTGCCCGGCGCGGACATCCATCGAGTCGCGGTGTGGGGCAATCACTCCGCCACCCAATACCCCGACATCACGCACGCCACCGTCGCGGGCCGACCGGCCCTGGAGCTCGTCGACCGGGAGTGGCTGAGCGAGGAGTTCATCCCCACCGTGCAGCAGCGCGGCACCGCCATCATCCAGGCCAGAGGCGCGTCCTCGGCGGCGAGCGCGGCGAGCGCGGCCATCGACCACATCCACGACTGGGTGCTCGGCACCGCGCCGGGCGAGTGGACCTCCATGGCGGTGCCCTCCGACGGTTCCTACGGCGTGCCGGAGGGCTTGATCAGCTCGTTTCCGGTGACCTGTGCCGACGGCCGCTACACCGTCGTCGAGGGCTTGGCGATCGACGAGTTCTCCCGTGAGCGGATCGACGCCTCGGTCGCCGAGCTGACCGCCGAACGCGACGCCGTCATCGGTCTCGGCTTCGCCAAGAAGGACTGAACCACGGGATCGGCCCGGGTGGGCCCGGGCCTCAGCCCACCGTCCAGGTCTCCGGTCCGTTCAGCAGTCGCTGCAGCGCATCCGGTTGCCGTGGTGTGCGTTCGACCGCCTGAGCGTTCTGTGCGCGTACCCCGTCGTCGTAGGTCGGGCGTTCGACGCTGCGGAGGACGCCGGTGACCACGTGGGTGAGATCCTGGCCGCCGAGCCGCGACAGCGCGTAGGCGTATTCAGGATCGTCGGTCTCGGCGTCGTGCACCACGATGTCGGCCGCCGCGACGTCGGCCGTCGGTGCCACCGCCAGTCCGAAACCTTGTCGTATGACAGCGAATCGACCGTTCGAGCCGAAGGTGATCGGCTGCCCGTGGTGCAGCGGCACGAGATGGTCGGCGGCGTTGTCGCGGCGCAGCGCGTCGAACGAGCCGTCGTTGAAGATCGGGCAGTCCTGCAGGATCTCCACGAACGAGGTGCCGCGGTGGGTCGCCGCGGCGCGCAACACTTCGGTCAGGCCGTGGCGGTCGGAATCGAGGGCCCGAGCGGCGAAGGTGGCCTCCGCGCCCAGCGCCACCGACAGTGTGTTGAACGGGTGATCCACCGACCCCGACGGCGTGGACTTGGTGATCTTCCCCTGCTCGGACGTCGGCGAGTACTGGCCTTTGGTCAGCCCGTAGATGCGATTGTTGAACAGCAGGATCGTCATGTTGACGTTGCGGCGCAGCGCGTGGATCAGATGGTTGCCGCCGATGGACAGCGCGTCGCCGTCGCCGGTCACCACCCACACCGACAGATCCGGCCGGGTCACCGCGAGCCCGGTCGCGATGGCGGGCGCGCGCCCGTGGATGGAGTGGATGCCGTAAGCGTCCAGGTAGTACGGGAAACGGCTCGAGCAACCGATCCCGGAGACGAACATCAGGTTCTCCCGGCGCAACCCCAGCTCGGCCAGGAATCCGCGCACGGTGGCGAGGATGACGTAGTCGCCGCAGCCCGGGCACCAGCGCACTTCCTGGTCGGAGGTGAAATCCTTGACCTTCTGCGGCGCGTCGGCGACGGGGACACCGGAGACGCCGGTCAGTCCCAGGTCGGTGTGCAGCAGTGGCGAGGGGTCCATGATGGTCACCGGTCACTCCTGAGGTAGCTCGCCCGCGCCCGGGCGGTGAAGGCCTTGTCCTGTTCCATCTCGTCGAGCGAGCCGTCGAGCGCGGCGTCGATGACGCCGACCAGCTCGCTCGCCGAGAAGGCGGTGCCCGCGATCTTCGTCCACGGCCGCACGTCCACCAGATACTTCGCCCGCAACAACACCGCCAGCTGGCCGCCGTTCATCTCCGGCGCCACCACCGTGCGATAGCGCCGCAGCACGTCGCCCAGGTTCGCGGGCAGCGGCGCGAGGTGTCGCAGATGCGCCTGGGCGACCGGCACGCCCCGGCGCCGCGCTCGCCTGCACGCCTCCCCGATGGGGCCGTAGGAGCTACCCCAGCCGATGAGCAGCAGTTCCGCACGCCCGTCCGGATCGTCGACGGTCACCTCCGGGACCGCGATGCCGTCGATCTTCGCCTGGCGCAGCCGCACCATCAGCTCGTGGTTGGCCGGGTCGTAGGAGATGTCCCCGCTGCCGTCGGCCTTCTCCAATCCGCCGATCCGATGCGCACGCCCCTTGGTCCCCGGCACGGCCAGCGGCCTGGCCAGTGTCTCCGGATCACGCGCGTAGGGCTGGAAGGCCGTGTCGTCGTCTTCGGCGGGTGGCTCGAACGCCGGATCCATCGGTTCGAGCGCGGCCACGTCGGGGATGGACCATGGTTCGGAGCCGTTGGCGATCGAGCCGTCGGAGAGCAGGAGCACCGGGGTGCGGTAAGTGAGCGCGATCCTGGCCGCCTCCACCGCGGTGGCGAAGCAGTCGGCGGGCGAGCGTGGGGCGAGCACCGCCACCGGGGACTCGCCGTTGCGCCCGTGCAGCGCCTGCAACAGATCGGCCTGCTCGGTCTTGGTCGGCAGACCGGTCGACGGTCCGCCGCGTTGGACGTCGATGATCACCAGCGGCAGTTCCGTCATGACCGCCAGACCGATGGTCTCGCTCTTCAGTGCCAGTCCAGGGCCGGACGTGCTCGTCACTCCCAGTGAGCCGCCGAGCGCCGCGCCGAGTGCCCCGCCGATCGCGGCGATCTCGTCCTCGGCCTGGAAGGTGGTCACGCCGAAATGCTTGTGCTTGCTCAGTTCGTGCAGGATGTCCGAGGCCGGTGTGATCGGATAGGTGCCGAGGAATACCGGCAGCCCGGACAACTGCCCGGCGGTGATCAGCCCGTAGGCCAGGGCGGTGTTGCCGGTGATCTGACGGTAGGTGCCCGGCGGCAGGGTGGCCGGCGCGATCTCGTAGGTGGTCGCGAACGCCTCGGTGGTCTCGCCGTAGTTCCAGCCCGCTCGGAAGGCCAGCAGATTCGCCTCGGCGATGGTGGGCGCGTCGGCGAATTTCTCGCGCAGGAAGCGTTCGGTGCCGCCGAGCGGACGGCCGTACATCCACGACAGCAGGCCCAGGGCGAACATGTTCTTCGCGCGCTGGCCGTCCTTCTTGCCGACACCCGCCGGTTCGGCGGCGGCCAAGGTGAGCGAGGTCATCGGCACCTGATGGACCACGAAATCGGCCAGCGTGTCGTCGGTCAGCGGGTCGGTGGAGTATCCGACCTTCGTCAGCGTGCGCTTGGTGAACTCGTCGGTGTTGACGATGACCGTGCCGCCGCGCGGCAGGTCTGCCAGGTTGGCCTTCAGCGCCGCCGGATTCATCGCGACCAGCACGTCGGGCTGATCGCCCGCGGTGAGCACGTCGTAGTCGGCGATCTGGATCTGGAAGGAGGAGACTCCGGGGAGCGTGCCCTGGGGCGCGCGGATCTCCGCGGGGAAGTTGGGCTGGGTCGCCAGATCGTTGCCGAAAGCGGCGGCCTCATGGGTGAAACGGTCGCCGGTCAGCTGCATGCCGTCGCCGGAGTCACCGGCGAATCGGATCACGACCTGCTCCAATTTCGCGGTCGCCGTGCGGGATCCGGAATCCTGGCGGCGATCGACATCGTGCGGATCCATATGCCTGCTTCACTTCCTCGTCACAGAGAAGTCGCGTGAGAAGGTCCCTCTCGCCAACCTACTCCGAGAAGACCGCCGCGGGCGGCAAAGTGGATTCTGCGTCGCGAATACAAGCGTTACGCGGTGCGGCGAGCGGTCAGGCGAACAGCGCCAGTTGCGGGTCCGTAACGCGCGGTGAAGCGGCCGCGGGCGCCGCGGGTTCGGCGGGTGGCCTGATCAGACCGTGGTGCTCGAGCAGGGGAGTGGTGCGCTCGCGCAGCCAGCCCGCGTACTCCGGGCCGACGTACGCGCCTCGTCCGTACAGTTGCCGGTACCGGCGCAGCAGCGCCGGGTGGGTTTCGGCCAGCCAGCCCAGGAACCAGCCGCGTGTGCTGCCGCGCAGATGCATCGGGATGGTGACCGCCGAGGCCGCGCCCGCCGTCGCGATCGCGCCGAACAATTCGTCGAGATGGGTCTTGCTGTCGGTCAGATACGGAATGATCGGCGCGACCATGACGTTCACCGCGAAGCCGGCCTCGGCCAACGCGCTCACCAAGTCCAGGCGCGCCCTCGGCGACGGCGTGCCCGGCTCGATCTGCTGGTGCAGGTCGGGATCGAGCAGGGCGATCGACACCGCCAGCCGCACGTCCACCTCACGGGCGGCGAGGGTGAGCAGCGGCAGATCCCGTCGAAGCAGCGTGCCCTTGGTGAGAATGGAGAACGGCGTCCCCGCATCGGTGAGCGCGCGAATGATGCCCGGCATCAACCGGTATCGCCCTTCGGCGCGCTGGTACGGATCGGTGTTGGTCCCCAGCGCGACCGGCTCGCGATGCCAGGAGCGTTTGCCGAGCTCCCGGCGCAGCACGGCCGCCACGTTCGTCTTCACCACGATCTCGGTGTCGAAATCGCGGCCCGCGTCCAGATCCAGGTATTCGTGCGTGGGGCGGGCGAAGCAGTAGCGGCAGGCGTGCGAGCACCCGCGCATCGGGTTGACCGTCCAGCGGAACGGCAGACCGCTCTCCTCGGGTACCCGGTTCAGCGCACTCTTGCAGAGCACCTCGTGGAAGGTGATGTCATCGAACTCCGGGGTGGTCACGGTGCGGACGAACTCTGCTCGGCTCAGGCCGGGCAGAGCGCCGTCGTCGGCGTCCAGTATCTGGTTCTGCCACCGCACCGGACCAGTCGAACACGCGTTCTAGGGCGTGTCAAGCGGTGTCCGCGCGTCGGACGCCTCCACGCTCGCCGGGTCGTCGAAGAAGGCGACGAGGTCGCGCACCGTTTCCTCGATCGGCCGCGGCTGGTAGCCGAGTTCGGTGGTGGCCTTGCTGTGGTCGACCGCCGGTGCGGAGATCAGGGCGCCGAGCGCGGCCTTGGACAGGATGTCGGTGCCGAGCATCTTGCCGATCGGCTCGAGTACCGGGATGAGCCGGCCGACCAGTTTCGGGGGGATCGTGATGCGCGGTCCGCGCTTGCCGCGCTGCTGTGCGGCCAGCGTGCACACGTCGGTCATCGAGATCATCGTGCCGCCGAGTAGATAGTTCTCGCCGGTGCGGCCCTTTTCGCCCGCCAGGATCAACCCCGCGGCCACATCGCGTACGTCGACCAGGTCGAATCCGCCGTCGACCATCGCGGGCAGTCGGCCGTGGGCTGCGTCACGCAGTGATCGGTTGATGCGGGAGAGCGGCACGCCGTAATCGGCCGGGCCGAATACGCCGGTGGGGTTGCATATCACCGCGTCGAGCCCCTTGGCGATCACCTCGCGCAGGGCGACCTCGCCCGCCCACTTCGACCGGTCGTAGACCGGCAGGCCGGGATCGGTCGACCGTACCGAGGTCTCGTCGATGTGGCCGCCGCAGCTGTACTGGTCGAAGGCGTGGATGGAACTGGCATGCACCATGCGCCGGGCGCCGACCGCCAGTGCCGCCTCGGCGACGACACGAACGCCCTCGGTGTTGACCCGCCAGGCGAGTTCGTTGCGATCGGCCAGCGTGATGACCGCGACGAGGTGGTAGACGACCTCCGCGCCGGCCAGCGCCGCGCGCATCGAGGCGGGATCGAGCACGTCGCCATCGACCCAGGTGACGCCCGGCCTCGGGTGCTCCGGGATCACGCGGTCGACGGCGACCACTTCGTGCCCGTGGGCGGTGAGCAGGCGGAGTAGATTCGTGCCTAGGTACCCGGCTGCGCCGGTCACTGCGACCTTCATGGCACCGAGAATATAGAACTTGTTCTAATTTGCAACATGTTCTAGTTTGTGGGGCGGATCCGGCGGCGGGCGGCCGAGGGGGCGATGAACTCGAAACCTGTGGTAACCATCGGCTATATTGAGCCGAACCGTAGCGGCCTCGGCCGGCGACGGCGCGATCGCTTCGGGGTGGGACAAGCAGGAACGTTCGGAGCGGTCGGGTCGCACCAGTCGTCGCGAGCCGTCCGATGCGGCGACAGCACATTACGACGGATGGGGGGCCACTCGATGAGTGAATTCTCGGTAGATCCCACGGCGGTCCGGCAGTTCGCCACGGAGCACGCCACGATCGCGGGCCAGATCACGGCCGCGGCCGATATGGATCTGATCGGCCAGGTGTCGGCGCTGACGCCGGTGTTCGGCCTGATCGGCGCCGACTACCTGGCCAGTTTCGCGGCCGCGCAAGTATTGCAGGCCAAGGACATCCACGATCTGGCCGGTAAGTACAACGACCTGTCGTGGAAAGCCTTCTCGGCCGCCTCGCTGTTCGAGGAGACCGACGGCGAGAACGCCGCGCAGATGAACACGCAGGCGAGCGGGATCTGAGGCCGGGATGAAGCCACTCGACGTCACCGACACCGGCATCATCGGCGCCGCTGTGCCCGCCACCGCACAGCCCGCGATCGACACCGGCCACCCCCTTATGGGATCGGGCCCTGCCGAGCCGCTCTCCGTGCCCGCGACCGAACCCTCGTCACCCACCGAGCCGGTGGGCATCCCCGCCGATCAGGCGCTGATCGACCTGCCCCTGCCGCAGCTGCCCGTCGATCTGCCACCGATCGAAGCACCTGAATTCATCCTGGCGCGTAAGGAATCCGACGACAACGGGGCCGCCGGCACCTTCCCGCCGGGAATGCCCGGCCTCGGTGCGGGGCAGTCCGCCGACCCGCAGGACATTCTCGGCGGCCTCCAGACCGAGGCGAACACGTTCCTGGAGAGCAGCGGCATCAGTTATGCCGTGCAACAGACCCAGGACTCTGTGCAGCAGGCGCTCGGTCAGGCCGGAGCGGCTGCGCAGAGCGCCGCTGTCCAGGCCACGCAGGCCGCCGCGGCCGCCGCCGACCAGCTGCCGCAGCTGCCGGGCCTGCCCGCCGACCCGGTGGGCTCGCTCATGCAGGGCCTGCAGGTTCCGGCGCTGCCCGGTGTGGACGTGCTCTTCCAGCCGATCCTCCAGCTGCTCCAGAGCTTCGGCACCGGCATCCTCGGCGCCCTGGACCCGACCGCGATCCTCAGCCAGTCCTCCCAGATGGTCGAAACCGCCATGCAACTCGCCAAGGGCAGCATGGCCACCGTCGAGCAGGTGTGGGAAGGGCAGGCGTCGCGTCAGGCGCAGGTCGCCAGTCAGGAGGCCAACGCGCAAGGCCAGAACACCAGCCAGCGCGGCTTCGACATCTCCGCGCTGACCCAGGCCGCCGCGGCCGTCGTCCAGCAGGGCAACGCCCAGCTCGTCGGCATCGCGAGCACCTTCGCCGCACAGGCCACCGCCCTGGCGCCGGTCATCCTCACCCCGCCCGGTCAGGCCACCCTGATCGCCAGCGCCACCGAGCATCTCGGCCAAGCCGTGACCGTCGTCAACGCCACCCGTGGCGACCTCGCCGGTAAGACCGCCGAACTCAACGGCCTCGTCGGCCAGCTCCTCGGCAACAGCGGCTTGCCCGCCCCCCAGGACGTCGCCCAAGCGGCCGCCGAGAACCTCGGCGAGCCGCTGCTGACCCAGGCCGAAAGCCTCACCACGCAAGCCGCGAGCGCCGACCCCGCCACCGGCACCCCGAACCTGTCGACCTCGACCAACCCGTCCTCGCTGAACACCTCCAACGCGAGCACCCCCGGCAGCGGCCCGCTCGGCTCCCTCGGCCGCCCGATGGGTTCCGGCGGGTCCGGTGGAGGTTCCGGCTCCCCCGGCATCACCGGCATCCCCACCACCGGTACCCCCGGCTCGGGCTCACCCGGCTCCAGCCTCCTCGGCGCACGGCCCGTCTCGGGTATTCCGACCACCGGCATGCCCACAGGCACGGGTACCTCGACCACTCCCGCGGGGACCAGCGGCTCGTACATGGGCGGCGGTGGCGGCGCGGCGGGCCAGCGCCAGAGCGACGACGACCAGCATTCGCGCAGTGTCGACCCGTACCAAAGCCTCACCGGCAACGACGA
Organism: Nocardia higoensis; assembly: GCF_015477835.1. NCBI lineage: Bacteria > Bacillati > Actinomycetota > Actinomycetes > Mycobacteriales > Nocardiaceae > Nocardia > Nocardia higoensis. The sequence continues at coordinate 1,674,210 of NZ_JADLQN010000001.1, read as the reverse complement.
CCTCACCGGGCCGCTCGGTGAGTCGACGCCGGAGGTCATCGGTGCGACCCATACCGATGAACTGCTCAGCTCGGACTACGAGCAGGATCAGTTCTGAGGCGTTGCGCGGGCCGGCGGTGAGCTCTCTCGGAATCACCGCAGGGCCATGCGAGTTCGCGAGGCTTGCCGATCTCGATGCATCGGTAGTATCACCGGCAGGTGGCAGGGGAGGAGATGCCGGTCCGCCCCGGTGGTGCCCAGGATTTTCGGCGAATATGGGGTGATGATGTCGAGTCGATCTGGCAGCCGGTGGCTAGGCGTCGCTGCTGGTTTCATGCTGACTGTAACAGGATGTGGAACATCGCAGGGCGGAGAGGCCGCGCCCGATGAGCCGTCCGGCGTTGTCGGCACCGTAGCGGTGGACGTGCCTTCAGGATTCGATCCGTGTGAGGACATTCCTCAAAGTATCCTGGATTCGGAAAAGTTACGACAGAAGATTTCGGACGACTCAACCATATCCGGGGGGATAAAGTGGCGCGGCTGCATGTGGGGCAATCCTGATGGCTATGCGGTCAGTATACGAACGACGAATATCACCGTAGAAATGGTCAGATCCAAGACGTTCCCGGATACTCGAGAGTTTCGGGTCGCTGGTCGGGAAGCTATTTCTAGTAGGCAGTCGGATATCCAATCCGAAGCGTCATGCACTCTGGACGTTGCAATGAAAGGCGGTAGTCTGGAATTCGGCCTGACGAACCCGCCATCGGCGAAGAGTACCGGTCATATCGATGCTTGCGATCTCGCGTATGTGCTGGCAGAGAAGATAGTGCCCCTATTGCCTGCGAGTGCCTAAACATGGGTAATGATCCGGGGAGGATGTCAGCGTATGAGTGCTGGTGAGCCTTCACGTCCGATGGCCAACATGCTGTCGGCCGTGACGGAAGGAGCTGTGTCCTTTTCGATGCAGCCCGAGGACTTCGTGTATGTCGATCGGGACTGCGAGTACTTCAAGGTGGCGATACGTCAGATCCAGCGGATAGCGAGCGAGATATCCGAGCAGGGGCATTGGGGTTTAGGTGAGAGAGTCCGCGAATTGGTGTCAGCGCAGACAGTCGTGGATCGCTTCAAGAAGAAGGCCCAGCAGTCTGCTGGAGGGAACAATGTGTGGGAGGTGATGGAGCAGCATTATCAGATTGTAGAGGATATCCAGTCATTCTATCGGGTCGCGCGCGAACGAATTATGCAGAGCGATAGTGAATTCGCGGCTCAGTTCACTCAGTTGAGTGAAACCCTGCCCGATCGGGGGCCGGCGGAGCGGACTCCTGAGCAGGCGTTGGAGGCTTTGGGGCGTATGCCCGGCGTGCTGGGTGATTTGTATGGTTCGGCGCCGTCGGCAACGACTCCGTCGCTGTGGCCGGGTGTTCCGCTGCCAGGGGCTGGGCAGTGAGCGGGCACGAGAGCCCGGCGATTCCGGGCGGTGGCGAGAATCCGTCCAGTTGGGCGCACCCGGATATCGTCGGGGCTTTCCAGCCGCTCGATCCGACCGACGCCAACAACCAGGCCCAGCAGTATTACCAGATCAGCGAGCTCTGGGACGAAGGCTTGCGGACCTTCGCCCGCGGTATCCAGACCTCGTTGGAACAGGCTTGGTCGGGCGGAGAAGCGGCTCGCAAGTCCAAGGAGAGCATTCAGAACTACCTCACCAAGGCCGAGGAGCTGACGCCCGCGCTGAACGAATTGTCGACGAGGGTCACCGAGGCCGCGTCGGCGATCAGCCAGACGAAGAGCGCGCTCCCCGATCCCGTGGTGATCACCTGGACCTCCTGGCTCTGGCCTCCGAACCGCTGGGATCTGCAGCGGGAGCAGACCGAGGAGGAGCAGGCGGCACGAGACGCCATGAACAACTACTACGTGCAGCCGTTCAAGGCGATCGACAGCAGTATCCCGGTGCTTCCGACTCCCGTGAGCCCCACCTCCTCGCCGGACATCGTGGTCCCGCCGGGCGGTTTCGTGGACGATTCCGGTGACGGCTCCGGCAACGGGGCCGGGGGCGGGTCGGATGATCCGTCATCGGGTGATCCGAGCGGCACGCCGGATGGCGGCGAGCCCGGGGAGGAGCAACCGGGTGCGGGGGAGACGCAGCCCGAAGGTGAGGACAGTTCGTCTTCGGACGAGGACGATTCGTCGACTACCCCGTCGAGCCAGGATCCGGCGGGCACGAATCCGGCCGGTACCAACCCGGCGGGCTCGAACCCGTCGGATCCGAACCGGACGGTGCCGAGCGGTTCCAGTCCGTCGAGCCCGGGAGCGCCGGGCAGTCCCGGCTCCGGTTCGCCGGGCAGTCCGGGATCGAGTACACCGCAGCCGGGTCGCAGCATCCCGGGTGGTGGACAGGCCACGCAAACGGCGCCGGGGACGTCGTCGTCGGCGGCCTCGACGGGTGCGGCAGGCCGCAGTGGTATGGGCGGGATGGCGGGTGCGCCGGGTTCGCGTGGTGGCGGTCAGGACGACGAGACCCACAAGATTCCGGATTATCTGATCACGCAACAGAACACCGAGGAATTGCTCGGTGAGACCCCGCCGGCCGTGCCGGGTGGCGTCATCGGCGGCGAGCCGGAGTAGATGTGGTGGATGGGGCGGCGGAGAACGGCTCGCCGCTCATCGTGTGGCGGGACGACGGTCGGAATCGGCCCGCCGGGAGAGAGATTGTGAATGGCTGAGTGGAGTTGGGACACCGATGATTTCGCGGCGTTGTGGCTGGGTGACGCCCACGACCGAATCCCCGGTCCGCTGCGGCACATCAGCCGCTTCGCATTCAACGACGAGGCCGAGGCACATCGGGTCGCGGTGCGTGGCCGGTACTCGGCGGACGAACTCGACGACATCCGCGCGGCGCTGCACACACTGAGCGTCTCCGACATCCGCGTGGAAATCCTCGGCGGCAGTTGCCGACACCGCAACAGCACCGGCCGCGACGACCTGCGCGAGTACCGTGTCCTCGGCGCCCGCGCCGGTCACCGCGCGGTCGTGCTCACCCAGCACGGCACCGACCGCGAGCACGGCCCGATCCGCCTGCGCGCCTTCGATTCGGCCCAGCTCCCGGCGCGTCTCACCCAGGCGATTCCCGCCTGCCACCCCGGCGCGCAGCGGCCGGAAGTCTTCCACCCCGGAGACCTCGCCCCACGCCGCGACGGCTACGCGCAGGACAACGCCCGCAATACCCCGCGCGAGCGCTACCAACGCCTCCTCGGCCGTCCCGCCGACGGTGGCGGCACCGCGGCTCTGCTCACCGGTCCCCTCTACAAGCGATCGGCGCCTGCCCGCCTGCTCCAGTGGTACGACATCTCCGGCGACGGCCGCTACACCGAAGAGCGTGCCGCCAACATCACCGTCCGCCCGTCCGCCCCCGCCGACCTCACCCGACATTTCACCGCATGGATCGCCGAGATATCGGACCGGCTACGCCCGGACGACGCTTACTGACCGAACACGACACCGGGCAGTGAGCGCTCGCCCCGCCATCCGCGGACGGCCCGCTTCGTGGCTTCCTACCGGACGCTCATTCGTTCTCTTCGAACGCGTCGATCAGGCCGTCGAAGACCTCGGCGAACTTCTTGCGGGCGTCGCGCTGCTCGTCGCTGAGCCCGTCGGTGGTGTTCGGCGCGTAGAGGATCAGATGCACGTCGTCGGAGGGATTTTCGGGCATGAGGTCGATGATCTGGATGCCCTGATCGGTGACGGCGGGGGTGCCGAAGTCGGCCTCACGGAGTTCGCGGATTGCCTCGAGCGCCTTGTCGAGGTCGTCGGCGGCGACCTTGCCTTCGACTTCGCGAGGTGCGGTGTCGGCCGCGCGGTCGGTGGAGAGCACGTCGGGGCGGTGCAGGGCGGTGCCGTCGGCGTCGACCTCCAACAGCGGGCGCAGGTCGGTGCGGGCGGTCCAGCCGCTGGGAATGGTGGTCAGGGAGACCAGGGCGAAATCGGGAGCCTCCTGATCCGGTTCGGCGGTGGCGACACCGCACAGGCTGCCCAGGGTCAGTGCCGCGGCCAGCAGCGCCGACGCGATCGTTCGCATGTCAGTTCCTATCGGTGGAAAACTAGGGAGCCCGCGACGCTGCGGGTGCCGCTCGGTGCAGCGTCATAGATCATGACAGTGTGGCGAGCCTAGGTGGGCATCGTCACACCGGTGTCCGCATGCCCGGTCAGCGCAGGGCGGGCGGACTGTTCAGATCGTTCGCGGAATAGGTGTCGCAGGCGTCGACCCGGCCGGTGCGATAACCGGAGAGGAACCACTTCTGGCGCTGCTCGGAGGAGCCGTGGGTCCAGGCTTCCGGGTTCACCTGGCCCTGGGTCGACTGCTGAATGCGGTCGTCGCCGACGGCGGAAGCCGCCGAGAGGGCGTCGCGGATGTCGGTGTCGGACAAGGGCTTCAGGAACGGCTCGTCACCGCCGGGAGCGGGAGACTTGTCGGCGTAGTAGGCCCAGATGCCCGCGTAGCAATCGGCCTGCAACTCGGTGCGCACCGCACCCGATTCAGGGCCGCGCGGATCGCGCTGGGAGCGGGCGAGATCGCCGAGCTGGTTTTGGATGTGATGGCCGACCTCATGGGCGACGACGTACTCTTCTGCGAGGGGACCGCCCCTGGCCCCGAAGCGTGACGTGAGTTCCTGAAAGAAGCTGGTATCGAAATACGCAGTCCGGTCGGCGGGGCAGTAGAATGGACCCACTTCACTGGTGGCGTTGCCGCATCCGGTGGCCACCGATCCTGAGTACAGCGCGACTTCCGGCGCGGTGTACTGGTATCCGGCTTGAGTGGGTAATTGGCTTCCCCAGATCGCGTTGAGGCTGATCGATGTCAATGCAATCCGGCAATCGGTGTACCTGTTGGCGTCGGCACCCGTTCGGCAGTGCGCCGGGGTGCCTGTTTCCGGGCTCTGGCTGGAAGGTTCCGTGGGATCTCCGCCGAGAAGAAGTATGACGACCAGTAGGACCAGGCCGCTGATCCCGCCACCGAGGGCGATTCGGCCACCCGCACCCGGGCCGCGAGAGCTCACGGCATTCGGATCGATCTGCATGCCCTCGTTGAAGGTCATGGGTCGTACGCCTCCTGTCCTGAGGGCCGGGGATGAGCGCTCGGCCATAGTCACGCTAGGCGTAGAGCCTACTGCCTGGAAGCGCCTGCTCAGCGGAGTGCGTCGACTGCGAGGCAACGTGATCGATTGCCGACGAGCGGATTCTATGGTCTACTCGCTACGGCGAATTTGCCTATGGGGGAGGTTTGAAATGGGGAGTCGTTCGATCGTCGGTCGTTTCGCGGCTGTCGCGGCAGTTCTGATGGCGACAGTTGGTGCGTTGATTCTGAGCTCGGCAAATACCGTCGAGTCGTCGAGAATCATTATCGCCGGGGAATTCAACGAAGATATCTGTATGGGGCGTGGCAGCACTCTCTATTCGGATGAGCAGGGGCGTGTGTGGGAGTGGCGTCCGAAGCAGGGGCCCGTCGTTTACGGGGATTGTCGGGATTGGGAATGGGTTCGGGTTCGCTGACAGCGACGGATCAACTGTTCGGGGGAATATCCCGTTCATCGCGAATGCCGCGATGGATAACGCCCTGACAAGCGTATAGCGAAAGTCGGGGCGTGATTCGTTGTAGTAGCTGCCTATGCGGCGACTCGGTGCATGAATCGGGCGGTTACGATGTTGCATGCGCCAACCGCTGTCGCTGGCGCACCGTACTCGTCGAAAGGAATCCCGTGCTGCGCACCCACTTGGCTGGTTCGCTGCGAAGCGAGCATGCCGGTCAGACCGTCACCCTCTCCGGATGGGTGGCCCGCCGGCGCGACCACGGTGGCGTGATCTTCATCGATCTGCGCGACGCCTCGGGGGTCTCGCAGGCGGTGTTCCGCGAGGGCGAGCCCGCCGAACAGGCGCATCGTCTGCGCGCGGAGTACTGCGTGCGGGTCACCGGCGTGGTCGAGCAACGACCGGACGGCAACGAGAACCCGGAACTACCGACCGGGCAGATCGAGGTCAATGTCACCGAGCTCGAGGTGCTCAACGAGAGCGCGCCGCTGCCCTTCCAGCTCGACGAGCAGCCCGGCGAGGAGGCCCGTCTCAAGCATCGCTACCTGGATCTGCGCCGCGAGGGCCCAGCCCATGCCATCCGGCTGCGCTCGAAGGTGAACGCCGCCGCGCGCGAGGTGCTGGCTCGGCACGAGTTCGTCGAGGTGGAGACGCCGACGCTGACCAGGTCCACCCCCGAGGGCGCGCGTGACTTCCTGGTCCCCTCCCGCTTGCAGCCGGGCAGCTTCTACGCCCTGCCGCAGAGCCCGCAGCTGTTCAAGCAGCTGCTGATGGTCGGCGGTGTCGAACGCTACTACCAGATCGCGCGGTGCTACCGCGACGAGGACTTCCGCGCCGACCGCCAGCCGGAGTTCACCCAGCTCGACATCGAGATGAGCTTCGTGCGCCAGGAGGATGTCATCCTGCTGGCCGAGGAGATCCTCTCGGCGCTGTGGAAGCTCATCGGCTACGAGATCCCGACGCCGATCCCGCACATGACCTACGCCGAGGCGATGCGCCGGTTCGGCTCCGACAAGCCCGACCTGCGGTTCGGCGTGGAGATCACCGAGTGCACCGAGTACTTCGCGAATACTCCGTTCCGGGTGTTCCAGGCGCCCTATGTGGGAGCGGTCGTCATGCCCGGCGGCGCGAGCCAGCCGCGGCGTCAGCTCGACGCCTGGCAGGACTGGGCCAAGCAGCGCGGGGCCAAGGGCCTGGCCTATGTGCTGGTCAACGAGGACGGCACGCTCGGCGGGCCGGTCGCCAAGAATCTCAGTGACGCCGAGCGCGCGGGCTTGGCCGAGCACGTCGGTGCGCAACCCGGCGACTGCGTGTTCTTCGCCGCCGGTCCGGCCAAGGCGCAGCGGGCGCTGCTCGGCGCGGCGCGCGGGGAGATCGCCCGCAAGGTCGGCCTGATCGACGAGAAGGCGTGGGCGTTCGTCTGGATCGTGGACGCCCCGCTCTTCGAGCCCGCCGACGAGGCCACCGCCAGCGGTGACGTCGCGCTCGGATATTCGGCCTGGACCGCGGTGCACCACGCGTTCACCTCGCCCAAGCCCGAATCGCTGGACACCTTCGACACCGACCCGGGTTCGGCGCTGGCCTACGCCTACGACATCGTCTGCAACGGCAACGAGATCGGTGGCGGTTCCATCCGTATCCATCGACGTGACGTGCAGGAACGGGTCTTCGACGTGATGGGCATCAGCGCCGAGGAAGCCCAGGAACAGTTCGGCTTCCTGCTCGACGCCTTCGCCTACGGCGCGCCCCCGCACGGCGGTATCGCCTTCGGCTGGGACCGGGTCACCGCCCTGCTGGCCGGTCTGGACTCGATCCGCGAGGTGATCGCCTTCCCGAAGACCGGCAACGGCGTCGACCCGCTGACCGACGCGCCCGCACCGATCACCGCGCAGCAGCGCAAGGAGGCCGGTCTCGACGTCAAGCCCGGGCAGGCAGCCGAGAAGGGTGACGCCACGAGCCGTGACACCGAGAACGGCAAGGCCGAGGTGGCCGAGGTCGGGGCGAAGTCCGAGTAAGGCGAAATCCGGGTAAGCCGACAGGCACCGACGCGCGGCGCCCGCGGTCCATGAGGATCGCGGGCGCCGCGGGCATTGCGGTGGACCGGTGTTTCGGAAGGGTCAGGCGGGGGAGACCACGCCGTGGACCAGGACGCGGTAGCTGTAGGTGACCGCGATGGCGCACACGGGACCCGCGAGCAGCAAACCGATTCCGCACGCCAACGCGCCGACGGTGGTGATCACCAGGACGGAGAGGGCGAGCAGGAAGACCTTCCACGGGTTGGCCGCCACCAGCATCGCGCTCGACCGGATCGCATCGATCGGACCCATGTCCTGATCGATGACGAAGTGCAGGGCGAACATACACAGCACGCCGACCACCAGCCCGGGCACCACGCACAACGCCAGCCCGAGCCAGGTGCCGAGGAACGCGAGCAGTGCTGTGAGCAGCACATTGCCCGCGTTCAGATTTCGCATGAAGTCGCCGAAATCGGGCCGAGGTCCGTCGGTTTCGAGGAGGGCACCGCGCACCATCATCGCCTGCAGCAGCCACAGGCCGACCATCACCACGAGGAACAACAGCACCAGTGCGCTCAGCGACGTGGGATCGAAGGTCTGCACGACCAACACGAAAGTCAGGTAGATGATGATGCCCACAGCCGTAATTGCCAGCCATGACATGAGATTCGACCGGAATTTGTCCAGTCCGTAGCTGATCGCGTGGCCGACATCGAGCCCGAAGTTCGCCGCCTGGTAGCCGTAGACCGGTGGCTCCGAGACGGCGGGACCGGTGCCGGGCGGGCCGTAGCCGGGTTGCCCGGCAATCGGCGGCGTGTCCTGCGGGCCCATACCCGGTGTGACGGAGTACTGTCCGCCATCGGTTCGGTGCGGATCACCTCCCGGCGCCGAGGCGCCGCCGACAGCGGGGTCGCGCGGTGCGGGTGATGGTGTTTCGGTCACGATGGCAGACCTTTCGGCGACAACCGGTTTGCGAAGTGGCGCAGAGCAGTTCACGATGAGAAAACCGGACACACGCAATGGTGTCAAGGCGGCCTGCCGTGGTGCAGTCGTGCGCTGTCGACCTCGGTCGACAGCTCCGGTGGGCGACAACAGGTGGACACGCCGAGCGACGCGGAAAGGTTGTGTAACCGCTCGCTAGAAGTGACCCCGAGCGAGTAGCTTGAGAGGCGATGACCGCACTATTGGCCGAACGCGCCGCCGACGTCGTATCCGCAGCACAACAGTTGCTCACCAAGCGCATGGGTGCTCCGGTGAAGCTGAGTGATCCGATCGAACTCAGTGGAAGTGGCAGGACCACCGTCCTGCGTGTGCGTGTCGCGGAGAACTCCTACTCCCTACCGCGAACGCTGATCCTCAAACAGGTCCGAGGCACGGCGCAGGAACGCGCGACCGGAGGTCTCGCGCCGGGCGTGGCCGGCGTCGATTCGGCTTTCCTCCGGGAGGCGGTCTCCTACCAGTTCACGACCTCGCTCGGCCGGGATCACCGGCCCGGCGCCTACCTGATCGCCTACAGCCTGCCCGACCGCCTGCTGATTCTCTCCGATCTCGGTGAGAACGCGGGAATGACCGCGGCGCTGCGCTCGGGCAACAAGACGACCACCCGCAACGCCCTGATGGCCTTCGCTCAGGCGCTGGGCCGCATGCACGCCGCGACGGTCGGCCGGGAAGCCGACTTCGTCGCACTGCTGCGCCGGGTCAACGGGGTGCATCGGGTCGACGGCATCGCGCAGCAGGCCGAGTCCTCGGTAGTGGAGGTACCACGACTGCTGCAGCGCGAGCTCGGCTTGGAGGTACCCGGCGAGTTCGCCGAGCGCATCGTGCGCGGCAACCGGCTGTTCTCCGCGGGTAGGCATCGGGCGTTCAGTCCGTCGGATCTGTGCCCGGACAACATCATGATCAACAACGACGGCGCGCGCTTCCTCGATTACGAGTGGGGCGGGTTCCGCGACGCGACTCTCGACATCGCCTACGCGCTGGTGTCGTTCCCCGGCTGCCTGTGCGATATCGAGCTCTCCCGTGACCGGGCCAGGCAGATGGTGGACGCCTGGCGCGCCGAGGTGGTCGGAGTGTTCCCGGCGCTGGCCGACGACGACGTGCTGGCCGAACGCATCCTGGAAGCGCGCCTGATCTGGGTGTGGCTGACCACCTACTGGTTCCTGCCCGCCGACCACGCTCGTATCGCCGCCGCTCGCGAGCACGGACTGTCGACCCCGCGATCGGCAGCGCTGATCAACCGGTGGGCGGCGCTGGCCGAGGACGCCAGGTGCAGCGGCGACGATCTCGTCGGTGACTTCGCCGACGAGGTCTCCGCGATGCTCGAGGAGCGCTGGGCCGAGTGAACCCCGCGCGTCGGTGCGCACCCGGCCGAGTGGGTGCGCAACGGTCCGGAGTGAGCGCTGGGGGGACCGACGTCAGCGTGTAGCGGCCCGTGGTGAGCGCTCAGCGCACCGAAGTGAGCCCTGAGCCGACGGGAGTGCGTGCTCCTCGGGATCGGAGCGGGTACTCAGCCCACGGGAGCGGGCGCTCGATGGACCAGGAGCGAGTGCTCGGCCCCACGGGGCTCAGCCGACGGGAGCGGGACGCGGTTCGACCCGCCCGCCGCTGGGCACCGCGAAGGACGCGCCGTGGCGGACCGGCGAGGCCGGGTCGGCGACATTCGCGAGATAGAACCAGTCCATCTGGGTTCGTTCCCGGGTGACATCGAGGACGCCGTAGCCGTGTGACTCGAGTTCGACGTAGCGCAGATGCGGATTGACCGCGGCGATCGCCGTCTCCACCGACACGGCCGCGGTGCGCGGCGGCGCGCCCAGCAGGTCGCCGATGCTCGCCGAGGTGACCGACGGGACGACGAACTCCGCGCCCGCGCTCGGGCCGTTCGAGTCGGCGGCGGTGACCGGGAGGTCGGCGGCCCAGGAGGAATGGATGTCACCGGTGAGGAAGATGACGTTGTCGACCTCGTCGGCGGTGATCGCCTCGAACAGCCGGCGCCGGTCGGCGGTGTAGCCGTCCCACTGATCGGCATTGGCCGGCGCGCCCTCTCGGGGGATGCCGAGGACGCTGGTCAGCGCCTGGGTGGTCGACGGGTCCAGCGGCGGGAACAGCAACGGGGCGATCATCACCGAATTGCCCACCAGTTTCCATTGCACCGGCGCCGACACCAGGCCCGCGGTGAGCCACTCCAGCTGTGCGTGGCCGGTGATGGTGCGCTCCGGGTCGTCCACGCCGCGCCACTGCGCCCCGGGGACGACCTCCTCGTCGCGGTAGCTGCGCAGGTCGAGCATGGACAGTTCGGCCAGGTCGCCGAAGCGCAGCCGACGATAGATCTTCACCTGTTCGCCCGAGCTGTCCGCCCGCACCGGCATCCATTCCAGGTAGGCGCGCGCCGAAGCGGCGCGACGGTCGACCCAGGCCCCCTCGACAGCCGGCTGGTGGTTGCCCGCGCCGCCCGACCAGGAGTTGTCCGCCGACTCGTGGTCGTCCCAGGTGCAGACGAACGGCACGCGCGCGTGTAGAGCCATCAGATCGGGATCGGTCTTGTACTGGCCGTGTCTGGTTCGATAGTCGGACAGGGTGACGATCTCGTGGACGGGGTCGTGCGCGCGCAGTCCGGTGCCGTATTCGCCGTGGGCGTACTCGTAGAGGTAGTCGCCGAGGTGCACCACGGCGTCCAGATCGCCGCGCTCGGCGAGTCGGCGGTAGGCGCCGAAGGCTCCGGCCTCCCAGTTCGCGCAGGACACGACCCCCAAACGCAACCGCTCGGGGGAGGAATCCGCGGCAGGTGCGGTCCGGGTGCGGCCGATGGGGGAGTGCTGGCCGAAGGCGGTGAAGCGGTAGACGTAGTCGTGGGCCGGGTCGAGACCGGAGACGTCGATCTTCACGGTGTGGTCGGTGTCGGCGGAGGTGACCACAGCGCCGGAGGCGACGATCCGCGTGAACTCCTCGTCGTCGGCCACCTCCCAGTAGACGGCGGCGGGTTCGCCCTCGCCGGAACCGGGCGCGGCGTCGTCGGAGAGGGTGACTCGCGTCCAGATGATCACCCCGGTCGGCAGCGGGTCACCGGAGGCGACGCCGTGCCGGAAGATCGGGCCGGAGGCGCGCGCATGAGGTGCCGCGGCCACCGCGGTCACGGCCACGGCGGCCACACCGCCCTTGAGCAGAGTGCGTCGGGCGATTGAATCCATCTCGGCCACGCGACGATCCCAGCCCATCCGGGCGGCCCTCGCAAATCGGGCCGCACTCGGGTGGGAAAAGGCCGTGTCGGCGCGCGGCGGTACGGTCGAAAACATGAGCGACGGGCTTTTCGACGTTCCGGGTGCGACGTTGCCGGAGGCGGGCCGCGACAGCGCGGGCGTCGACTTCCGCGGCCCGGGTGACCAGGCGCCGCTGGCGGTGCGGATGCGGCCGCGCTCGCTCGACGAGGTCGTCGGTCAGCAGCATCTGCTGGGGCCTGGTTCGCCGCTGCGCCGCCTCATCGAGGGGTCGGGCGCGGCCTCGGTGCTGCTCTACGGCCCACCCGGCACCGGGAAGACGACGCTGGCCGCGCTGATCTCGCAGGCCACCGGCCGGCGGTTCGAGGCGCTTTCCGCGCTCTCGGCCGGGGTGAAGGACGTGCGCGCGGTGATCGATCTGGCCCGCAGACGGCTGACCGCGGGCGAGCGGACCGTGCTGTTCATCGACGAGGTGCACCGGTTCTCCAAGACCCAGCAGGACGCCCTGCTGGCCGCGGTGGAGAACCGGATCGTGCTGCTGGTCGGCGCCACCACCGAGAACCCGTCGTTCTCGGTGGTGTCCCCGTTGCTGTCGCGCTCGCTGGTCCTGCGACTGCGCTCGCTCACCGATGCCGACATCAGGGTGGTGCTCGAGCGGGCCTTGGCCGACCCGCGTGGCTACAGCGGCGCCTACGAGGCGACCGGCGAAGCGCTGGATCACATCGTGCGCATCGCGGGCGGAGACGCACGGCGTGCGCTCACCGCGCTGGAGGCCTCGGCGGAATCCTCGGCGGACGGTGTGGTGGATCTGGAACTGGTCGAGGCGAGCGTGGACCGGGCCGCGGTGCGCTACGACCGCGCGGGCGACCAGCACTACGACGTGGTCAGCGCGTTCATCAAATCCATTCGCGGCTCCGATGTCGACGCCGCGCTGCACTACCTGGCCAGGATGCTGAGCGCGGGGGAGGACCCGCGCTTCGTCGCGCGCCGTTTGGTCATCTCGGCGAGCGAGGACATCGGGATGGCCGACCCGACCGCATTGCAGACCGCGGTCGCCGCCGCCCAGGTGGTGCAGCTCATCGGCATGCCGGAGGCGCAGTTGACGCTCACCCACGCGACCATCCACCTGGCGACCGCCCCGAAGTCCGGCGCGGTCCCCGCGGCGCTGTCCGCGGCCATGGCCGACATCTCCGCGGGCAAGGCGGGCACGGTCCCCGCGCACCTGCGCGACGGCCATTACGCGGGTGCGGCGAAGCTCGGCAGCGCGCAGGGCTACAAGTACCCGCACGACGATCCCGACGGGGTGCTCGCGCAGCAATATCCGCCCGACGAGATCGTCGGCGCGAACTACTATCGGCCGACCGATCACGGCTACGAGCGCGAAATAGGTTCGCGCGTGGAGAAGTTGCGCCGCATCGTTCGCGGGCGCTGACGCGCGTCCGCACGCGGTGCCGGGCGCTGAAAAATCGGGTGCGCGGCCCCGGTAGGCTCGACAACTGTGCAGACCCATGAGATTCGACGGCGTTTCCTGGACCATTTCGTCCGTGCCGGGCATACCGAGGTACCCAGTGCCTCGCTGATCCTGGCCGACCCCAACCTGCTGTTCGTCAACGCAGGCATGGTCCAGTTCAAGCCGTACTTCCTGGGCCAGGAGGCGCCGCCGTTCCCGCGCGCGACCAGCGTGCAGAAATGCGTGCGCACCGGTGACATCGAGGAAGTCGGCGTCACCACCCGCCACAACACCTTCTTCCAGATGGCGGGCAACTTCTCCTTCGGCGACTACTTCAAGGAGGGGGCCATCACCCTCGCCTGGGAGCTGATCAGCAAGCCGCAGGAAGAGGGCGGCTTCGGCTTCGACCCCGAGCGCATCTGGGTCACCGCCTACGAGTCCGATCCGGAGGCCGCCGAGATCTGGCACCGGGTGGCCGGGATACCGAAGGAGCGGATCCAGTTCCGCGACGGCAAGGACAACTACTGGGACATGGGCGTGCCCGGCCCCGGCGGTCCGTGCTCGGAGATCTACTTCGACCGCGGCCCCGCTCACGGCAAGGAAGGCGGCCCGGTCGCCGACGAGGACCGTTACCTAGAAATCTGGAACCTCGTCTTCATGCAGGACATTCGCGGCGAGCTCAGCCCCAAGCAGGGCCATCCGCCGGTGGGGTCACTGCCGAAGAAGAACATCGACACCGGTATGGGCGTCGAGCGCGTCGCCATGCTGCTGCAGGGTGTGGAGAACGTCTACGAGACCGATCTGCTCCGCCCGATCATCGACAGGGCCGAGGAGCTGACCGGCCGCAGCTACGGTGTCGAGCACGCCTCCGATGTGCGTTTCCGCGTCATCGCCGACCACGCCCGCACCGCCGCGATGCTGATCTCCGACGGCGTGAACCCGGGCAACGACGGTCGCGGCTACGTGCTGCGCCGCCTGCTGCGCCGCATCGTGCGCTCCGCGCGCCTGCTGGGCGCCGACAAGCCGGTGATGGCGGAGTTCATGAAGGTCGTCAGCGACTTGATGGCGCCGTCCTACCCGGAGCTCGCCACCGACTTCGGACGCATCTGCACCGTCGCCGTCGGCGAGGAGACCGCGTTCCTCAAGACGCTGACCACCGGTTCCACGCTGTTCGACCACACCGCTTCGGCGGTGAAGGCCGAAGGCGGCTCCAAGATCTCCGGCTCCGACGCCTTCACCTTGCACGACACGTATGGCTTTCCGATCGACCTCACCCTGGAGATGGCCGCCGAGGCCGGGCTGTCGGTCGACGAGGACGGCTTCCGCGAGCTGATGGCCGAGCAGCGCCGCCGCGCCAAGGAGGACGCCGCCGCCCGCAAGCACGCGCACGCCGACCTGAGCATCTACAAGGAGCTGGTCGACCGCGGCGCCACCGAGTTCACCGGCTTCGACGAGCTCACCTCCGAAGCGCGCGTACTGGCCCTGATCGCCGACGGCGTCCGGGTGCCCGCCGCGACGGAGGGCAGCGACGTCGAGGTGATCCTCGACCGCAGCCCGCTCTACGCCGAGTCCGGCGGTCAGATCGCCGACCGCGGCACCATCACCGCCGGCGGTCTGAAGCTGCGCGTCAACGACGTCCAGAAGATCGCCAAGAAGCTGTGGGTACACAAGGCGACCGTCGAGCAGGGCCAGATCACCGAGGGCGACGTGGTGCTCGCGCAGGCCGACCCGGCCTGGCGCAGCGGCGCCACCCAGGGGCATTCCGGCACACACATGGTGCACGCCGCGCTGCGCCAGGTGCTCGGCCCCAACGCCGTGCAGGCGGGCTCGCTCAACAAGCCCGGCTACCTGCGCTTCGACTTCAACTGGCAGGGACAGCTCTCCGAGCAGCAGAAGGCCGACATCGAAGCGGTGTCCAACGACGCCGTCGGCGCGAACTTCCCGGTGAACACCTTCGTCACCGACCTGCCCAAGGCCAAGCAGATGGGCGCGCTGGCGCTGTTCGGCGAGAACTACGGCGACGAGGTACGCGTCGTGGAGATCGGTGGGAAGTTCTCGATGGAGCTGTGCGGTGGCACGCACGTGCAGCACTCCTCGCAGATCGGTCCGATCACGCTGCTCGGTGAATCGTCGGTCGGTTCCGGCGTTCGTCGTGTGGAGGCGTTCGTCGGGCTGGACTCCTACCGCTACCTCGCCAAGGAACGCGCGCTGCTCGCCGGTGTCGCCTCCTCGCTGAAGGTGCCCTCCGAGGAGGTGCCCGTGCGCGTCGAGCAACTGGTGGAGCGGCTCAAGGTCGCCGAGAAGGAACTCGAGCGCACCAAGGTCGCCGCGGTGCTGGCGGCGGCCGGCAAGTTCGTCGAGGAGGCCGAGCGCATCGGTGGCGTGCTGCTGGTCGCCGCCGCCGCGCCGCGGGGCGTGGCCGCCGGCGATCTGCGGACGCTGGCCACCGACATCCGTGGCCGGTTCGGCAGCGAGCCCGCGGTGGTGGTGCTGCTCGGCGACACCGACGGCAAGGTGCCGTTCGTGGTGGCGGTCAACAAACCGGCTCAGGAACTCGGATTCAAGGCGGGCGAACTGGTCGCAGCCTTCGGTCCGAGCATCTCCGGCCGTGGTGGTGGCAAACCCGAGATGGCGCAGGGCGCGGGGTCCGATCCCGCGGGCATTCCCGCGGGTCTAGCGGCGGTCCGTGTACGGGTGGCCGAAATCGCCGGCTGATGCGCGAGCAGGAGCGCTCCGATCGCCCCGACCCCGCGACCGACCCCGGGCGGGGCAGACGCATCGGCATCGACGTGGGCAGTGTCCGGATCGGGGTCGCCTCGAGCGACCCCGACGGCATCCTCGCCACTCCCGTGGAGACGGTGCCGCGTGCGAAGAAAACCACGCGCGGCACGGTCTCATCCGACATCGTGAGAATTGCCGAGATTGTGCGGGAGTACGAGGCGGTGGAGGTCGTCGTCGGCTTGCCGCGGACGCTGCGTGGGGAGAAGGGGACCTCGGCCACGATGGCCATCGAGTTCGCTGAAAGATTGCGAATCGAAATGCCCGACGTGGCGATACGCCTTTCCGACGAACGTTTGACTACGGTGTCTGCTGCACGTGCATTGCGAGACAGCGGAGTTCGCGCACGTGGCCAGCGGCAGGTGATCGATCAGGCGGCGGCCGTATCGATCCTGCAAGGATGGTTGGACGAACGGAGTGCGGTGTTGAGGTCGGTCGGGGACGCGTCGTCCGGAGACGATGCATGACGGATCGATGGGCGCGAGCCGAGGAAGCGTTCCGGCAGCGAGAAGCGGGGCGCCGCTACCGGCGCGATGACGCGGCGTGGGAACGCGACGAGGACGACAGCGTCGATCTCGTCGACTCGTGGGACGACCACGACGGCTACGGCGAGTCGGGCTACGGCGAGTCGGCCGGTTATGCCGAGCGGGGCGATGACGAAGACGATTACGACACCGCCGTCATCCCGCGGTACGCCGACGACGATCCCGCCTACGCGGAGGTCGCTCGCAGCAGGGGGAAGCGTGCCGCTCGCGAGGACCCGGCTGCCCACGACGAGCCCTATGGCGACGGCCTCGAGGACGGCGGCGCCCAGGAGGTCGGCCTCGATGACGACGAGGCAGGCACAGGCGCGGCACGAGCGAGCCGGAGCGGACCCGCCCCCCGTCCCCGTCCGCGCCCGTCCGGCCGCACTCGCGGAGCAGAGCGCGGCGCGCCCGCCGCGCGCCCGAGGAAGGGCGCCGCGGGAGCGACACGTTCCGAACGCTCCCCGCGCTCGTCGCAAGCCGCCCGGCGCCGCCCGGCCGCGAAGCGTCCGGCCGCGGACGACGGCGGCCGTCGCAGGCACACGCGGTGGGTGCTGATCGCGCTCGCCGTGCTGCTGCTCGGCGGCGTGGGCGCCTACGGGGTCATGAAACTGACCGGTGGGTACACCCCACCCGCCGACTTCGCCGGACCGGCCGGGCCCGTGGTGGTCGTGCGGGTCGAGTCGGGCGACACCGCCACCCAGATCTCGCAGGAGATGTACGACAAAGGTGTGGTCGCCAGCTCCGAAGCGTTCTACGAAGCCGCCGTCCAGAACGAGGGCATGAACGCGATTCATCCCGGTTATTACCAGATTCCGAGCCAGAGCCCGGCGGTCGACGCGGTGGCCGCGTTGCTCGATCCGGAGGCGCGCGTCGGCAACATGGTCATCTCCGAAGGTCGCCAGCTGCACGATCAGACCGACGTGAACACCGGCGCCCGCAAGGAAGGCATCTACACCAAGATCGCCGCGGCCAGTTGCATCGGCGAGGGCGCGGCCGCCAAGTGCGTGACCTACGAGGAACTCGACGCGGCGGGGGCGAGCGATGATCTCGCCGCGCTCGGTGTGCCGAGCTGGGCCGAAGCCGAAGTCCGGTCCGCGCCCGACCAGCGCAGGCAGCTCGAGGGGCTGATCGCCGCGGGCACCTGGGATTTCGACCCGAGTGGCGATGCCCGATCGATTCTGCGTGAGCTGATCACCTCCAGCGCCGCGAGTTACGAGTCCACCGGATTGCTGGAGTCGGGCGCGAACACCGGCCTGAGCCCCTACGAGACGCTGATCGCCGCCTCGCTGGTGGAACGGGAAGCGCTGCCGCAGGACATGGGCAAGGTCGCCCGCGTGATCGTCAACCGGTTGGAGATCGGGCAGGCGCTGCAGTTCGACTCGACGGTCAACTACTCGCTCGACAGCACCGAGGTGGCCACCACCGACGCCGACCGTGCGCGAGTCACGCCGTGGAACACCTACGCCATGTCCGGGCTGCCCGCGAACCCCATTTCCGCGCCGTCGCTGAACGCGCTGCGCGCGATGGAATCGCCGGAGCCCGGCAACTGGCTGTACTTCGTGACCATCGACATGAAGGGCACGACGCTGTTCACCGACAGCTATTCCCAGCATCTGAGCAATATCGATCAGGCGCTCGACAGCGGAATCCTCGACAGTGGCCGTTGATCCACCGTATGCGGGTCCGCGCCGGGCCGCGGTGCTCGGCAAGCCGATCGCGCATTCCCGTTCGCCGCAGCTGCACCTGGCGGCGTATCGGGCGCTCGGTCTGGACTGGACCTACGAGCGCATCGAATGCGACGCCGCGCAGTTGCCCGCCTTGGTCGACGGTCTCGGCCCGGAGTGGGTCGGGCTGTCGGTGACCATGCCGGGCAAGGAGGCGGCGCTGGCCCACGCCGACGAGCGCACCGAGCGCGCGGTGCTGGTGGGTTCGGCGAACACTCTGGTGCGCACCGCCGCCGGATGGCGAGCCGACTGCACCGATGTCGACGGTGTGTTCGGCGCGTTGCGTGAGGGCGGGGTGCGCGCGGTCGAAGCCGGTGTGGTGCTGGGCGCGGGCGGCACCGCGCGCCCCGCGCTGCTCGCCCTGCGCGATCTCGGCGCGCGTTCGGTGACCGTGGTCGCCCGTGATCCAGGGCGGGCGCGCTCGGCGCTGGAACTCGCCGAGCGGTTGGATATGGCGGTCTCCTTCGTCGCCTTCGGTTCCGGGGAGATCGGTCGGGCCTGCGCGCAGGCCGACGCCGTGGTCAGTACCGTCCCCGCCGAGGCGGGTGCGCAGATCGCCGAGGCGGTCGCCGCCGCGCCGGTGGTCCTCGACGCCATCTATGACCCGTGGCCCACACCGTTGGCCGCCGCCGTCGAGGCCGCCGGGCACACGGTGGTGGGCGGCCTGCGCATGCTGCTGAACCAGGCATTCGGCCAGGTCGAGCAGTTCACCGGGCGGCCGGCACCGAAGGCCGCGATGGCTGCTGCGCTGACCTCGTGAAATTATCGAATTTCTGACACGGGTTCTAGTTATGTGCCGGGGTGCGGACCGCTATGGTGTTGACCATGAATGCTTGGATCGTGCGCGGGCTGCTGCTCGGCGCGCTGGTCGTCGCGCTGCGCGTAGCGCTCGGGTTCGCCATGGCGAACTGGCCGACGCATGGTGTCTGGTTCCGGCTGCTGTGCCTGGTCGTCCTGCTCGGTGCCGTGGTGAGCTGGGGTGCGCTCGACGGGCGTCGTGACCGTGAAACCCATCCCGATCCCGAGCGCGGGTCCGACCTCACGATCCGGTGGTTGCAGGCCGCCGCCCTCGGCGGTATCGGTGGCAGCCTGATCTGCTGGCTGCTGGACTTCCTGCCCGGCTTCGACCTCGGCGACAACGGTCTGCTGTTCGAAGCGACCGCGTGCTCGGCATTCTTCCTCCTGCTGATCTTCGTCCCCGGGCTCGTCGGTGTCGGCGTCGGGCGCATGCTCGCCGGGCGTAAGAGCGACAAGCGTGAGAAGACCGGCGCACCGCCCGCGCCGATCGCTGCCTGATTTTTCCGGTTCAGAGATTCTTCAGTGCGTCGACCGCGAGCGTCAGTTCCTCGCCGTCGAGAAGTTCCGCGGTCGGCGCCGCCAGCCAGAGCGTCGCAATCCCCTGGAACAGAGTGAACAGCAGCTTCGCCAGTGCGCGGGCCTGCTCCGCCGAGAGATCGGGGTGAGTCTCGCGCAGGGCGGCGGCCAGGTCGACGAGTGCGTGTTCGGACGCGTCGGCCATGTACTGTCCCGACTCCTCCGAGCGGGCGACACGGACCAGATTCTCCATGCTCAGCATCATGTCCTCGCGGTGGCCGCGCAGGATGGCGACCATCCCGTCCCAGGTCTCGCCCACCGTTTCCCCTAGCGGCCGGTCGTCGCCCGCATCACGGATCGCCGACTCCATGCGGTCGCCGATGCCGCTGCCGACACCCTCGGTGAGTGCCTCGGTGACCAGGCGGTCCTTCGATCCGAAGTGATAGCCGATAGCGGCCAGGCTGACCCCGGCCGCCGTCGCGATGTCGCGCGCGGTGACCTTGGCCAGGCCGCGTTCGAGAATCGCCTTGCGGGCTCCTTCCAGCAGGTCCTCTCGGTTTCCCATGCGCGCAGCCTAGCAGCGTCTCAGACATTTGTTCTAGACAGCTGTGCGACACTCTGTTAGACATTTGTCTGAGACATTTGAACTAAGGAGGGTGAGCGCATGAGCACCGACATCCACGTCCTCGTCTGTGGTGGCGGCATCGCGGGCAATGCGGTGGCGTTGCAACTGATTCGCGCAGGCATACGCACCACCGTGGTGGAGCGGGCGAGTGCCCCGCGGCCCGGCGGGCAGGCGGTCGACTTGCGGGGACCGAGCCGGGAGGTGGCGGAGCGGATGGGGCTGATGCCGGGCATCCGAGCCAGGCAGTTGGACGAGCGCGGCATGACCTACGTGGACCGGAGCGGGCGCGCCTCCGTGCGCATGCCCGCGGAGATGTTCGACGGCAAGGGGCCGGTCGCCGATATCGAGATCACCCGGGGCGAGCTGAATCAGGTGCTGCTGGAAGCGCTGGCCGAGGCGGGCGGCGCACTGGACTACCGGTATGGCGAGTGGATCGAGGCGCTGACGCAGGACGAGGCGGGCGTGGCGGTCGCCTTCGCCTCGGGCAGCGTCGAGCGCTTCGATCTGGTTGTCGGGGCCGATGGTGTCCATTCGGCGACGCGGCGGCTCGCCTTCGGTCCGGACGAGCGGTTCTCCACCTACCTCGGCGGATACACGTCCTACTTCACCGTGCCGACTCCAGCCGGGGTCGAACCGGGCTGGATGGCGATGCGCATGGTGCCACGAGCCGCCGTGGGCATCCGGCCCGACGCCGACCCCGGCACGTCCAAGGCGATCGTCATGCTGCGTGTCGACGCCGATCCGGCACTGCGCGGTGATGTCGCGGCCCAGCAACGGCTCATCCGTCGGCTGCTGGCCGACGCGGGCTGGCTGACCCCGCACATCCTCGCCGCGATGGCCGATGCGCCGGACTTCTATTTCGACGAGCTGGCCCGTATCGACATGCCGGCCCTCTCGGCCGGGCGGGTGACCCTGCTCGGCGACGCGGGCTATTGCGGCTCGCCCCTGACAGGTATGGGCACTGCCATGGCCCTGGTCGGCGCGTACCTGCTCGCGGGAGAACTCGCCGCCGATCCGGCCGATCCGCTGGGTGCGCTGGCCCGCTACGAGGCCGCACTGATGCCGTTTCTCGACAAGGCGAAGGAGATCCCCGGCGGTGGCCTCTCGATGATGTTGCCTACCACGGAGTTCGGCGCGATGCTCACCCGCGCCGTGGCCCGGCTGATGGTCTCGCGGCCGCTACGACCGGTGATGATCAGGATGATGAGCGGAACCGACGACTACGCATTGCCCTCGTACCCGGCCGATTCCGCGTCCCGCGCGTGATCACCCGGTGGTGTCAGAGCAGGATCGCCCCGCCGCTCGGGCTCTGCTCACGGGCGATCGCCGAGTACGCGGCAGCCAGCAGCGACGGATCGGGACCCTCCAGCCTGCCGGGCTTGGCCAGCCCGTCGAGGACGACGAAACGCAATACGCCCGAACGGGTCTTCTTGTCGGTCTGCATCGCATCGAGCAGTTGGGGTAGGGCATCGGCGTCATAGGTGGTCGGCAGGCCGACGGCTTCCAGGATCGTGCGGTGCCGGTCGGCGGTCGCGTCGTCGAGACGGCCCGCGAGCCGGCCGAGTTCGGCGGCGAAGACCAGACCGACCGAGACAGCGGCGCCGTGCCGCCAGCGGTAACGCTCGCGGCGCTCGACGGCGTGGCCGAGGGTGTGGCCGTAGTTGAGGATCTCGCGCAGGCTGGATTCCTTGAGGTCGGCGGCCACCACATCGGCCTTGACCTGGATCGCGCGGCGGATCAGTTCGGGCAGCACCTCGCCGGTCGGGTCGAGAGCGGCTTGTGGATCGCGCTCGACCAGTTCCAGGATCACCGGGTCGGCGATGAAGCCGGCCTTGATGATCTCGGCCATGCCCGCGACGATCTCGTTGCGCGGCACGGTCTCCAAGGTCGCCAGGTCCACCAGCACCGCGGCGGGTTCGTGGAAACTGCCGACCAGGTTCTTGCCTGCCTCGGTATTGATGCCGGTCTTGCCGCCGACCGCGGCGTCGACCATCGCCAGCAGGGTGGTCGGCACATGCACGATCTGCACACCGCGCATCCAGGTGGCGGCTACGAAACCGGCGAGATCGGTCGCCGCGCCGCCGCCGAGACTGACCACGACATCGTTGCGGGTCAGCCCGATCCGTCCGAGGACCTCCCAGCAGAATCCCGCGACCGCGAGATCCTTGCCTGCCTCGGCGTCGGGGATCTCGACACGATGCGCGTCGATCCCGGTGTCGGCCAGAGCCGCACGCACTACTTCGGCGGTCTCGGCCAGTGTCGGCTGGTGGAAGATCGCCACCGTCCGTACACCGGAGGTCGCGCCGGTCACCGACTCGACGAGATCGCCGAGCAGGCCGCGGCCGATGATCACCGGGTACGGGTCGGCGGTGCGGACCTGGATTCGACTCGGCTCTGTCACGACTGCTGCTCCGATTCTGTTCGTGCCATCTGCTGGGAAGCTCCACCGCCGGCGTTCTGGACGCCTCGCACGGAGAGAGCGTTGCTCCGGGTGCCGGACGCGCCACCACGGGCGCTCGATCCACCGTTGCGTGCGCGCCGTGCCCGGGCGCGCCTCGATCTGTTGCCACCCGGGGGAGAACCACCGGCCTCGGCCGGAGCCACGGGGCGGTCTCCGACGCCGGTGGCGGGAACCTGCTCCATCGACAGGGTGCGTTCGGCCTTACCGTCGGCGCGGACCCCGGCGGATCCGTCGCTGCCGCGTCGGCGGCCGGAACGGCGATTCCTGCGGGCCCGCCTGGGAGGAACAGGTGTGTCGGTGACGGCGTGGTTCGGTCCGTCGCCGGGCTGTCCGGCGAGGTCCGCGCCCGTCCCCGCGCGGGACTTTCCCATTCCTTTGTCGTTCGGTCCGATGCCGGATCCGCCGAGAGGAACCGTACCCGTGACGTTTCTGTCGCCGGGGAAACGAGACGCGGAATCCGGTGGGACGGAATCGCTTCCGGGTGCCGATGTGCGCGGTTCATCGCTGGGACGGTCCGCACTGTCGTGTGCGCCGTCTGCGCCTCGGGACGGGATGCCCGCGGAATGGCGACTGCTCGACGTGGACCGGCGTCGACGGGGCCGCCTGCGCCTGCCGGTGGCCGCGCTCGCGTCTCCGGGCGATGCGCTGTTCGCGACCGTGTCGTCCGTCGACCCCGCACTCGGCTGTACCTGCGACCGGGTGCTCGGGGCAGACGCCGGATCGCTCGCCGGGGCCGGGGTGGCGGCGTCCCCGGACGCGGTGCCGGGTTCGTTCGACGCGGTCGTCTCAGCGGTGGTCGGGGCCGATCCGGGTTCGCCGCCGGCGGCCGCTCGTCGCCGGGCGGCGGCCCGCGCACGGGCTCGTCGTCTGGCCCGGGATCGGCTCGTGCCCTGTGTACGCGGGGTGACCTCGGTGGTTGTGCCCGGTTCGGGCTCCGGGGTACCGGACTCGATGCCGAGCCGGGAGAGGATCATCCGGACGACGCGGCTCGGGCTGCGGCCGTCGGTGCGCACCCGCACGGTCGCGACCTCGCGGTACAGCGGGCGGCGGGTGCGCATGAGTTCGCGGTACTTCGCACCGGGATCGTCACCGTTGAGCAGCGGACGTTGATTGCTCGCGCCGGTGCGACGCAGCCCCTCGGCGACGCTGATCTCCAGGTACACCACGGTGCGATTGCGCAGCAACGCGCGGGTGTTCGCCGACAGCACCGCGCCGCCGCCGAGGGAGACGACACCGCGTTCGGCCAGGATCGCCCGGCGCACCACGCGCTCCTCGATCCGCCGGAACTCCGGCTCGCCGTCCTCGGCGAAGATCTCCGGAATGGTGCGGCCGGTCTCGCGTTCGATCCCGGCGTCGGTGTCGTAGAGGTCGACACCCAGCTCCTTGGCGAGCTTGCGACCGATCGTGGACTTCCCCGCTCCGGGTGGCCCGACCAGCACCACTCGCGGCGTGCGCGGGTCGGTCGGTGCGATCATCGCGCCCGACTGTCCGCCGAGACATGCGGGCGGGTGCTGATCCGCTCGAGGTAGCTGCTGATGTTGGCGACGGACTCGGCGAGCGAATCGCCGCCGAACTTCTCCAGCACGGCCTGGGCGACCACGAGAGCCACCATGCTCTCGGCGACGACGCCCGCGGCGGGCACCGCGCACACATCGGAGCGTTGGTGGATGGCCACGGCCTCTTCACCGGTGGTCATATCGACGGTGGACAGCGCGCGCGGCACGGTCGAGATCGGCTTCATCGCCGCACGCACCCGCAGCGCTTCGCCGTTGGTCATGCCGCCCTCGAGGCCGCCGGCGCGGTTGGTCGAGCGCAGCACGCCGTCCGGGCCGGGACGCATCTCGTCGTGTGCCTGGCTTCCGCGCCTGCGCGCGGTCTCGAAACCGTCGCCGACCTCGACGCCCTTGATCGCCTGGATGCCCATGAGCGCGGCCGCGAGACGCGAGTCGAGGCGATTCTCACCGCTGGTGAACGAACCGAGACCGACGGGCAGGCCCTCGACGATCACCTCGACAACACCTCCGAGGGTGTCGCCGTCCTTCTTCGCGGCCTCGATCTCGGCGATCATCGCGGCCTCGGCATCGGCATCGAACGCGCGCACCGGGCTCTCGTCCACGGCGGCCAGATCGGCCGCGGTCGGGGTGACGCCGGTGGTGTTGGCGGCCGCGCCGATGGAGACCACGTGCGAGACGACCTCGACGCCGAGCGCCTGACGCAGGAAGTTGCGGGCCACGGTTCCCGCCGCGACGCGCGCGGCGGTCTCGCGGGCGCTGGCGCGCTCGAGCACATTCCTGGCGTCGTCGAAGCCGTACTTGAGCATGCCGGAGTAGTCGGCGTGTCCGGGACGGGGGCGCGTCAGCGGGGCGTTGCGTGCCAGGTCGGCGAGTTCGGCCTCGTCGACCGGGTCGGCGGACATGACCGTCGTCCACTTGGGCCACTCGGAATTGGCCACCTCGATGGCGACCGGGCCGCCCATGGTGCGGCCGTGGCGCACACCGCCGACCACGGTCACCTTGTCGGCCTCGAACTTCATCCGGGCGCCGCGCCCGTAGCCGAGCCTGCGGCGCGCGAGCTGAGCGGAGATGTCCTCGGAGGTCACCTCGACACCCGCCACCATTCCCTCCAGGATGGCGACGAGAGCGGGGCCATGGGATTCTCCGGCAGTTATCCAGCGCAGCACAGTATCTATCCTTTCATGTCCGCGCGAAGGCGGTGATATCCGGTCCGTGGTGATCACCGGCACGTCGCCGGTCGATCAGGTGGGTGCCGCAGACAGGTGCTCGGGAGTCGCTCGGCCCTCTCACCCGGCGGTGAGGGCGAGCGCGAGCACCGTGGCTCCGCACATGGCCGGGCCGTGCGGAAGTGCCCGGCTCCGGGGCGCGGCCCGCACCCGCGGGCGGCTCCGAGCATGGGCGAGACCCGACCGGCGATCCGCGTCCACCCGACCGGTCCGAAAGCGTGCCTGATCGCGGTGCCGTGTGCTCAGTGCCGCCGCCACCCCGGCGAGAGCGGTGAGGACCGGCGCGCCGATCGCGGCGATCATCCATGCGTGTGCACCCCCGAGCCCGGCGGCCGCACCCACACCCACCGCGAGTTTGGCGTCGCCCGCCCCGCACGCGGCGGGCACGGCGAGGTGCACCAGAAGATACGGGAATGCCAGCAGCACCGCACCCATGACGGCCGGACCCGGCTCGCCGACCGTGAATGCGTAGCCGAGTACCGCGGTCGCGCCCGCGGCGGTGAGCACGTTGGGCAACCTGCGAACGCGGGCATCGATGACGGCCAGCGTCGCGCACCAGAGCGTGAACAGGGCGAAGGCGAAGGTGGTCATGGCAGTCAGCGTGCCGGGCCCGGCGCAGGCGCGGTACCGCCGAAACCGCGGATGTGGAGGAAGGATCGGATTGTGGACATTCGATGGTTCGGATCGTGGCGCTGCGAGAGCACGGCCGACGTCAGGGCCCTGATCGGTGGCCCGAGCTCGATGCCCGAGGTGTTCGTGGCGGCGGGGTCTGGCGGTAGCGTGGAAGCCATGTCTGCTGATAGCGCGGGACCGGGGCCCGACTACGCCGCGCGCCGAGGCGCGCTGCGCAGCCTGCTGGTGGAGAACGGGGTCGACGCACTGCTGGTCACCGACCTGGTGAACATCAGATACCTGACCGGATTCACCGGTTCCAATGCCGCCCTTCTGGTGCACTCCTGGGACATGAGTGAAGCCGAGGACCGCACGGTGATCGGCACCGACGGCCGCTACCGCGACCAGATCGCCGCGCAGGTACCCGATCTGCGCGGCGAGATCGCCCGCGCCACCGCGCGCCGGATCATCGAACTGGCCGGGGAATGGCAGCTCGGCCGGGTCGGTTTCGAAAGCCACGTGGTGACCGTGGACCAGCATCGTGGCCTGGTCGAGCAGCGCACCGGCCTGGATCTCGTGGCTGTACCCGGTCTCGTCGAACAGTTGCGAACGGTCAAGGACGAGTACGAGATCGAACAGTTGCGGCGGGCGTGCGCGGCGGGTGACGCCGGGCTGGCGACCCTGCTCGAGCGCGGCGGCCTGCGCCCGGGGCGCACCGAGCGCGAGGTCGCCCGCGATCTGGAGTGGGCGATGTTCGAGCACGGCGCCGAGGCGGTCTCGTTCGAGACGATCGTGGCCACCGGCGCCAATTCCGCGGTGCCGCATCATCGCCCCACCGGCGCGGTGCTGGCTTCCGGCGACTTCGTGAAGATCGATTTCGGGGCGGTCGTCGGCGGCTACCACTCCGACATGACGCGCACCTTCGTGCTGGGCTCGCCCTCGGGCTGGCAGCGCGAGGTGTACGAGCTGGTCTCCGAGGCGCAGTGGGCGGGCAGCAAGGCCCTGCGCCCCGGCGTACACGCCGCCGAGGTGGACGCCGCGTCGCGGTCGGTGATCGAGGCCGCCGGCCACGGGGCGCTGTTCGTGCACGGCCTCGGCCACGGCGTCGGATTGCGCATCCACGAAGCGCCGGGAATCGCGAAGAACGCGCCCGGTACACTTCTGTCCGGCGTGGCGGTGACCGTCGAACCAGGTGTGTACTTTCCCGGGCGCGGCGGCGTCCGGATCGAGGACACGCTCGTGGTTCGCGAGGGGGGCCCCGAACTGCTCACCCACACCAGCAAAGACCTGACCGTCGTCGACTGACGACGGTAGCCGAGAACTAGGAGATCCGAGGACAGTGGCGGACACCAGCGACTTCAAGAACGGCCTCGTGCTGAAGATCGACGGTCAGCTCCAGCAGATCGTCGAATTCCAGCACGTCAAGCCGGGCAAGGGTCCCGCGTTCGTGCGGACCAAGTTGAAGAACGTCGTGTCCGGCAAGGTCGTCGACAAGACCTTCAACGCCGGCGTCAAGGTCGAGACCGCGACGGTCGACCGTCGCGACATGACCTACCTGTACCACGATGGCACGGACTACGTCTTCATGGACGGCGAGACCTTCGACCAGATCTCGATCTCCGAGGCCACCATCGGCGACGGCGCTCGCTTCCTGCTGGAGAACATGGCCGTGCAGGTCGCCATGCACGAAGGCGCGCCGCTCTACGTCGAGCTCCCGGTCTCCATCGAGCTGGTCGTCCAGCACACCGACATCGGCCTGCAGGGCGACCGCTCCACCGGCGGCACCAAGCCCGCCACCCTGGAGACCGGCGCCGAGGTCCAGGTGCCGCTGTTCATCAACACCGGCGACAAGCTGCGTATCGACTCGCGCGACGGCAGCTACCTCGGCCGGGTCAACGCCTGATCGACAACGTCCACGGCGGTAGCCGGATCCGCCGCGAGGCAGGACCGGCTACCGCTGCCATGTGTACAGACGGGATGATGTGACTGTGGCCGAACAGCCTGCGGACAAGAAGTCCACGTTCAAGAAGCTCGGCGCCCGGCACAAGGCCCGGCGGCGTGCGGTGGACCTGTTGTTCGAGGCGGAGGCCCGCGACGTCGACGCCGCGGACCTGCTGACCGAACGCGGCGATCTGGCGACCCGCGACCAGTCGGTCGCGCCGCTGCACGCCTATACCCGCACCTTGGTCGAGGGCGTCGCCGACGAGCTCGAGCGCGTCGATGGCACCATCGAGTCGTATCTGCAGGACTGGACGTTGTCGCGGCTGCCCGCCGTGGACCGCGCGATCCTGCGGGTCGCGGTGTGGGAGCTGTTCCACGCGTCCGATGTGCCGCCGGTGGTGGCCGTCGACGAAGCCGTGGAGCTGGCCAAGGAACTGTCCACCGACGATTCCCCCTCGTTCGTCAACGGTGTGCTCGGCCAGGTCGTGCAGGTCGCGCCGCAGGTGCGCGCCGCCGCCGCCGCGACGAGGGCGCCGCGCCAGGAGCCCGAAGCGTGACCAAGTACCTGGTCATGGCGATGCGCACGCCACGCTACGACGACGCGGTGATCCAGCCGCACCGTGACTTCCTCACCGATCTGCTCGAGCGCGGCCTGCTGGTGGAGAGCGGGAAGTTCGGCGACAGCAGCGGCGGCGCGTACGTGATCCTGGCCGAAAACCTCGATGCCGCACGCGAACTCGCCTTCGCGGATCCGCTGCACACCACCGGCGCCTCCGAGCTCACCGTGTATGAGTGGGAGATCACGATCTCCGCGTGACGTGCCGCCGGTCCGGCTCCCACCGTTGGTGTACGGGACCGGTGGGAGCCGCCGGTCGGTGAACCGCGCCGGGGTGCGTCCGGGGAAAGAGTGGACGCGACACCGATTCTGCGACCTCGAGTGCACTCGAGGTCAAGCGAGCGGTGCAGGCTAGGGCAGGATCGCGTCGAACCGTTCTTCGGCGTGGTCCAGCTGGTCGAGGATGTAGCGCTTCACGTGCTCGGCCAGCGGGGTGTCCGGGCGGCTGACCAGATCCCGGTAGACATCGATCATCGGCCGATATTTGGCCGCCAGTTTCGGCATGGCGGTCGGGTCTGCGTAGAGGATGCCGACGCCGTTGTCGGTGAAGTCCGACAGTTTCACCACACGGGCCCACGGCGCGTGTTCCAGCGCTTCGACGATGTGCTCGCGGTACTGCGTGTGCCGGTCGATCGCCGGATCGCGCTCGGGATTCGTCACCGCCGCCACGATGCCGGCGACTCGGTCGCCGAAACGCTCACTCAGCACTCGCAGCGCGGCGGCGCGCGTCCCGGCCAGCTCCGTCGCGTGGTCCTCGATCGCATCGTGTAGCAGTGCCGCGGCCACCACGTCGGCGTCGCGCACCTCGTAATGGCTGATCACCCGGATGGCGACACGCAGGAGATGGGTGAGGTAGGGCTCGCGCCCGTAACGATCGTCGCGGTGCAGTTCGGCGGCCAGTGCGAGCGCTTCCGTCGGCCGCGCCGGGTCGGGCAGCCCGGCGATCTCGTGGAGCAGCCGTTCGCGCAGCCCGGCCTCCCCGTAGACCTCGCTGATCGTGTGCAGCGGCATCACGGCCAGGACCTCCGCGCCCGGGGTGCTCATCCCGCCAATCTATCGGCCGGGCGAGGACAAGCGGGCAGCCGATCGGGGCACAGGTGAACTCTCAGGTGTGCGAACCCTTTTCGGGTCGCAGAAGTACCGCCCCGAGGGCGCGCCGGGATTCGAGCAGTCGATGCGCGGCGGCGGCATCACCGAGCGGGAGGACCGCATCGATGTGGGGGACCGCGCCGGTGCTCGCGGCGCGCGCCAGGACGCCGTCGGACTCCTTCTGTACCAGCGCCGACCACTGCGGTCCGGAGCAACCGATCAGGGTGAGGCCGTGCGCGAGAAGATCGGCGGCGCCGACCTGGGCGGGCGCACCGGAGAGGAGTCCGTAGACGAGCATGCGACCGTGCAGCGGCGTCATCACCTCGAGCAGGGCGCGGGAGGTCGGGCCGCCGATCGAGTCGAAGACGACGTCGACGGTCGTGCCGTCGAGCAGGTCGCGCAGTCGATCAGGCCACTGCGGCTCGTTGTGATCGATGACCAGATCCGCGCCGAGTTCGGCGGCGCGCGCTGTCTTGGTCGCGCCGCCCGCCGTCGCGATGACCTGCTTCGCGCCGGCGGCCTTCGCCGCGCCCACGAGATAGGCGCCGATTCCGGTCGCGCCCGCTTGTACCAGCACTGTCTCGGAACCGGTCAACGCTGCGGTGGTGAGCAGCGCCGAGCCGACCGAGCCGGGCATGAGGATCGCCGCGGCGGCGATGGTGTCGAGACCCTCGGGAATCGGTGTGGCCGTCGCCGCGGGCGCGGCGACGAACTCGGCGTACGCTCCCGAGCCGGTCGTCTTGGCGACGACGCGCGTGCCTGCCAGTGCCGCGTCCACTCCCGGTCCCGTTTCGACCACCGTCCCGGCGGCTTGGAAGCCGAAGACCAGGGGCGGCGGGACGGGAGTGGGGAACGCGCCGGAGCGCAGCATCAGTTCGGGCCACAACACCGGGATCGCCTCGGCGCGCACCACGATCTCGCCCTCGCCTGCCCTGGGTACGGTTGCTTCCTCGGCGACCAGGACATCGGGGCTGCCGGTGGCCGTCATTACGATTGCTCGCATCGAGAACTCCATAAGTTGACTGTCGGTCCAGTTCTGTGTGTCGTCTCGAAAATATGGACCGTCGGTCAACTTGTCAATGGCCGAACAGGAAGTAGGTGTGATGCCGGAGGGTCGCGCACGGGAACGCGCCGATGCCGCGCGTAACAGGCGGGCGATCCTGGACGCCACCAGGTCGCTGCTCGCCGAGCACGGCGCCGAAGGGGTCACGATGGATCGGGTGGCCGCGGCTGCCGGGGTGGGGAAGGGCACCATCTTCCATCGTTTCGGCAGCCGGGCGGGTCTGCTGCAGGAGTTGATCGCCGAGCCCGGCCTCGCGCTGAAGGAAGCGATCACCTCCGGTCCGCCTCCGCTGGGGCCGGGCGCTCCCGCCGCTGATCGGCTGGTCGCGTTCTTCGCCGCCATGACCGATATGGTGGTCGACAATGCCGAACTGGTCGCAGCCTACAGCGCCATACCGCCGCATCCGGACCGCGCGCAGTTCCATAGGTTCTGGGTGGACCACATCATCGGCTTGCTCCGGGAGGCGCGCCCGGACGTCGATGCCGAAACGGTAGCCGTACTGCTCTTCGGGATGCTGGGCGGTGAGGCGATGGCGGGCATGGTGCGAGCCGGAAAGGCCGATCGGGTGCGGGCCGGCGTCCGTGATCTGGTGTTGTCCGTCGCTCGGTCCGACTGACCTGCGGCAGTGGCCCGGTGTCCTTCGACGGTTTCAATCCTGTTGCGAGACAAGGGTGTTCTGGCGTGCGGCGGTCTGCCATCGGCCGTCCTGGCGGATGAGCACGTACAGCGCGATCATCCGTTTCGACGCGCCGGATGATCGCCTCGATCGCGATGACATCGGCAGCGTGGTCGTGATCGTCGTATGCGGTGACCAGCCGGGCGACGGTGTTCGATGCTCATGTCGATGAGCCTGACACCTCGACAATGGTTCAGGTCGAGATCTTCAGTGCACTCCGTGCGGGCGGAACTGGACGCTGATGCGCGGGCCGACCGGTTTGCGGGTCTTCGGGACGGCGTGCTCCCAGGTCCGCTGGCATGATCCGCCCATCACCAGCAGGTCGCCGTGGCCGACTTCGTATCGGATGCTCGCACCGCCCCGGCGTGAGCGCAGCAGAAGTGCGCGAGGGGCGCCGAGGGAGAGGATGGCGACCATCGTGTCGTGGGTTGCACCGCGGCCGATCGTGTCGCCGTGCCAGGCGACGCTGTCCCGGCCGTCGCGGTAGAAACACAGCCCCGCGGTGCGGAAGCGTTCGCCGAGTTCGTCGCCGTAGTGATCGCTGAGCGCGGTACGAGCCTCGACCAGGACGGGATCGGGCAACTCGGCCCGCTCCGGGTAGAAGCAGAGCAGTCGCGGCACATCGACGACACGGTCGTACATCGGCCGTCGTTCGGCCTGCCACGGCACCTCGCGCGCCAGTCGCTCGAAGAGTGTGTCGGCGCCGCGGAGCCAGCCGGGCCGCAGGTCGACCCACGCGCCGTCGGTGAGTTCCGTGCGGCGGACAGCCTCGAGCGAGCCGAGGCCTACCTCGCCGAATCCGTCGAGCAGGGAGCCCTGCAACCATGCCGTCACCTGCGCGACGCTACACCGATTCGAACATGCGTGCTAGAGACTCGATCGGCGAAAATCGGACATCGTGGCCGTTCTCCGGACCGACCGGGGCGGGTTCGCCTAGCGTCGAAGGGAAGTGGGTCGGACCGGCGACGGTCGCGGTGGGATCGGTGGGGAGAGTCGTGATGGTCGAATACGGCAGGGCGCCGATGGCGGGGGTGGCGATGACGGCGATCGGTGTGGCGGTGATCCGCGCCCGCGAATCGGCTCGGCCCGACCGGCTGTACAACGACCCGTACGCGCGCCTGTTCGTGGACGCCGCGCGGGCTCAGTTCGCCGGCACGCCCGACGGTGAGGATCGGTGGACGAGCATGCTCGAACTGGCCGACGCCTTCTACGAGGGCCGCACCCTCACCGTTCGCCTGGTCGACGACGGCGTGGCCGCCGCGGCTGCCGCGAGCTGTGAGCAGTTCGTCCTGCTCGGCGCCGGATTGGACACCCGCGCTTTCCGCATGCCGCTGACTCCGCGCACGCGGTTCTACGAAATCGACCTGCGCGAGCTGTTCGCCTTCAAGGAGTCGGTGCTCGACCGGGCCTCGGCGCATCCGGTCTGCGAGCGGATCACGCTGTCCGCCGACCTGCGCGGCGATTGGGGGAAAACGCTGCGAGACAGTGGTTTCCGATCGGACCTGCCAACGCACTGGGTCGATGAAGGCGTGCTCGGTTATCTGTCCTCCGACGCGGCGTGGGCCGTCGTCGACACCATCACCACGATGTCGGCGGCGGGCAGCACCTTCGAGGTCGGCAAGTTCGCCGTTTCCGCGGCGCAGCCGAAATACGCGGCGCTCGGCGCGCTCATCCGTGGCGGCAGACCGGCCGGCGGCACGGTCGGCCTCGGCGCGGAGGTGCGCGCGGGGCTGGAACTGCGCGGCTGGCGCACGAGCTTCCGCTCCTGGGACGAACTGATCGCCCCGCTCGGCCGCGATGCGCCGAGCGGTGAGGCCGACGCGGGTATCGTGCTCGCGCTGCGGCAATAGCGGTTCGCCTCACGAACACGCCACCGTGGCCCCGCTCACTTCCGGTTCGTGGGGCGGCTCACACCGGGCTGTGCCTGCTGAAAGGGCGATCCTGGGCGCTGTTAGGCTGCAAGCCGTAAGACATCCTTTAACGGACCGTCCGGTGAGGCGGGGAAGGAGGTCGGCATGGCCGTGCCCGGAGATCGGGCGGCGAAGTCTGCCGAGACTGCCGCATCTGCCGAGCAGTCACAACGGCACACGCCCGACTGGGTGGCCGCGGGCCGGGAGCTGTTGTCGGCTTCCGATGTCGGCAGGACCATCGCGCGCATCGCGCACCAGATCATCGAGAAGACCGCGCTGGACGCGGGCGAGGCGGGCGCGCCGCGCGTGGTGCTGATCGGCATCCCGACCCGCGGTACCACTCTGGCCGCGCGGCTCGCCGACAAGATCGAGGAGTTCTCCGGCGTGCGCCCCGCGCTGGGCTCCCTCGACATCACGCTCTATCGCGACGATCTGCGTACCCGCCCGCACCGCCCGCTGGAACGGACCTCCGTCCCGCCGGGCGGTATCGAGGACGCGCTGGTGGTGCTCGTCGACGACGTGCTCTTCTCCGGACGGACCGTACGCTCGGCTCTCGACGGCCTGCGCGACCTCGGTCGTCCCCGCGCGGTGCAGTTGGCGGTGCTGGTCGACCGCGGCCACCGGGAACTGCCGATCCGCGCCGACTACGTGGGCAAGAACGTGCCGACCTCACGCACCGAGGACATCTCCGTGCTGCTGACCGAGCACGACGGCCGCGACGGCGTGTACCTCCACCACGAGGAGGCGTGAGCATGCGACACCTGCTGAGCGTGACCGATCTGGACCGGAGGGCGGCCACCGAACTCCTCGACGAAGCCGAACGTTTCGAGCAGGCGCTGCTCGGCCGCGAGGTGCACAAGCTGCCCACACTGCGCGGCCGCACCGTGATGACGGTCTTCTACGAGAACTCCACCCGCACCCGGGTTTCCTTCGAGGTGGCGGGTAAGTGGATGAGCGCGGACGTGATCAACGTGAGCGCGAGCTCGTCCTCGGTGTCCAAGGGCGAATCGTTACGTGACACCGCGTTGACCCTGCACGCGGCGGGCGCCGACGCGCTGATCGTGCGCCATCCCGCCTCGGGCGCGGCGCATCAGATCGCGCGTTGGATGGACGGCTGGGCCCGCGAGTCCGGCCGCACCACCGGCCCGGCGATCATCAACGCGGGCGACGGTACCCACGAACATCCCACCCAGGCACTGCTGGACGCGCTCACGCTGCGCCAGCGACTCGGCGACATCGAGGGCAAGCGGGTACTGATCGTCGGCGACATCCTGCACAGCCGGGTGGCGCGCTCGAACGTCTTCCTGCTGCACACCCTGGGCGCGGAGGTGGTACTCGTCGCGCCGCGCACGCTGCTGCCGGTGGGCGTGCAGGGCTGGCCCGCGCGGGTCTCGCACCATCTCGACGCGGAACTGCCCGGCGCCGACGCGGTGCTGATGCTGCGCGTCCAAGCCGAACGTATGAACGGCGGGTTCTTTCCGTCGGCCCGCGAGTACGCGGTGAACTACGGGTTGTCGGAGCGGCGGCTGGCAATGCTCGAGGAGCACGCCGTCGTCATGCATCCGGGACCGATGCTGCGCGGCATGGAGATCGCGTCCGCCGTCGCGGATTCCCCGCAGGCGGCAGTGCTGCAGCAGGTGACCAACGGTGTGCACCTGCGGATGGCGGTGCTGTTCCGGCTGCTGGTCGGCGCCCAGGAGGCGATCGCGTGAACGAGTTCGATCGGGAGGAGACGGTATGAGCGGGCTGCTGATCACAGGCGCCCTGATCTACGGCGAGGGCGAACCGGTCGACGTCTTCATCGACGAGGGCGAGATCCGCGCGATCGGGACCCACCTGGATGTGGTGGACGCCGAGATCATCGAGGCGGACGGCCAGGTGCTGCTGCCCGGATTCGTCGATCTGCACACCCACCTGCGCGAACCCGGCCGCGAGGACACC
Organism: Nocardia higoensis; assembly: GCF_015477835.1. NCBI lineage: Bacteria > Bacillati > Actinomycetota > Actinomycetes > Mycobacteriales > Nocardiaceae > Nocardia > Nocardia higoensis. Next base: position 1,638,958 of record NZ_JADLQN010000001.1, on the reverse strand, counting down.
GAGACCATCGAGTCCGGCTCGGCCGCCGCGGCGCTGGGCGGCTACACCGCGGTGTTCGCGATGGCCAACACCAACCCTGTCGCCGATTCCGTGGTCGTCACCGATCACGTGTGGCGGCGGGGGCAGGAAGTCGGCTTGGTCGATGTGCACCCGGTGGGCGCGGTGACGGTGGGTCTGGCAGGCAAGCAGCTCGCCGAGATGGGCACGATGGCCGCCGGAGTCGGCGGTGTGCGGATGTTCTCCGACGACGGCCACTGCGTCCACGACCCGCTGATCATGCGGCGCGCGCTGGAGTACTCGAACTCGCTCGGCGTGCTGATCGCCCAGCACGCCGAGGAGCCGCGGCTGACCGAGGGCGCGGTCGCGCACGAGGGCCCGACGGCGGCTCGGCTGGGGCTGGCCGGCTGGCCGCGCGCGGCCGAGGAGTCGATCGTCGCGCGCGATGCGCTGCTGGCCCGCGACGCCGGTGCTCGCGTGCACATCTGCCACGCCTCCACCGAGGGCACCGTGGAGCTGGTGCGGTGGGCGAAGTCTCAGGGCATCTCGATCACCGCCGAGGTCACCCCGCATCACCTGCTGCTCGACGACTCCCGGTTGGAAACCTACGACGCGGTCAACCGGGTCAATCCGCCGCTGCGGGAGATCTCCGATGTGGAGGCGCTGCGCCGCGCGCTCGCCGAGGGCGTCATCGACTGTGTCGCCACCGACCACGCACCGCACGCCGAGCAGGACAAGTGCTGCGAGTTCGCGGCCGCCCGCCCCGGCATGCTGGGGTTGGAGACCGCGCTGTCGATCATCGTGGAGACGCTGGTGCGGCCGGGTCTGCTGGATTGGCGGGGGGTGGCGCGGGTGATGAGCGAGCGACCCGCCGAGATCGTCGGTCTCGACGATCAGGGCAGGCCCATCGAGGTCGGCGAACCGGCCAACCTGACTCTGGTGGATCCGGACGTCAGCTGGACGGTGCGGGCGAAGGAACTCGCCAGCATCTCCGACAACACCCCCTACGCGCAGATGACCTTGCCCGCGAAGGTGACAACCACCATGCTGCGCGGGCGGATCACCGCGCGCGACGGCGTCGCGGCGCGACCCCAGGGTGTGGGGGCGTAGTGGAGCTGGAGAGAACGCTGTGGGTGATCGGCTGCTTCGTCCTGTTCGCGCTCGGTGTGTGGGGGATGTACCGAGGCTGGATGAACCGCGCCGCTCGCCAGGCCGAGCGCATCGGCGAACTGCCGCCGGTACCCGAGGACCTGGGCGCACAACTGCTGGAACCGACGACCGGCCTGTATCTGGGCAGCACCATGGCGCCCAGCTGGCAGGACCGGATCGCGGTGGGAGATCTGGGGTTCCGCGCGACCGCGGAGCTGACGAAGTTCGAACGAGGAATCCTGCTCGAACGCGACGGGGCGGCGACGATCTGGATTCCCGGTGAATCCGTGACGGCGATCCGCACCGAACGCGGGCACGCGGGCAAGGTGATGACGGAAGATGGTGTGCTGGTAATTCGCTGGAAGCTGCCGACGGGAACCGAGATCGATACCGGTTTCCGGGGAGACGACAAGACGGTGTACCCGGCGTGGGCCGCGTCGATGACGGAAGAAGACGACAGATGAGCCGACAAATGAGCGCAGATTCTGCTGCTGCCCTGGTACTCGAGGACGGCCGGGTGTTCCGGGGAACGGCCTACGGTGCGGTGGGACAGACCCTCGGTGAAGCGGTGTTCTGCACCGCGATGACGGGGTACCAGGAGACCCTGACCGATCCGAGCTACCACCGCCAGATCGTGGTGGCCACGGCTCCGCAGATCGGCAACACCGGGTGGAACGAAGAAGACGACGAATCCCAGAAGATCTGGGTCGCCGGGTACGCGGTGCGCGACCCCGCGCGGCTGGCCTCCAACTGGCGGGCCACCACCACGCTGCCCGCCGAGCTGGACAGCCAGGGCGTGGTCGGCATCGCCGGGATCGACACCCGCGCGCTGGTGCGTCACCTGCGCACCCGCGGGTCGATGAAGGCGGGCATCTTCTCCGGTGACGCGCTCGCGAACACCGAGGAACTGGTGGCCAGGGTCACCGGCCAGCCCTCGATGCTCGGCGCGGACCTGGCGGGAGAGGTCTCGACCGATTCGCTCTACACGATCGAGCCGACCGGCGAGCCGCGCTTCACGGTGGTCGCCGTGGACCTCGGCATCAAGACCAACACTCCGCGCATGTTCGCCGAGCGCGGCCTGCGGGTGCACGTGGTGCCTTCCACCACGTCGCTGGACCAGCTGCTCGAGCTGAAGCCGGACGGGGTGTTCCTGTCCAACGGCCCGGGCGACCCGGCCACCCAGAACAGCGCGGTCGCCATCACCCAGGGCGTGCTCGAACGCGGGCTGCCGCTGTTCGGCATCTGCTTCGGCAACCAGATCCTCGGCCGCGCGCTGGGCCGCGAGACCTACAAGATGAAATTCGGCCACCGCGGCATCAACATCCCGGTGGTCGAGCACGAGACCGGCCGCATCTCCATCACCGCGCAGAACCACGGGTTCGCGCTGGAAGGCGAGAAGGGCGAGCAGTTCGACACCCCGTTCGGGCGTGCCGAGGTCAGCCACGTGTGCGCCAACGACGGGACCGTGGAGGGTGTGCGTCTGCTCGACGGCCGCGCGTTCTCTGTGCAGTACCACCCCGAGGCCGCCGCGGGCCCGCACGACGCCGCATATCTGTTCGACCGCTTCGCCGGTCTCATGGAAGGAGCCTGATGCCACGCCGCGAGGATCTACGCCACATCCTGGTGATCGGCTCGGGCCCGATCGTCATCGGCCAGGCCTGCGAGTTCGACTACTCGGGAACCCAGGCCTGCCGGGTGCTCGAGGCCGAGGGCCTGCGGGTATCGCTGGTCAACTCGAACCCGGCCACCATCATGACCGACCCGGAGTTCGCCGACGCCACCTACGTCGAGCCGATCACCCCGGAGTTCGTCGAGAAAGTCATCGCCAAGGAGCGCCCCGACGCGATCCTGGCGACCCTCGGCGGGCAGACCGCGCTCAACACCGCCGTCGCCCTACACGAGCGCGGGGTGCTGGAGAAGTACGACGTCGAGCTGATCGGCGCCGACTTCGACGCCATCCAGCGCGGTGAGGACCGGCAGAAGTTCAAGGACATCGTCGCCTCCGTCGGCGGCGAGAGCGCCCGCTCGCGCGTCTGCTACACCATGGACGAGGTGCGCGAGACCGTCGCCGAGCTGGGCTTCCCGGTCGTCGTGCGGCCGTCGTTCACCATGGGCGGCCTCGGTTCGGGTATGGCCTACAACGACGAGGACCTGGACCGGATCGCCGGTGGCGGCCTGGCCGCCTCGCCGACCGCGAACGTCCTGATCGAGGAATCCATCCTCGGGTGGAAGGAATACGAACTCGAGCTGATGCGGGACAGCCGCGACAACGTCGTGGTGGTCTGCTCGATCGAGAACGTCGACCCGATGGGCGTGCACACCGGCGACTCGATGACCGTCGCGCCCGCCATGACCCTCACCGACCGCGAGTACCAGAAGCTGCGTGACCTGGGTATCGCCATCCTGCGCGCGGTCGGCGTCGACACCGGCGGATGCAACATCCAGTTCGCGGTGAACCCGCGCGACGGCCGTCTGATCGTCATCGAGATGAACCCCCGCGTCTCGCGGTCCTCGGCGCTGGCCTCCAAGGCGACCGGCTTCCCGATCGCCAAGATCGCCGCCAAGCTGGCCATCGGCTACACCCTCGACGAGATCGTCAACGACATCACCAAGGAAACTCCGGCCTGCTTCGAGCCGACGCTGGACTACGTCGTGGTCAAGGCGCCGCGGTTCGCGTTCGAGAAGTTCCCCGGCGCCGACGCCACGCTGACCACCACTATGAAGTCGGTGGGCGAGGCGATGTCGCTGGGTCGCAATTTCTCCGAAGCGCTCGGCAAGGTGCTGCGTTCGCTCGAGACCAAGGCCACCGGCTTCTGGACCCAGGAAGACGGCCCGTGGGCGCCGGTCGACGGTGACGTCGCACGGGCGATCGACAAGATCCTCGCCGACCTGCGCGTGCCCACCGAAGGCCGCATCTACCAGGTCGAACGCGCCCTGCGCTACGGCGCGAGCATCGAGGATGTCGCCGCCGCCTCCGGCATCGACCCGTGGTTCGTCGCCGAGGTCGCCGGGCTGGTGGAGCTGCGCGCCGCGATCCTCGAGGCCCCCGTGCTCGACGAGCCGCTGCTGCGTCGCGCCAAGTACTACGGTCTGTCCGATCGGCAGCTGGCCGCGCTGCGTCCGGAACTCGCCGGCGAGAGCGGGGTGCGTTCGCTGCGCCACCGCCTGGGCATCCGGCCGGTCTACAAGACCGTCGACACCTGCGCCGCGGAGTTCGAGGCCAAGACCCCGTACCACTACTCGACCTACGAGCTGGACCCGGCGGCCGAGAGCGAAGTCGCGCCGCAGCGGGAGCGTGCGAAGGTCATCATCCTGGGATCGGGCCCGAACCGCATCGGTCAGGGCATCGAGTTCGACTACTCGTGCGTGCACGCCGCGCTGACGCTGTCGGAGGCCGGGTACGAGACGGTGATGGTCAACTGCAACCCCGAGACCGTCTCCACCGACTACGACACCGCCGACCGCCTCTACTTCGAGCCGCTGACCTTCGAGGACGTGCTCGAGGTCTACCACGCCGAGAGCGAGTCGGGCACCGTCGCCGGAGTCATCGTGCAGCTGGGCGGGCAGACTCCGCTCGGTTTGGCGCAGCGCCTGACCGACGCGGGCGTGCCGGTCGTCGGCACCAGCGCCGCCGCCATCGACCTGGCCGAGGACCGCGGCGAGTTCGGCGAGGTGCTGGTCGCGGCCGGGCTGCCCGCGCCGAAGTACGGCACCGCCACCACGGTTGCGCAGGCCAAGAAGATCGCCGCCGGTATCGGTTACCCGGTGCTGGTGCGTCCGTCCTATGTGCTCGGCGGACGCGGCATGGAGATCGTCTACGACGAGACGTCCCTCGAGGGGTACATTTCCCGCGCCACCGAGCTCAACCCCGATCATCCGGTGCTGGTCGACCGCTTCCTGGAAGACGCCATCGAGATCGACGTGGACGCGCTGTGCGACGGCGAGGAGGTCTACCTCGGCGGTGTGATGGAGCACATCGAAGAAGCGGGCATCCACTCCGGCGACTCCGCGTGCGCGCTCCCGCCGATCACCCTCGGTCGCAGCGACATCGAAGCGGTACGCCGCTCCACCGTCGCGCTGGCCAAGGGCATCGGCGTGCAGGGCCTGCTCAACGTGCAGTACGCGCTCAAGGACGACGTGCTCTACGTGCTCGAGGCCAACCCGCGCGCCAGCCGCACGGTGCCGTTCGTCTCCAAGGCCACCGCGGTGCCGCTGGCCAAGGCCGCGGCGCGGATCATGCTCGGCGCCACGATCGCCGAACTCCGCAAGGAGGGCATGTTGCCCCCCGAGGGTGACGGTGGGCATGTCCCGCTGGACGCGCCGGTCGCGGTCAAGGAAGCCGTGCTGCCGTTCCACCGGTTCCGCCGCGCCGACGGCAGCGGGGTCGACTCGCTGCTGTCCCCGGAGATGAAGTCCACCGGTGAGGTCATGGGCATCGACGCCGACTTCGGCACCGCTTTCGCCAAGAGCCAGACCGCCTCCTACGGCTCGTTGCCGACGGAGGGGACGGTCTTCGTCTCCATCGCCAACCGCGACAAGCGCGCGATGGTGTTCCCGGTCAAGCGCCTGCACGATCTCGGTTTCCGCGTGCTGGCCACCGAGGGCACCGCGGAGATGTTGCAGCGCAACGGCATTCCGTGCGAGCGGGTGCGCAAGCACTCCGAGGCCGGGCCCGCCGACGAGCCGACCATCGTGGAGCAGATCCGTGACGGCGAGGTCGACATGGTGTTCAACACCCCGTACGGCAACTCGGGTCCGCGTGTGGACGGATACGAGATCCGCACCGCTGCGGTGGGCGCGAACATCCCGTGCATCACCACCGTGCAGGGTGCGGCGGCCGCGGTGCAGGGCATCGAGGCGGGCATCAACGGCGGCATCGGGGTGCGGTCCCTGCAGGAACTGCACTCGGCGCTGCGCGGGTGAGTCGAGCACGGTCACGGCACGCCGAGCACGGCGGGAGGAGTCAGGTGAGCAGCTTCGGCACCCGATTACGCGAGGCGATGGACGGCTTCGGCCCGCTGTGCGTCGGCATCGACCCGCACCCGCACCTGCTGCGGGAGTGGGGCCTGACCGAGGACGCCGAAGGGCTCGAGCGATTCGCCGAGATCTGCGTCGAGGCCTTCGACGGCATGGTGGCGCTGGTCAAACCGCAGGTCGCGTTCTTCGAGGCCTACGGTTCGGCGGGCATCGCCGTGCTGGAACGGGCCGTCGAGGTGTTGCGCGCGTCGGGCACCTTGGTGCTCGCCGACGCCAAGCGCGGTGACATCGGCTCCACGATGGACGCCTACGCGCGGACCTGGCTCGCCGACGGACCGCTCGGTTCGGACGCTGTCACAGTGTCGCCGTATCTCGGCTTCGGCTCCCTCGCTCCGGCGCTGGCGCTGGCCGAGGCCAACGGACGCGGGGTGTTCGTCCTCGCGGCCACCTCGAATCCGGAGGGCGCTCAGGTACAGACCGCCGTCGCGGCCGACGGGCGCAGCATCGCGCAGACCATGGTCGACGAGGCGGCGGCCCGCAATGCGGACGCGGAGTTCGGCTCGGTCGGCGTCGTTGTCGGCGCCACACTGGCCGTCGCCCCTGACCTGTCCGCGCTCAACGGGCCGATCCTGATGCCGGGCGTCGGCGCGCAGGGTGGCGGACCGGAGTCGGTGCGCGGGCTGGTGCCCGAGGCCATGCTGCGGGCCGTGGTGCCGAACGTCTCGCGGGAAGTGCTGCGCGAGGGGCCGTCGGTCTCGGCGTTGCGCGCCCGCCTCGATGCGCTGCAGGGCGAATTCGGTTTCCTCCGAAGGTGATACACGAGGTTTGGCGTCACCCGGGAGTGGGTAGGAAGGCCCGTGTCGGCCGCTGGTTTCGTTTCTCCAGCGGTTTGGGGTCTGTACCGACCTCCCGGTGACCCCCGCGGTCCCATGGGGGTCAGGAGGGCGGCAAGCCCGCGGCGAGAGTTCTTGCGACGAGCCCCCGGGTGGCCATCACCCGGGGGCTCGTCGCGTCACGTGGCCCGATCGGGCCGGATGAGACATGTGTTCGATGCGACACGCGCAAGAAAAGCGCGACACGCGGGCGAAATCCAGAAAGTTCCTGGTCGGAGGGCTCGGGGTTGCCGGGCGAGTGTCGGGCTGTGTCGCTATCTGTCGGCTAACTCACCGTCGAATGGGAAAAACGCAGGTCCAAGCGTTTTCGGGGAATTTCGGAGTACGATCACGCCTATAGCCGGAGCGCGGCGCGCATCCCGCGCTGCTCGCCCTTACGGCATGCGGAATCATGCGCTGACCTGGGGGGTGGGTTCGCAATCGGCGGACGTCGTGGGTACGGTCGCTGGAGCCGTCGGCTCTTCGACGGCTGGATTAGCAATGAACGATGAGACGGAGGAACCGTGGCCCTTCCCCAGCTGACTGACGAGCAGCGCGCCGCTGCTCTGGAGAAGGCGGCTGCTGCTCGCCGCGCTCGGGCGGAGCTCAAGGAGCGCTTGAAGCGTGGCGGCACCGACCTGAAGAGCGTGCTCACCGACGCCGAAACCGACGAGATCCTCGGCAAGATGAAGGTGTCGGCGCTGCTCGAGGCCCTGCCCAAGGTGGGCAAGGTCAAGGCGGCCGAAATCATGAGCGAGCTGGAGATCGCCCCCACCCGCCGCCTGCGCGGACTCGGCGATCGGCAGCGCAAGGCGCTGCTGGCCCGATTCGACTTCGACGCCTGACATCGAGGTGGTCGAACACACGCGGAAGGGTCGACTGGTAGTTCTGGTCGGCCCCTCGGCCGTCGGTAAGTCGACGGTCGTGCGGTGCGTGCGGGAGCGCCTGCCCGAACTGGTCTTCAGTGTGTCGGCGACGACCCGGGCCCCCAGGCCCGGGGAGGTCGACGGCCGGGACTACCGGTTCGTCACCCGGGCCGAGTTCGACGCCATGGTCGAGGCTGGTGACCTGCTCGAATGGGCGGAGATCCACGGTGGGCTGCAGCGGTCGGGTACCCCGGCCGGGCCGGTGCGCGAAGCACTGGCCGAAGGCAAGAACGTATTGCTCGAGGTCGATCTCGAGGGCGCGCGCTCGGTGCGCGCGGTCATGCCCGAGGCGCGGCTGGTCTTCCTGGCCCCGCCGAGCTGGGAGGAACTGGTCGCCCGGCTCACCTCCCGCGGCACCGAGACGCCCGAGGTGATCGAGCGCAGGCTGGCTACCGCCAGGGTCGAACTGGCTGCCTGTGACGAGTTCGACAACATCATCGTGAACGACGACGTGACCGACGCCTGTGAGCAGTTGGTATCGTTGTTCATCAGCACGAATTCGAGGTAGTGGCTCGAGACGACGGTGGACCGGCGACCGTTCTGTCCGGTCGCCGGCTCGTTCTCGTCTCGCAAGACACACCCGCCCCACACACCGCAGGAGCCTCCCCAGTGAGCGATACCAAGACCGTGCCCGCGTACGACACCCCGATCGGTCTGACCAACCCCCCGATCGACGAGCTGCTCGAGCGCACGTCGTCGAAGTACGCGCTGGTGATCTACGCGGCCAAGCGGGCCCGTCAGATCAACGACTACTACAACCAGCTCGGCGACGGCATCCTCGAGTACGTCGGTCCCCTGGTCGAGCCGGGTCTGCAGGAGAAGCCGCTGTCGGTCGCCATGCGCGAGATCCACTCGGACCTGCTCGAGCACACCGAAGGCGAGTGACTCCACCTCGGTGACGCCGAGAGCAGTCGGCACGCCGAGATCAAGTGAAAACACGGAGGCGTAGTGAGCACACGCATCGTCGTCGGCGTCGGCGGCGGGATCGCCGCCTACAAGGCCTGCGCGTTGATCCGGCGGTTCACCGAGACAGGGCATCAGGTCCGGGTGATCCCCACCGAGTCGGCCTTGCAGTTCGTCGGCAAGGCCACCTTCGAGGCGCTGTCCGGGAATCCGGTGCACACCGATGTGTTCACCGACGTCCCCGAGGTGCCCCATGTACGGCTGGGCCAGGAAGCCGATCTGGTCGTCATCGCCCCCGCGACCGCCGATCTGATGGCCCGTGCCGCGCACGGCCGCGCGGACGACCTGCTCACCGCCACCCTGCTCACCGCCCGATGTCCGGTGCTGTTCGCGCCCGCGATGCACACCGAGATGTGGGAGCATCCGGCCACTCAGGCCAACGTGGCCACCCTGCGCGCGCACGGCGCGGTCGTCATGGAACCGGCCTCGGGCCGGCTCACCGGTACCGACACCGGACCGGGCCGGCTACCCGAGCCCGAGGAGATCTTCGGCTTGGCCTCGCTGCTGCAGGAACGTCAGGACGCCGTGCCGCGCGATCTGGTCGGCAAGCGCATCGTGATCACCGCGGGCGGCACGCGTGAGCCGCTGGATCCGGTGCGCTTCCTCGGCAACCGCAGTTCCGGCAAACAGGGTTACGCACTGGCCAGGGTCGCCGCCCAGCGCGGCGCGCAGGTCACGCTCATCGCGGGCAACACCATCGAGATGGCCGCGCCCGCCGCGGTCGATCTGGTGCATATCACCACCGCCGACCAACTCAAGACCGCTGTCGACAAGCACGCCGTCGGCGCCGACGCGGTGATCATGGCGGCGGCGGTGGCCGACTTCCGGCCGACCAACGTGGCCGCCGTCAAGATCAAGAAGGGCGCGGGCGAGCCCGACGTCATCCCGCTGACCAAGAACGACGACATCCTCGCCGGCCTCGTGCAGTCCCGTCGCGACGGGCAGCTGCCCGGCACCGCCATCGTCGGCTTCGCCGCGGAGACCGGTGACGAGGACGGAGACGTGCTCACCCACGCGCGCGCCAAACTGGCGCGTAAGGGCTGCGATCTGCTCGTGGTCAATGCCGTGGGCGAGGGCAAGGCGTTCGAGGTCGACACCAACGACGGCTGGTTGCTCGGCGCCGACGGTGCCGAACAGGCGCTCGACCACGGGTCGAAGGCATTGCTGGCCAGCCGGGTGCTCGACGCGCTGGTGCCGCTGTTGCGTTCCTGAGATCGGCGAATCACGACCGCGCGCCGAAAGATCTTGTGCGGGGAGCGGTTCGGCCCGCTCTTCGTCACAGGTGCCGTCGAGCTGCCGACCCGATACGCGCCGGGCAGACGAATGGGCGGTGAACCTCGGTGTCGCCGCGACCATCGGTGTCCAGGATCTGGAATAGTCTGCAGGGGAAGGGCCACGCGGCAGTGGCGTCACGTACTGTCGCTGTCGCGATTCGATACGACTAACCCGTCAGGGAGAGGGAAGAACTGTGCGCACGACTGGCAGCCGCCTATTCACCAGTGAGTCCGTGACCGAAGGTCACCCGGACAAGATCTGTGACGCGATCAGCGATTCCGTCCTCGACGCGTTGCTCGCCGAAGACCCGCACAGCCGGGTCGCCGTGGAAACCCTCGTGACCACCGGCCAGGTGCACGTCGCCGGTGAGGTCACCACCTCGGCCTGGGCCGACATTCCGCGCATCGTCCGCGAGAAGGTCCTCGATATCGGCTACGACTCCTCCGCCAAGGGCTTCGACGGCAACTCCTGCGGCGTCAATATCGCCATCGGTGCCCAGTCGCCCGACATCGCTCAGGGCGTGGACACCTCGCACGAGGCGCGCGTCGGCGGTACCGACGATGAGATCGCCAAGCAGGGCGCGGGCGACCAGGGCCTGATGTTCGGCTACGCCACCCGCGACACCCCCGAGCTGATGCCACTGCCGATCGCGCTGGCGCACCGGCTCTCGCGCAAGCTCACCGAGGTCCGTAAGACCGGCGTGCTGCCGTACCTGCGGCCCGACGGCAAGACCCAGGTCACCATCGAATACGACGGCGATCGCCCGGTCCGGCTGGACACCGTGGTCATCTCGACCCAGCACGCCGCCGACATCGATCTGGACAACCTGCTCGCCCCCGACATCCGGGAGAAGGTCCTCGACGCGGTGCTCGCCGACCTGGACCTGCCCACCCTGGACATCTCCGACATCCGGCTGCTGGTCAACCCGACCGGCAAGTTCGTCCTCGGCGGCCCGATGGGTGACGCGGGCCTGACCGGCCGCAAGATCATCGTCGACACCTACGGCGGCATGGCCCGCCACGGCGGCGGCGCCTTCTCCGGCAAGGATCCGTCGAAGGTGGACCGCTCGGCTGCCTACGCCATGCGCTGGGTCGCCAAGAACGTCGTCGCGGCCGACCTGGCCGAACGTGTCGAGGTGCAGGTCGCCTACGCCATCGGCAAGGCGGCCCCGGTGGGCCTGTTCGTGGAGACCTTCGGCACCGAGAAGGTCGATCCGGCGCGCATCTCGGCCGCGATCACCGAGGTGTTCGACCTGCGTCCGGGCGCGATCATCCGCGACCTGGATCTGCTGCGCCCGATCTACGCGCCGACCGCCGCCTACGGTCACTTCGGCCGCACCGATGTCGACCTGCCCTGGGAGCACACCGACCGCGCCGACAAGCTGCGCGCCGCTGTCGGTCTCTAGGTCGACCGGGTCAGCGTGAGCCGACCCACCGCCGGCGAACCAGCTGCCCCCGCGGACGAGAAGTCCGCGGGGGCGGCGGCGTCTGCGGCCCGCCGGGCCGAGGCCAGAGCTCCCGCCGCGACGCTGCCGGTCGCGCGTGTGCTGCCGTTGCTCACCCCGGCGCACCTCGATCGCGACTTCGACTATCTCGTCCCGGCCGAGTTCGACGACATCGCCCGCCCCGGAGTGCGGGTGCGCGTCCGCTTCGCGGGACGACTGGTAGACGGTTATCTTCTCGAACGCCTGGAGCGCAGCGAGCACCCCGGGAAACTCATCGCCCTGGAGCGCGTCGTCTCCGGCGAGCAGGTGCTCACGCCCGAAATCCTGCATCTGGCAACCACTGTCGCGGCCAGGTACGCGGGCACCCGCGCGGATGTCCTGCGTCTGGCCGTTCCACCTCGGCACGCGCGCACCGAGACCGGTGGGACGCAGAAGGCGAAAAGCGCTGGGGGACAGAAAACAACGGCCACTGTTTCCGCTGTCGAACACTCGGGAGCGGAATCAGGCACGGCACCTGTGTCCGTGCCGCGACCCACTATGGATTCGGGCGCGAACGACGACGGCGTCGGCGCGCGCCCGAGCCCCGGGCCGGAGGTGGGGCACAGCGCCGAAGAAGCTGTGGCCGAAGGGGTTTCGCCGATGTCCGACCCGAACGCGGGCCAGACGTCGTTGCCCGCCTCGGCTTCGGCTTCCGGTGAGGCGGATATTCCCGATGCCGATGCCGATGCCGATGCCGATGCCGATGCCGATGCCGATGGCGGTGCTGCTGGTGGCGGTGCTGGTGCTGGTGGCGATGCCGGTGCCGGTACTGGTACCGATGGCGGTGCTGGTCCGGGTTCTGGTGGCGATGCGCATACTGATGCCGGTGACGGTCATGCCGATGCCGATCCTGACGCCCGGAGCGGGCGCGGTGTCGGTGTGGGCCGCGGTGCCGAGGCGGCGCGCCGGGGGGATGCCGCGGACGCTCCGACGGCGGAGACGCCGATCGGTGCCGGCGCAGATCCCGGACGTCGGGCGGAGGCTGGTCCGTCCGAACACGGCGGAGCCGACTCGGCGGCGCAGCGAACGGTACGCGGTGCCCCGTGGGCACGCTATGCGCACGGAGAATCCTTCGTCGGCGCGCTCGCGGCGGGCAAGGGTGTACGGGCGGCGTGGCAGGCGTTGCCGGGGGAGGACTGGGCGCGCCGACTGGCCGAGCTGGCGTCGACGGTGGTGCTGGCGGGACGCGGGGCGATCATCATGGTCCCGGATCAGCGGGATCTCGATCGAGTACTCGCGGAATGCCAAGTGCTGGTGGGAGATCGGGTGGTCGGCCTGTCGGCGGGGTTGGGTCCTGCCGCGCGGTACCGGCGCTGGCTGGCGGTGTTACGCGGGCAGGCACGGCTGGTGGTGGGAACACGCAGCGCGGTGTTCGCGCCGGTCGCCGACCTCGGCCTGCTGGCGATCTGGGACGACGGCGACGACACCTATGCCGAGCCGCGCGCGCCGTACCCGCATGCGCGCGAGGTGGCCATGCTGCGGGCGCACCAGACGGGGGCGGCGTTCGTGGCCGCCGGTTTCGCCCGCACGGCAGAGATCCAAGCCGCCGTCGACAGCGGCTGGGCGCACGATCTGATCGCGGATCGATCGGTGCTGCGCAAGGCCGCACCGCGTATCAGCGCGCCGGGCGACAGCGATATCGCGCTCGAGCGTGATCCGATCGCTCGTGCGGTCCGTATCCCCGCGGCGGCGTTCGCCGCTGCCCGCGCCGCGCTGAAAGAAGGGGCCGCGGTGCTGGTCCAAGTGCCCCGGCGCGGCTATGTGCCCGCGCTCGCGTGCGGAAAGTGCCGCACCCCCGCACGATGCAGGCGCTGCAACGGTCCGCTCGCGGTACCGGAGGCAGGTGCGGGGGCGGTGGCGCACAGCCCGGCCTGCCGGTGGTGCGGTGTTTCCGAGACCGCCTATCGCTGCCCGGTGTGTGCGGCGCGGGCGTTGCGAGCCGTGGTGATCGGCGCGGCACGAACTGCCGAAGAGCTGGGCCGGGCATTTCCCGGTGTGCCGATCCGCGGGTCGAGTGCCGGGTCGATGCTCGACACGGTCGAGCCCGGTCCGCAGGTGGTGGTGGCGACGGTCGGTGCGGAACCGGTGGTTCGTGGCGGTTACGGCGTCGCGCTGTTGCTGGACGGCTGGGCGCTGCTCGGCCGCGCGGACCTGCGCGCCACCGAAGACGCGCTGCGCCGCTGGCTGAACGCGGCGGCGCTGGTGCGTGCGCACGGGCAGGTCGTGGTCATGGCCGAACCCGCCCTGCCGACAGTGCAGGCGCTGGTGCGGTGGGACCCGGTCGGGCATGCCAGGTCGGAGGTGGACGCGCGCGCCGAGGTGGGGTTCCCGCCCGCCGTGCGATTGGCTGCCGTCGACGGCTCGTCCGAAGCCGTCGCCGAGCTGCTCGCCGCCGCGACCTTGCCTGCCGGGGTGGAGGTGCTCGGCCCGGTGCCGCTGCCGCCGGGGGCGCGCGCACCGTTCTCCGGCGATTCCGACGCCGAAGTCGAGCGGATACTGCTCCGGATCGACCGCCGGGGAGGTGCGGCGTTGGCGCGCGCACTGGTCGCCGCACAGGCGGTGCGCAGTACCCACCGCTCGGACGCGCCGCTGCGGGTCCAGATCGATCCTGTCGACATCGGCTGATCACCCTGCGTCGGCGTCCCTCGGCGGACGGCGAGTGTCCCGATCGCGGGTAGCCCCTCGATCCCGCGGCCGGCCTCCGGAAGCTGTTCGGAACCCCAGGCGTCTGTCGGGCATCGCGGTTCGCGCTGTATGGCGGCGAGCACGGCTCCGCGCACCGGGATCTGGCGGTGCCTCGATTCGAGAAGGTGAGTCGTGGAACACCACGACATATCCCTTGCATTGGATGCATTGCCGATATATCGTCGACTGCATACGAAAAGCCGAGACGCCTGAGGAGGCTCACCAATGGAGAACAGCTACGGAAATCATCGCCACCCGCACGGACACCGGCGCGGCCCGAAGGATGTCGAGCGCCGGGCTCATCGGCGCGGGCCCAGGCACGGTTTCGGTCCCGACTTCGGTCCCGGCGCCGGCTTCGGTCCGGGGTTCGGGCCGCACGTCGGACGCGGCCGCGGGCGCGGCGGACGCGGCAGGCGCGGCGACGTCCGCGCGGCCGTACTGCTGCTGCTCACCGAGCGACCCATGCACGGTTACGAACTCATCCAGCAGATCAGGGAACGCAGCGACGACATCTGGCGCCCCAGCCCCGGGTCGATCTACCCCGCCCTCTCCCAACTCGAGGACGAGGGCCTGGTGATCATCGACAAGGTCGCCGGTCGCAAGACCGCGGAGCTGACCGACGAGGGCGTCGCCTACGTCGCCGAGAACCGGGACGAACTGGGCGACCCGTGGGCCGATGTGAAGAACGACGTCGGCGCCCAGGCGATCGACCTGCGCGCACTGGTCGGCCAGTTGATGGGCGCGGTGGCCCAGGTAGCGGCGGTCGGCACCCCCGAACAAGCGGCCAAAGCCGCCGACGTGCTCAACGAAGCGCGGAAGTCGCTCTACCGCATCCTCGCCGAGGACGACACTCCGCAATCCTGAGACGTTCCTGATATCTCCTCGCGATGCGCCGTGTCGCGCTTTCGGGGGATCATTGGGACATGCAACAACTGGGGAGTGGTCGTGGGCGGGGAGTGTCACAAGCGGTGCGCGCCACGACAATCGGAATTCTGACAGTCGTGGCGCTCGTCATCGCCACGGCTACCGCATCCGGGGAGCCCGCCGCGGTTCCGACCGTCGCGGGCCCGATTCAATCCGACCATCTCGGAGCCGCCCTCTATCAGAGGCAGCATCAGAACGTGACCCCCTCGGGGACCAATGATTTCGACTGCCGCCCCGATGCCGGACATCCCAGGCCCGTGGTCCTCGCGCACGGCACCGATTCCTCCGCCTACTCCGACTGGTCGGCGATCGGGCCGAGCCTGGTGGCTGCCGGATTCTGCGTCTTCGCCCCGAACTACGGCGCCGCGGTGGGCGCGGATACCTACGGCACCGAGGATCTGCGGGACAGTGCCGTGCAGATCGGCGCGTTCGTCGACCGTGTCCTGGCCGAGACCGGCGCGCAACAGGTCGATCTCGTCGGTTTCTCCCAGGGCGCCAACGTAACCCGCTACTACGTCAACAAACTGGGGGGAGCGCCGAAGGTCGCACGCTGGATCGGACTGGCCTCGCCCACCTACGGCGGCGTGATGTACGGGCTGGTCCCCGTCGCGCAGGCCATCCCGGGCGCGCTCGACCTCTTCGCGACGGTCACCTCACTGGCCGCGGTGCAGCAGGCCCAGGGATCGCCGACCATGCTGGCGCTCAACGAGGGCGGCGACACGGTGCCCGGCGTCGAGTACGTGACCGTCGGCAGCCGGGTCGACGAGATGATCCAGCCGTTCGAGAACATCGCGCTGCGCGGCCAGGGCGCCCGCAATATCGCCATCCAGGATCTGTGCCCGCAGAACCTGACCGGCCACTTCCACATGGTCTACGACCCGTTCGTCCGGGATCTGCTCCTGACGGTGCTCGATCCCGGCCACGCTCCCGAACCGGTCTGCGTGCCGGTAGCCCTGGGCACCGGCATCCCGCAGGTGATCATCGCGGGCAACTCCTGAGCGCATCGGCTCACGCGCTCCAGGGGCGCTCGGCGCCGGTCACTAGAATGAATCGACCGTATCCGTTGTTCTGCCGGGAGCCATTGTGACCATCCAGCCCGTTCGCCTGTTCGGCGATCCCATCCTGCGCGCGCGTGCGTCGGAGGTCACCGAGTTCGATCGGGAGTTGCGTCAGCTCGTCACCGACCTCGCCGACACCATGCACGACGACGGCGGTGTCGGCATGGCCGCCCCGCAGATCGGCGTCGGCCTGCGCGTGTTCGTCTACGACACCGGCGACATGGCGGGCCACCTGGTCAACCCGACCTATACCGTGATCGGCGACGAAGAACAGGTCGGCCCCGAGGGCTGCCTGTCGATCCCCGGCCTGCGCTACGACACCCGTCGTGCGCTGCGGGTCCGGGTATCCGGTGTCGACTACGACGGCGAGCCCGTCGCGTTCGACGCCGAGGAGCTACTCGCCCGCTGCGTACAGCACGAAACCGACCATCTCGACGGGGTGTTGTTCATCGACCGGCTCGACCCCGCCGCCCGAAAGGAAGCGATGCGCGCAATCCGCGAATCCGATTGGTTCGAGGCAGGAATCACCGTGCGCGGCAGCCGCGGTGCAGGACAGGCCGGACCGTTCGGGCGGACCCGCTGATGCGCCTGGTCTTCGCGGGCACACCCGAACCGGCTGTCCCGTCGCTGCGCAGGCTGATCGCCTCGCCGAGGCACGAGGTGGTCGCCGTGGTCACCCGTCCCGACGCCGTCGCCGGTCGCGGACGCAAGGTGACCAGGTCGCCGATCGGGGCGCTGGCCGACGTACACGACATCCCGGTGCTCACACCCGCCAAGCCGTCGGACCCCGAATTCCTCGGCCGACTGCGCGAATTGGCGCCGGACTGCTGCCCGGTGGTCGCCTACGGCGCCTTGCTGCCGCAGGTCGCCCTGGACATCCCGCGCCACGGCTGGGTCAACCTGCACTTCTCCCTGCTGCCCGCCTGGCGCGGCGCAGCGCCGGTGCAGGCCGCCATCAACGCCGGTGACGAGATCACCGGCGCGAGTACCTTCCGGATCGAGAAGGGGCTCGACAGCGGACCCGTCTACGGCGTGATCACCGAGAAGATCGGCGCGGGCGACACCGCGGGCGACCTGCTGGGCAGGCTCGCCGAGACCGGCGCGCACCTGCTCGAGACCACCATGGACGGCATCGAGGACGCGACATTGCACGCCGTGCCGCAGCCCGCCGAGGGCCTGTCCTACGCGCCCAAGGTGACCACGGAGGACGCGCGGGTGCGCTGGGATCAGCCCGCGCTCGCCGTCGACCGCCGAATCCGCTCGGTCACGCCCGCGCCGGGCGCCTGGACGCTGGTCGGCGGTGAACGGATCAAACTCGGGCCGGTGGAGATGGTGCAGGAGGAATTGCCGGAACGAGTCATCGAGGTCCGCAAGTCCGGCGTGTTCGTCGGCACCGCCACCACCGCGTTGCGTCTGGGCATGGTCCAGCCCCCGGGCAAGAAGATGATGCCCGCCCTCGACTGGGCCCGCGGCGCGCGCCTCGAGCCGGGCGCGGTGGTCGAATGAGTCCCGCATCCGGACGTCCCGATCGCGACGACCCGCGCGCGAAGAAGATCTCCGATCGCGACGTCGACGGCGGCTGGGCCCGTCGCGCCGCCCGCGACCAGGAGGCGCGCAAGGAAGGGCGCAATCCGAATCGTCCCGATCAGGGTGATCCCGATGAGCGTCGCTCCCCGAATCGCGGTGGGAGCGGCGGTCGCGCCATGCGTTCCGGTGCGGGGCGTACCGGCGGATCATGGGAGTCGCGTGAGCCCGGATCGCGTCGTGCCCGCGGCGACAACCCACCCGCGCGACGCCGCTCCGGTGACGGGGATCGTCCGCTCGGCGGGGATGCTCGCCGGTCCGGTGGCGCTCGGGCGGGTGATCGCCGGGAACGCGGCGGCTCGGAAGAAGGACGTCGGTGGGACTCCGAACAATCGCAAGCACGAGGCGGCGAGACGCGCCGTAGTGCATTTGAGGGCCGTGCACCGGAAAGGGCGGCGGAAGGTCGTAACCGCCGATCGGGTGGTGATACTCAGGGCGGGCCTCGCGCGCAACGTCAGCGCGAGACCGGGCGAGGCGGCGCCGGAAGGCAAGGACCGCACGACGATTCGCGCTCCTTCGGCGGCAAGGTGGAGCGCGGGACCGTGGCCGGGAAATCCGGTGGCGGGAAGGCTGCGGGCGGTAGATCGGTCAAGCGCGCGAACCGCGGCGGTGCGGACGGTCCACGCGAGGTCGCGCTCGAGGTGTTGCGCGCCGTGCGCGAGCGCGACGCCTACGCCAATCTCGTGCTGCCCGGCCTGCTCCGGGACCGCGGGATCGAAGGCAGGGACGCGGCGCTGGCGACCGAACTGACCTACGGTGCCTGCCGATCGCAGGGACTGCTGGACGCGGTGATCGCGCATTGTGCCGGTCGGCCGATCGAGGAGATCGACGGGCCGCTGCTGGATGTGCTGAGGCTGGGCGTGTACCAATTGCTGCGCACCAGGATCGGTGCGCACGCCGCGGTGGACACCTCCGTCGGGCTCGCTCGGGCCGAATTCGGCATGGGCAGGTCGGGTTTCGTGAATGCCGTGCTGCGCAAGGCGGCGCAACGGTCGGTCGAGGAGTGGGTCGAGGAGCTCGCGCCCGCCGATCCGGTGGGCAAGCTGGCCTTCGAATTCGCGCATCCGGTATGGATCGCACAGGCTTTCGCCGACGCGCTCGGCGCGCGTGCCACGGAACTGGCACAGTTGCTGGCCGCCGACGACGAACGTCCGACCGTGCACCTGGTGGCGCGCCCGGGGGAGATCACCGCGGAGGAACTGGCGCTGGTGACAGGTGGCGAGGAAGGCCGCTGGTCGCCCTACGCGGTGTACCTCGACGGTGGCGATCCCGCCCAGCTCGAGCCGGTGCGCGAAGGCATGGCGGCGGTACAGGACGAGGGCAGTCAATTGGTCGCGCTGGCTCTCACCCGCGCACCGCTGGACGGCCGGGACGGCGGGCGATGGCTCGATCTGTGCGCCGGCCCCGGCGGTAAGGCCGCCCTGCTCGGTGCGCTGGCCGCCATCGACGGTTTCGTGGTCGACGCCGTCGAACCGGCCGAGCATCGTGCCGAACTGGTCCGCAAGTCCACCAAGGATCTGCCGGTGCGGGTGCACGTCGCCGACGGACGGGACAGCGGCCTGACCCCCGGCTACGACCGCATCCTGGTCGACGCCCCCTGCACCGGACTGGGCGCGCTACGTCGCAGGCCGGAGGCGCGCTGGCGCCGCAGCCCCGCCGATGTCCGCGATCTCGTGCGATTGCAGCGTGAATTGCTCTCCGCCGCTTGGGATCTGCTGCGCCCCGGTGGCGTAGTCGTGTACTCGACCTGCTCGCCGCACCTGTCCGAGACGGTGTCGGTGGTCGCCGACCTCGTGCGTCGCACCGACGCCGAACAACTCGACACCCGAGCATTGCTGCCCGGCGTGACCGATGTCGGCGACGGCCCGGCCGCGCAGCTGTGGCCGCACCGGCACGGGACCGACGCCATGTTCCTGGCGGCTCTGCGCAAGCCGAGCTGACCCGGACACCCGCCGATCCCCGCCCGAATCGGGCGGGGATCGCTGTCGCCGCGCCGGCACAGATCGGGCCGACCTGGCCGGCCGATCGAACAGCGTCGATCGAACGATCTGCCGGGTGCGGCCGATCTGACCGGCCGCGGTTGGCCGGACCCGGCTGACCGGGGCGCGGCCCGAGTCCGGGACAGGCCCCGTGGTTCCGTTCGTCCAATCCGGGACGAGTAGTCGGGGTGCACACTGGTCCGATGGCTGTGACCTGGCAAGACGTGGTGACGATGGCGACCGGTCTCCCGGAGGTCGAGGAATCGACCTGGTGGCGTAGCCCGGCGTTGAAGGTGGCGGGCAAGGGGTTCGCGCGGCTGCGGGTGGAAGCCGAGGGCGGGCTGGCGCTGCGCTGCTCGATGGCCGAGAAGGAGTACCTGCTGGCCTCCGGCGATCCGGCCTTCTACACGACGCCGCACTACGACGGGCATCCCTACATTCTGTGCGATCTGGATCGAATCGACGCCTGCCGTCTGATGGAGCTGCTCGACGCCGCCTGGTGGCAGAGCGCTTCCGCCCCGGTCCGGCGGCGCAGGGAGCGCGCGGAGCGCGGGCGCTAGTCGCGCGCGGAGAGTTCGCGCAGGCGTGCGAGGGTCTTGGCGAGGATTCGCGAGACATGCATCTGCGAGATGCCCATCTGCTTGGCGATCTGGGTCTGGGTCATGGACTCGAAGAACCGCATGGTCAGGATGCGGCGCTCGCGTTCGGGCAGGCCGGCGAGCAGCGGGCGGATCGCGACGTACTCCTCGACCCGCTCGAACTGGGCTTCCTCCTCACCGAGCGTGTCCAGCAGCGAGGCGTCGGATTCGCGGCCCAGCGAGGCGGCATCGATGGAACTGGGCTGGTAGGCGTTGCCCGCGATGACGGCCTGGGTGACCTCGTCGGGGTCGACGCCGAGTTCGGCGGCGATCTCCTTGGCGGTGGGGGAGCGGCCGAGCGACTGCGAGAGGGTGTCGATCGCGGCGCCGATGCGCAGGTGGGTCTCCTTGACCCGCCGCGGCACGCGCATCGCCCAGGTGTGGTCGCGGAAGTAGCGACGGACCTCACCCATGATCGTCGGTACCGCGAAGGACAGGAAGTTCGAGCCGCGCGCGGGATCGAATCGATCCACGGCATGCACGAGGCCGACCCGGGCGACCTGGGTGAGGTCGTCGAAGGGTTCTCCGCGGCCGCTGAACTTGCGGGCGATGTGATCGGCCAGGGGTACGCACCGGCGGATCAGTTCCTCGCGCAGGGCGAGGCGTTCCGGCGTGCCCGCCGCGGCGGCGGCCAGACGCTCGAACAGTTCGCTCAGATCGTCGTAGCCGCCCGCGGAACCTGCCTCCGCGACCGTCTCCGCGGCCACCTCAGCGTCGGCGTCGGCCTCCGCGTCCAGGTCGGTGCCGGACTCCACGGGATCGTCTACGGTGTCAACCGGATCGTCCGCGCCGTCGGCATCGGCTGTCGTGGTGCGGGTGTGTTTCGGGCCGGAGGAGCGTTCAGCGGCCACCACTACGCTTTCCCCCGGACCCGACGGAAGGTGACCGTCGTGGGATATCCGGAGAGTGCCGGGTCGTGCGAATCCTGTCTCACCTCCACCGAATCGGTGAGGGTGCGCAGCACATGCCAGCCGAAGCTGTGCTGATCGGGCAGACCTTCTGTCGCCGCGAGACCGGTGACGCGCACCAGTAATTCGCGGTCCCCGATGCTGAACCAGCAGTCCAGGTTGCTGCCGGGCGCGGCGACCGCGATCAGGGTCGAGCACACCTCGTCGACGGCGAGCCGGATGTCGGCCACCTCGTCCAGAGTGAAATCACTGAGTAGGACCAATGTTTCGGCGAGCCCACGCACGATGGGCAGTTGTGTGACCGATGCGGCCACCCGTATCTCCACCGGGGTGCTGAACAACCCCTGTTCCGCCGAAATGTTGATCACCTTGCCCAGGCTACCCATTCCCGCCCCCTGCCAATCGGATCAGGTCCACTCGCCTACACTCGCGCCTTGTGTCCACGTATTCCCGGCCCGCCGAGCCGATGATCGCACCGTCCATTCTATCCGCGGACTTCGCGCACCTGGCTGACGAAGCGCGCCGGGTCGAGGGTTCGGACTGGCTGCACGTCGACGTGATGGACGCCCATTTCGTGCCGAACCTCACACTCGGCCTGCCGGTGGTGCAGAGCCTGCTGAAGGCCACCGACATCCCGCTGGACTGCCACCTCATGATCGAGGATCCGGGTCGCTGGGCCCCGCCGTACGCGGAGGCGGGTGCGTACAATGTCACCTTTCACGCCGAGGCCACCGACGATCCCGTCGCGGTCGCGCGCGACATCCGGGCGGCGGGCGCCAAGGCCGGGCTGTCGGTCAAGCCGAACACCCCGATCGAGCCGTACCTGGAGATACTGAAGAACTTCGACACGTTGCTCGTGATGAGCGTGGAACCGGGCTTCGGCGGCCAGTCGTTCATCCCGCACGTTCTCGACAAGGCGCGCACGGTGCGCAGGCTGGTCGATTCCGGCGAATTGCGGCTGGTCGTGGAAATCGACGGCGGTATCAACGCCGACACCATCGAGCAGGCGGCCGCGGCGGGCATCGACTGCTTCGTCGCCGGATCGGCCGTCTACAACACCGATGATCCCGGCGCCACCGTCGAGAAGCTGCGCAGGCAGGCCGCCGCCGCCCGCGGCTGACCGGCTCACCGCCCGCGGCGCGGCCCCGGTGTGCCCAGGGCCAGCGTGGCATCGACGACGGCTTTCAACGCGGGGAGCGCGGTACGTTCGGCGGGCGGTTCGACCCAGGTCCGACAGCCCGTGCGTTCGTCCTCGGGGGAGGGCAGCACGACATCGCTTCCGGTCGAGGCCACCGTCGCGAACATCCGGAACAGGTGCGCCGAATCCGCTGTCCCGACCGAGCCCGCGCCCGCCGAACCGGTGAGGAACGTCCAGCGCTGCGAACGCCGGTGCTCGACGACGGGCGTGGCGATCCCGCTGCCCGCGAGCCGTTCGCGTACCTGTTCGCCGAGTGGGGCGGGCATGGTGACGGCGCGGTATTCGGCACCGATCGGCAGGACGATGTGACGGGCGCGAATGTCGACCTCGGCGTTCAGATCGTGCTCGCGTCGATAGCGGTCGCAACGGGTGGCCAGCGCGGCCGCCGGGGGCTCGCTCGGGTGGTGCGATCTCGTTTCCGGCAAGGTGCTCATCCGGTTCTCCGGTCCGACGACGATGCGGTCTGTGTGGGAACGAACTAGGTAACGATTCTGCATCCGCGCTGGACGCGTCCGCAGCGAATACGGTAAAGAAACCCCTCACCCTGTTTTCTTCCGACTTTCCGGTCCGGTTTCTCCCACTGAATGCGACGGCGCCGCCATCGACGGTGAGGTGCGTCGTTAGGCTGACCGTCAACCCGGTGGTGGGGTACCGGTGGTGGGGGAATAGCGCCCGAAGACGCGCTGTTCCCGCTGGTATCAGGACGGACAAGGAGTCAGGGATGTTCACAGGCATCGTCGAGGAACTGGGCGAGGTCGTCGCCGTCGAACGGCTGGCCGACGCCGCTCGGCTGACGATTCGAGGAAAGCTCGTGACCTCCGATGCCGGGCACGGCGATTCCATCGCCGTCAACGGTGTCTGTCTGACCGTCGTCGACGATGTGATCGACGGCGACTCCTTCACCGTCGACGTGATGCAGGAGACCCTGGATCGCTCCAGCATCGGCGGACTCACCGAGGGCTCCCGGGTGAACCTCGAGCGCGCCGCCGCGCTCGACAGCCGGCTGGGCGGGCATCTGGTCCAGGGCCACGTGGACGGCACCGGCACCGTGCTCGCCCGCACACCCTCGCAGAACTGGGAGGTGGTTCGGATCTCACTGCCCGATGCCATCGCGCGGTATGTGGTGGAGAAGGGCTCGATCACCGTCGACGGCATCTCGCTGACCGTCTCCGGTCTCGGCCGCGCCGACGTGCCCGCCGCCGACGGCCACCGGGACTGGTTCGAGATCTCGCTGATCCCCACCACGCTCGCGATGACCAACCTCGGCACCGCGGCGGTCGGCACCCGGGTGAACCTGGAGGTCGACGTGATCGCCAAGTACGTCGAGCGCCTCCAGCAGCGGGGCTGATCGTCCCGGACTTCCGGGGACGGCCGGCTCGTCCCCGGGCTCTTCGAACGGTAGCGGCCGGCGTCCCCGTCGTGGGCCTGCCGACCCCGTGGCAGGGGCCGCGAGCCGCGGCCGGGCGGACAGCGGCGATACTGTTCTAGACCTATTCATAGATGGAGCGCAGCAGACGTGACCAGGTTCGACACCATCGAGCGCGCAGTCGCCGACATCGCCGCCGGTAAGGCGGTTGTCGTCGTCGACGACGAGGACCGCGAGAACGAAGGCGATCTCATCTTCGCGGCGGAGAAGGCGACCCCCGAACTCGTCGCCTTCATGATCCGATACACCTCCGGTTACATCTGTGTGCCGCTGGTCGGCGACGACTGCGACCGGCTCGGTCTGCCGCCGATGTACGCCACGAACCAGGACAAGCACGGCACCGCCTACACGGTGTCGGTGGACGCGCGCGAGGGCATCACCACCGGTATCTCCGCCGCCGACCGCGCCGCCACCATGCGCCTGCTCGCCTCGGCCGAGGCGAAGGCCGACGACCTGACCCGCCCCGGGCACGTCGTCCCGCTGCGCGCGAAGGAGGGCGGCGTACTGCGCAGGCCCGGCCACACCGAGGCGGCGGTGGATCTGGCGCGGATGGCCGGTCTGCGCCCGGCGGGCGTGATCTGCGAGATCGTCAGTCAGAAGGACGAGGGCCACATGGCGCGCACCGAGGAGTTGCGCGTCTTCGCCGACGACCACGATCTGGCGCTGATCTCCATCGCGGACATGATCGCCTGGCGGCGCAAGCACGAGAAGCAGGTCGTCCGGGTCGCCGAGGCGCGTATCCCCACCGCGCACGGCTCGTTCACCGCGGTGGGGTACACCAGCCTCTACGACGATGTCGAACACGTCGCCCTGGTGCGCGGTGACATCGGCGACGGCGAGGACGTGCTGGTGCGCGTGCACTCCGAATGCCTGACCGGCGATGTGTTCGGTTCGCTGCGCTGCGACTGCGGCCCCCAGCTCGACGCCGCTCTGGAGATGGTGGACACGGAGGGCCGTGGGGTCGTGCTGTACATGCGCGGTCACGAGGGACGCGGCATCGGCCTGATGCACAAACTCCAGGCCTACCAGCTGCAGGACTCCGGTCGCGACACGGTGGACGCCAACCTGGATCTCGGGCTGCCAGCCGACGCGCGCGACTACGGCACCGGCGCGCAGATCCTGGTGGACCTCGGCATCCGCTCCATGCGCCTGCTGACCAACAATCCGGCCAAGCGCGTCGGCCTGGACGGCTACGGCCTGACCATCACCGACCGGGTGCAGATGCCGTTGCGCGCCAATGCCGAGAACCTGCGTTATCTGCGCACCAAGCGCGACCGGATGGGCCACGACCTGGTCGGTCTCGACGATCTGGATCTGGGAGAGACCGCGCAGTGAGCGGCGGTCACGGGAAAGGTATTGCGACGGTCGTGAGAAAGGTATCTCGGAGATGAGCGGCACCGGCGTCCCCACCTTCGAACTGTCCGACGCGAAGGATCTGCGTCTGGCGATCGTCGCCTCCCGCTGGCACACCCAGATCTGCGACACCCTGGTCGCCAATGCCGAGCGGGTCGCGAAGGAAGCAGGCGTGCGACACGTGCGGGTGGTGCGCTGCGCCGGCGCGATGGAACTGCCCGTGGTGGCGCAGCAACTGGCTCGCACACACGACGCGGTGGTCGCCCTCGGCGTCGTGATCCGGGGTGGCACACCGCATTTCGAGTACGTGTGCGACGCGGTGACCTCCGGGCTGACCCGGGTCTCGCTGGACGAGTCCACCCCGGTGGCCAACGGCGTGCTCACCACGAACACCGAAGAGCAGGCACTGGACCGAGCCGGACTGCCCGGCTCGGCCGAGGACAAAGGCGAACAGGCGTGCGCGGCCGCGCTGGACGCGGCGCTGACCCTGCGCGCGCTGCGCGCCGAGGAATGACCGCCGTGGCGGAGGAGTGGGAGTTCGAGGTCCGGCCGAGGCGCTCGGTGCGCACCGCGTGGATCGTCGCGGTAAGCATCCTGGCGGTGTTCACCGTCGGTGGGGTGTTCCTGCGGAGTGGATCCACCGGGGTGAATTTCCGGGTGGTCGACCAGCTCGCGATGGTGGCGATCGGCCTGTTGATCGCGGGCGGCGTGCTGATGCTCACCCGGCCCCGGGTACGCGCCGGCGCCGAGGGCATCCAGGTGCGCGGAGTGCTTGGGGAGACGCTGTTCGGCTGGGATCAGGTGCGCGGAGTGAACTTCCCCGACCGCAAGTCGTGGGCGCGCCTGGAACTGGTCGACGACGATTACGTGCCGTTGCTGGCCATCCGCGCCAACGACAAGGAGCATGCCGCACAGGCCCTGGAGGGGCTGCGCGAGCTGGGCGCTCGGTACACCGCGACCGGCCGGAAGTAGTTCTACCCCCGCCGGGGGGCTCGGCTCAGCGGGTGTCGCCGAGAACGACGCCCTCCCGTCGTGGGTCGGCGCCACCGGTCCAGCCCTCGTCGCCGTCGCGGCGCAGCACGCTCAGTCCGCTGGTCTGGGGTGCTACCGAGACCTGGTGGCCCAGTTCGCGCAGTCGCCGTACCAGCGGATCGTTCGCGCCGTCGTCGGTGGTGTCGATCGCGGGATGCTCGCCGCCGATGCCGGTGACCGGGCTGTTGCCCGCGCCGAAGGACACCGCCGAGACCGCCTGCTGCGGGTTCAAACCCCAATCCAGCATGCCGATCAGGGTTTTGACGACGAACTGGATGATGACCGCGCCGCCCGGGGACCCGGTCACATAGGCGAGCGCGCCGCGCTCGCCGCTCGCGGCGCGGTCGAACACCAGAGTGGGCGCCATCGAACTGCGCGGCCGTTTGCCCGGTTCGAGGCGGTTGGCCACCGGTGTTCCGTCGGGTGCGGCGGGTTCGGCGGCGAAGTCGGTGAGCTGGTTGTTGAGCAGGAAGCCGTCGACCATGTGGAACGAGCCGAAGGCGGATTCGACGGTGGTCGTCATGGCGGCGGCATTACCGTAGCGGTCGACCACGCTGATGTGACTGGTGCCGTGTTCGGGCGGCTGTGGGCCGAGCCCGAGCGGGACCGGCCCCAGATCGCCCGGCCGGGCTTCACCCATGCTCCGACCCGGATCGATCAACGCGGAGCGCCCGCGCAGATAGTCCGGGGCGATCATGGCCTGCGGCGAACCGCCGGGCAGCGCGACGAATGCGGGGTCGGCGACATACTTGTTGCGATCGGCGTAGGCGAGCCGCTCGGCTTCGGCGATCAGATGCACTGCTTCGGCGCGCGGCGTGCCGCCGTCGAGGTCGGGATTCTGCGGTGCGAGCGCCGCCAGGTCGAAGTTCTCCAGGATGCCCAGCGTCGCGGCGACCGTGCTGCCGCCGGAGGAGGGTGCGGGCATGCCGCAGATCTCGTAGCCGCGATAGCCGTCGCACAGGGCGGTACGTTTCACCGGTTCGTAGCCGGCGAGGTCGGCGGTGCTCAGCAGCGAGGGCGTGCGTCCGCCGGTGGCCGAGCCCGCCGCGGCGACGATGTTCTCGGCGAGACCCCCGGTGTAGAAGGCGTCCGCGCCCTCGGTCGCCAGCGTGCTCAAGGTCTTCGACAGTGCCGGATTGGTCAGCACGGTACCCGCCGGTTCGGGTGTGCCGTCCGGTTGCAGGAAATATGCTCGCGCGTTCTCGTCGAGCGCGAGTTCGGCCGCGGAGTCCGCGATCTGGGCCGCCAGCCGGGGGCTGATGACGAAACCGCGGTCGGCGAGGGCGATGGCGGGATCGAACAGCTCCCGCCAGTCGGTCTTCCCGTGCTCGCGGTGGGCCAGCTCGAGCATGCGCAGCACTCCGGGGACGCCGACGGACCGTCCGCTGGCGCGGGCGTCGGGCTTCGGTGGGGTGCGGTCGGTGTCGCTGATCCAGCGCAGATAGTTCTCGGTCGCGGCGGCGGGCGCGGTCTCGCGGCCGTCGTAGGCCTCGACGGCGCCGGATGCGGCGTCGTAGTAGAGCAGGAAGGCGCCACCGCCGATGCCCGAGGCCTGCGGCTCCACCAGGCCGAGCACGAGCTGGGCGGTGACCAGTGCGTCGGCCGCGCTGCCGCCCTCGCGCAGCACCGCGCAGGCCGCCTCGGTGGCGATCGGGTTGGCGGTCGACACCGCGTAGGAACGGGTGGAGACCGGTGTCATGCCGCGGCGGAAGCCGGAGGCGATCTCGGGGTTCAGGCTGAGATCGCGTGCAGCGGAGGTGCCGGGCGGGGCCGGTGGGGCCGCGGTGAGTGCCGCCGCGTCGTCGGCGACCGCGCAGGCGTTCGCGGTCGGTGTCGTCTCCTCCCGCGTCGAGGTCGTACATCCGGTCACCGACCCGAGCACGAGCAGCGTGGCCGCGGCCACCCCGCCCCAGATCCGTCGCCTGCGTGCCACCATCACACGAAGGTAGCCCCGATGACGGGGCCGGAAACGCGAAATGGGCTGTCGCGGAGCGCGGCAGCCCATTTCCGGGTGTGTCGTCGGCGCGTCAGGAATCGACAGCGGCGAACCCGGTTTCGAGGTCGGCGATGATGTCGTCGATGTGCTCGATGCCCACGGCCAGGCGCACCAGGCCGGGAGTGACACCGGCGTTCAGCTGCTCTTCGGGGGTCAGCTGGGAGTGTGTGGTCGAGGCCGGGTGGATTACCAGCGAGCGGACGTCACCGATGTTGGCGACATGGCTGTGCAGGGTCAGCGCTTCCACGAAGCGCTTGCCCGCGTCGACGCCGCCGGACAGTTCGAAGCCGATGACCGCGCCGGTGCCCTTGGGCGCCAGCTCACGGCCGCGCCGGTGCCACGGCGAGGACTCCAGACCGGCGTAGAACACCGTGGTGACCTCCGGGCGCGCCGCCAGGAACTCGGCCACGGCCTGCGCGTTCTGCACGTGCCGTTCGATGCGCAGGCTGAGCGTCTCCAGACCCTGACTGATGAGGAAGGCGTTGAACGGCGAGAGCGCCGCACCCAGGTCACGCAGCAGTTGCACACGGGCCTTGAGGGCGTAGGCGGGCGCACCCAGGTCGGCGTACTTCACACCGTGGTAGCTCGGGTCGGGCTCGGTGAAGCCGGGGAAGCGGCCCCGGGTCCAGTCGAAGCCGCCGCCGTCGACGATCACGCCCGCGATGGCGGCGCCGTGGCCACCGAGATACTTCGTCGCCGAGTGGACGACGATATCGGCCCCGTGCTTCAGCGGCTGGATCAGGTACGGGGTGGCGACGGTGTTGTCCACGATCACCGGGATGCCTTCGGCGTGCGCCACCTCGGCGATGCCCGGGATGTCGAGGATGTGGTTCTGCGGGTTGGAGATGGTCTCACCGTAGAACGCCTTGGTGTTCGGGCGGATCGCCGCGCGCCACTGCTCCAGGTCGTCGGGGTCCTCCACGAAGGAAACCTCGATGCCCAGCCTGGGCAGGGTGTAGTGGAACAGGTTGTAGGTACCGCCGTAGAGCCGCGGGCTGGAGACGATGTGGTCACCGGCGCCCGCGATGTTCAGGATCGCGAAGGTCTCCGCGGCCTGGCCGGAGGCCAGTAGCAGCGCGGCGACGCCACCCTCGAGGGCCGCGATGCGCTGCTCGACGGCGTCCTGGGTGGGGTTCATGATGCGGGTGTAGATGTTGCCCGGCTCGGCCAGACCGAACAGCGCCGCCGCGTGCGCGGTGTCGCGGAAGGTGTAGGAGGTGGTCTGGTAGATGGGCAGCGCCCGCGCGTTGGTGGTGCCGTCGGGCACCTGACCGACGTGGATCTGCTTGGTTTCGAAGCTCCACTCGCGGGCCTGCTCGGCCGGATCGACTGTCATGGGCACAGACGTTAGGCAACCCTCGCAGATAAGTCACAGAGTTTCGCTCGAGGTGAACCGAAATGTTGCCGGATCGTGTCGCGACACGCGGTGCGCCGTGCCGAGTTCGATGATCGGTACGCTGGCCCGGTGGCGATCGAAGCGGTGTTGTTCGACTTCTCCGGCACGCTCTTCCGATGGGAGGCACTCCCGCCGTGGGGCGGTGAACGCAGTGCGGCCGACGATGTCCTCGGCGCGGACGGTCGCGCCGCCCCCGAACAGATCGATCCCGCGGGATGGACACCGTACCCGGACGCCGGCGCGGTACTGGACTTCCTTACCGCCCATGACATCCCGGTCGGCGTGGTGAGCAATCTGGCCTTCGACCCGCGGCCCGCCTTCTCCCGGCACGGCTGGGACTCCCGCATCGGCGCGTTCGCGCTGTCCCACGAGGTCGGCGCCGGGAAGCCGGACCCGCGTATCTTCCACGCAGCGCTGGACGAGCTCGGCGTGGACCCCGGTTCGGCCCTCATGGTGGGCGACAGCGCCGTCACCGACGGCGGGGCCACCGAGCTCGGCTGCCGGTTCGCGCTGGTCGACCCGCTACCCACCGCCGAGCGCCCCGACGCGCTGATCGACGCACTGCGCGCGCACGGCTTGGCCGTTCCGCGCTGAGTAGCGCCGGAGGGTGTCGGAGCCGGTCGATAGGCTGACGATGTGGCAGATCCAGCGACGTACCGGCCAGCGCCGGGCACCATCCCCGTCGAACCGGGCGTCTACAAATTCCGGGATTCCCACCGTCGGGTGATCTACGTCGGCAAGGCCAAGAGCCTGCGCTCGCGACTGAACTCCTACTTCGCCGACGTGGCCTCGCTGCACCCGCGGACCAGGCAGATGGTGACCACGGCGGCGAGCGTGGAATGGACAGTCGTCTCCACCGAGGTGGAGGCGCTGCAGCTGGAATACAACTGGATCAAGGAATTCGATCCGCGCTTCAATGTGCGCTACCGCGACGACAAGTCCTACCCGGTGCTCGCGGTCACCATGAACGAGCAGTACCCCCGGCTGTTCGTGTATCGCGGCGCGCGCAAGAAGGGCGTGCGCTACTTCGGCCCCTACGCGCACGCCTGGGCCATCCGCGAGACCCTGGATCTGCTGCTGCGGGTCTTCCCCGCACGCACCTGTTCGAACGGGGTCTTCAAGCGCCACCACCAGATCGGGCGCCCGTGCCTGCTCGGCTACATCGACAAGTGCTCGGCGCCGTGCGTCGGCCGGGTCGACGCGGCCGAGCATCGCGCGATCGTGGAGGATTTCTGCGACTTCCTCGCCGGGCGTACCGATCGCATGGTGCGTGAGCTGGAACGGCGCATGCACACCGCCGCCGAGGAGCTGGACTTCGAGAACGCCGCCCGGTTGCGCGACGACGTGCAGGCGCTGCGCCGGGCGCTGGAGAAGCAGGCGGTGGTGCTCGGCGACGGCACCGACGCGGACGTGATCGCCTTCGCCACCGACGAATTGGAAGTGGCGGTCCAGATCTTCCACGTCCGTGACGGCCGGGTGCGCGGCCAGCGCGGCTGGGTGGTGGACAAATCCGGCGACGCGGTCGACCTTCCCGTCGTAGGCGCGCAAGCGGATGAACGCACAGGGCCGGCGGGCGTGGCGTCCGGGGTGGACGAGACCGGTGCGCTCGTCGAACAGTTCCTCACTCAGTTCTACGGCGAGCAGGTCGCCTACGCCGATCAGAACCCCGCCGAACAACCCGCCGCCGTGGTGCCGCGGGAGGTGCTGGTCCCGGCGTTGCCTGTCGATCACGAGCAGGTCCAGCAGTGGCTGAGCACCTTGCGCGGTGCGGCGGTGCGGCTGCGGGTCCCCCAGCGTGGGGACAAGAAGGCGCTGGCCGAGACGGTCGAACGCAACGCGAAAGAAGCGCTGGCCCAGCACAAGCTCAAGCGAGCGGGCGATCTCACCGCGCGCTCGGCGGCGCTGCAGGACATCCAGGACGCACTGGACCTGGACACCGCGCCGCTGCGCATCGAGTGCGTCGACATCAGCCATGTGCAGGGCACCGACGTGGTCGCTTCGCTGGTGGTGTTCGAGGACGGGCTGGCGCGTTCCTCGGAGTACCGCCACTACGCCATCAAGGAAGCCGCAGGCGAGGGCCGCTCCGACGACGTGGGCAGCATCGCCGAGGTCACCCGCCGGCGCTTCTACCGGCTGCGCAAAGAGCGTGACGAGGCCGAGCGCGACGAACTCGACGGCACCGCTCCCGGCCTGCCGCTGGTCGACGGCGAGCAGGAGCTCGCGCGCCCCGGGATCGATCCGCGCACCGGCCGCCCGCGCAAGTTCGCCTATCCGCCCAATCTCTATGTCGTCGACGGTGGCGCGCCACAGGTGGCGGCCGCCGCGGAGGTGCTCGACGAACTGGGGATCACCGATGTCGCGGTGATCGGCCTGGCCAAACGACTGGAAGAGGTGTGGGTGCCCGGCGAACCCGATCCGGTCATCCTGCCGCGCAACAGCGAGGCGCTGTATCTCCTGCAGCGCATCCGCGACGAGGCGCACCGCTTCGCCATCACCTTCCACCGCAGCAAGCGCTCACGCCGGATGACGGCCTCGGCGCTGGACTCGGTGCGCGGCCTGGGCGCGGCGCGGCGCACCGCGCTGGTGACCCACTTCGGTTCGGTCGCCAAGCTCAAAGAGGCGACCGTCGAGCAGATCACGGAGGTGCCCGGCATCGGAGTGGCCACGGCGAAGGCCGTGCTGGCCGCGCTGCACGCGGAGTCGTAGCGGACAGACCGCGTGGGAGAAGCGGTGAACTGAGTGGGAGCTCGAGTTCGCCGTCGCGTACGTTGAGTGTCGGCGCCCGATCCTCATGCCGGTGCGCGATGATCGAAAGAGGCACTCTGACACGAACCCGGTAGGACATGACACGCGTCGAATCGAACAACACCGCGAGCCCGGCCGGCCGGCCCGCCGCGGGCAGGATCGAACAGCAGGCCGAGGTCGTCATCGTCACCGGGCTCTCCGGCGCGGGACGCGGCACCGCCGCCCGGGTCCTCGAGGACCTGGGCTGGTACGTCGCCGACAACCTGCCGCCCGAGCTGATCGGGCGGATGGTCGAACTCGGCGCCGCCGCCGACCCGCCGATCACCCGCTTGGCCCTGGTCATGGATGTGCGTTCGCGGTTCTTCACCGGCGAGCTCTCGGTGGTCACCGAACAACTGCGGGCCCTCGGCCTGCGCACCAGGGTGCTGTTCCTCGAGGCGTCCGACGACGTGCTGATCAGGCGGTTCGGCTTCGCCCGGCGTCGGCATCCGCTGCAGAGCGAGACCGCGGACGGCACGTTGTCCTCGGGCATCGCCGCCGAACGGGTGCGGTTGTCGGGAGTGAAGGCCGCGGCCGATCTGGTCATCGACACCACCGAACTGTCGATCCACCAACTGCATCGCAAGCTGGAAGAGGCCTACGGCAACGGTGCGCCCGCCGCGCTGCAACTGACCGTGCAATCCTTCGGCTTCAAGTACGGGGTTCCGCTCGACGCCGACATGGTGTTGGATGTGCGTTTTCTACCCAATCCGCATTGGATACCGGAACTGCGGGAACACTCGGGACAGGAGACCGTGGTCAGTGAGTACGTGCTGTCGCGCCCGGGCGCGACGGACTACCTGCACACCTGTCATCACCTGGTCGACCTCACGACGAGTGGCTACCGCCAAGAGGGGAAGCGATACATGACCGTGGCAGTGGGCTGCACGGGCGGCAGACATCGCAGCGTGGCGATCGCCGAGGCGCTGGGGGAGTTGATCAGCGCGGGCACAGCGGAGGATTCGGCCGAGCAGGTGCGGATCGTGCATCGGGATCTGGGGCGCGAATGACGGAATGGGAGACCAACCCGGCAGTCGTCGCGCTCGGCGGCGGTCACGGCCTCTACGCGACCTTGAGCGCGGTGCGCAGGCTGACGCGCCGGATCTGCGCGATCGTCACCGTGGCCGACGACGGGGGTTCCTCGGGCCGGCTGCGTACCGAACTGGGGATGCTGCCACCGGGTGATCTGCGCATGGCGCTGGCGGCGCTGGCCGGGGACCCGGACGGCGTCTGGGCGCGCACCCTGCAGCATCGCTTCGGTGGTTCGGGCGCGCTGGCGGGGCACTCGGTGGGCAATCTGATCCTGGCGGGCCTGACCGAGGTGCTCGGCAGTCCGGTGGCGGCGCTGGACCAGGTCGCCGCGATGCTGGATTCCACCGGCCGGGTGCTGCCCATGTCGCCGATCGCGCTGGACATCGAGGCCGACGTCGCGGGCCTGGAGTCCGATCCGCGGGTCAGCCGGTGCATCCGCGGCCAGGTCGCGGTGGCCACCACGCCCGGCAAGGTGCGCCGGGTGCGGCTGATCCCGTCGGATCCGCCCGCCGGCCCGGAGGCCACCTCGGCGATCGAGCACGCCGACGTGGTGGTGCTGGGGCCGGGGTCGTGGTTCACCAGCGTGATACCGCACGTGCTGGTCCCCGGTCTGCGCGACGCGCTGGTCTACACCAGGGCGCACAAGATCCTGGTGCTGAATCTGGCGGCCCAGCCCGGCGAGACCGCGGGCTTCTCGGCCGAGCGGCATCTGCACGTATTGTCACAGCACGCACCGGAATTCACCGTCGACGAGGTTCTGGTGGACTCCGGCTCGGTTCCGCCGGGCCGGGAACGCGAACATGTCGCAAGAGCCGCCGAACAACTGCGCGCGCGGGTAACGTTCTGCGATGTCGCCGAAACGGGGACCGATCGGCATCATCCCGGCAAGCTCGCCGCCGCCCTGGATCAGCTGATCCGGCAACCTCGGCCGCAGCCGGCGGGACTTCGAGTCGAGGGACGGCACATGGGCGCG
Source organism: Nocardia higoensis (assembly GCF_015477835.1). Classification (NCBI taxonomy): domain Bacteria; kingdom Bacillati; phylum Actinomycetota; class Actinomycetes; order Mycobacteriales; family Nocardiaceae; genus Nocardia; species Nocardia higoensis. The sequence goes on along the minus strand of NZ_JADLQN010000001.1, from coordinate 1,604,350 downwards.
GATGTGCGGTCCGGGTTGGGTGGAAAGGAGCGCGTCTCGTGGCGATGACAGCCGAGGTGAAGGACGAGCTGAGCAGGCTCTCGGTGTCGCAGGTGAGTTCCCGCAAGGCGGAGCTGTCGGCTCTGCTGCGTTTCGCGGGCGGCCTGCACATCGTGGGCGGGCGAGTGATCGTCGAGGCCGAGGTGGACATGGGTTCCATCGCCCGGCGGCTACGCCGGGAGATCTTCGAGCTGTACGGCTACGGGTCCGACGTGCATGTACTCGGCGTCGGCGGGTTGCGCAAGACCTCGCGCTACGTGGTGCGGGTGTCCAAGGAGGGCGAGGCGCTGGCGCGTCAGACCGGCCTGCTCGACGTGCGTGGCCGTCCGGTGCGCGGACTGCCCGCCCAGGTGGTCGGCGGCAGCATCGCCGATGCCGAGGCGGCTTGGCGCGGAGCGTTTCTCGCGCACGGATCGCTCACCGAACCCGGCCGATCCTCGGCCCTGGAGGTCAGCTGCCCCGGACCCGAGGCGGCGCTGGCGCTGGTCGGCGCGGCGCGCAGGCTCGGCATCACCGCCAAGGCGCGCGAGGTACGCGGCACCGATCGGGTGGTCGTACGCGACGGCGAGGCCATCGGCGCCCTGCTGACCAGGATGGGTGCCCAGGACACCCGGCTGACCTGGGAGGAACGCCGGATGCGTCGGGAGGTGCGCGCTACGGCGAACCGGCTGGCCAACTTCGACGACGCCAACCTGCGTCGCTCGGCGCGCGCCGCGGTCGCGGCGGCGGCCAGGGTGGAGCGGGCGCTGGAGATCCTCGGCGACGAGGTGCCCGATCATCTGGCCGCGGCGGGCAAGCTGCGCGTGGAGCACCGGCAGTCCTCGCTCGAGGAACTGGGTCAGCTCGCCGATCCGCCGATGACCAAGGACGCGGTGGCCGGGCGCATCCGGCGGCTGCTGTCGATGGCTGATCGGCGCGCCAGGGAATTGGGTGTGCCCGACACCGAGTCGGCGGTGACCGCGGAACTGCTCGACGAGGCCTGAGCGGATCCGGCCCGGCTCACGAATCCAAGGCGCGTGTCGGAGAGGTCCGGCGCTGCGATTAGGGTGGGTGGCGCATCGGAATTTATCCGCTTGAAAGCTGAGGAGCGATAACGTGACTGTCCGGGTAGGCATCAACGGCTTCGGCCGTATCGGACGCAACTTCTTCCGGGCGGTGGAGGCGCAGAAGGCGCTGGGCACCACCGACATCGAGATCGTCGCGGTCAACGACCTCACCGACAACGCGAGTCTCGCCACGCTGCTGAAGTACGACTCGATCCTGGGCAGGCTGCCCAAGGATGTCTCGCTCGACGGCGAGGACACCATCGTCGTCGGCGACCAGCGGATCAAGGCGCTGGCGATCAAGGAAGGCCCCGCCGCGCTGCCGTGGGGCGACCTGGGCGTCGACGTCGTCGTCGAGTCGACCGGCATCTTCACCGACGCCACCAAGGCCAAGGGCCACCTGGCCGCGGGCGCGAAGAAGGTCATCATCTCCGCCCCGGCCAAGGGCGAGGACATCACCATCGTGATGGGCGTCAACGACGACAAGTACGACGGCAGCCAGAACATCATCTCCAACGCCTCGTGCACCACGAACTGCCTCGGCCCGCTGGCCAAGGTGCTCAACGACGAGTTCGGCATCGTCAAGGGCCTGATGACCACCATCCACGCCTACACCCAGGATCAGAACCTGCAGGACGGCCCGCACAGCGACCTGCGTCGCGCCCGCGCCGCCGCGCTGAACATCGTGCCCACCGGTACGGGCGCCGCCAAGGCCATCGGCCTGGTGCTGCCCGAACTGCAGGGCAAGCTCGACGGCTACGCGCTGCGTGTCCCGGTCCCGACCGGCTCGGTCACCGACCTGACCGCGAACCTGGCCAAGTCCGCCACCGTGGACGAGATCAACGCCGCGATGAAGGCCGCCGCCGAGGGTCCGCTGAAGGGCATCCTGAAGTACAACACCGACCCGATCGTCTCCAGCGACATCGTCACCGATCCGCACTCCTCGATCTACGACGCGCCGCTGACCAAGGTCATCGACGATCAGGTGAAGGTCGTGTCCTGGTACGACAACGAGTGGGGCTACTCCAACCGCCTGGCCGATCTCATCGGTCTCGTCGCGAAGTCCCTCTGATCGCATGACTGTTCAGACACTCCAGGATCTGCTGAACGAGGGTGTCGAAGGTCGGGGCGTCCTGGTGCGCTCCGACCTGAACGTCCCCCTCGACGACAGCGGTCAGATCACCGATCCCGGCCGCATCATCGCCTCGATTCCCACGCTGAAGGCGCTGGTCGAGGCGGGTGCCAAGGTCGTCGTCACCGCGCACCTGGGTCGTCCGAAGGGCGAGCCGGATCCGAAGTTCTCGCTCGCTCCGGTCGCGGTGAAGCTGGCCGAGCTGCTGGGCCGCAACGTCCAGCTGGCCGGTGACGTGGTGGGCTACGACGCGCTCTCGCGTTCGGAAGGCCTCACCGACGGCGACGTGCTGCTGCTGGAGAACGTGCGCTTCGATCCCCGTGAGACCAGCAAGGACGAGGGCGAGCGGGCGAAGCTGGCCGCCGCCCTGGTGGAACTGGTCGGCGAGGACGGCGCGTTCGTCTCCGACGGGTTCGGTGTGGTGCACCGCAAGCAGGCCTCGGTCTACGACGTGGCCAAGCTGCTCCCGCACTACGCGGGCACGCTGGTCGCGGCCGAGGTCGATGTGCTCGCCAAGCTGACCGACAACACCGAGCGCCCCTATGCCGTGGTGCTCGGCGGGTCGAAGGTCTCCGACAAGCTGGCCGTCATCGAGGCGCTGGCCCCGAAGGTCGACACCCTGGTGATCGGCGGCGGTATGTGTTTCACCTTCCTTGCCGCCCAAGGGCTTTCGGTGGGTGGTTCGCTGCTGCAGGACGAGATGATCGACACCTGTAAGGAACTGCTCGAGCGCTACGGCGATGTCATCCACCTGCCGCGTGATGTCGTGGTCGCCGACAAGTTCGCCGCCGACGCGGAAACGAAGACCGTCGCGGCCGACGAGATCCCGGACGGCTGGCTGGGCCTGGACATCGGCCCGGAGTCGGTGAAGCGGTTCGCCGCGCTGCTGACCGAGGCGAAGACGGTGTTCTGGAACGGCCCGATGGGCGTGTTCGAGTTCGAGAAGTTCGCCGCGGGTACCCGCGGGGTCGCCGAGGCGATCGTGACGGCCACCGGCAAGGGCGCGTTCACCGTCGTCGGTGGTGGCGACTCCGCCGCCGCCGTGCGGGCGCTCGGGCTTCCCGACGAGGGTTTCTCGCATATCTCCACCGGCGGCGGCGCGTCGCTGGAATACCTGGAGGGCAAGGAACTGCCCGGCATCCAGGTGCTGGAGAACACCGCCGTGGAGGGCAGCTAGATGGCGCGTAAGCCGCTCATCGCGGGCAACTGGAAGATGAACCTCAATCACCTCGAGGCCATCGCTCTGGTGCAGAAGATCGCTTTCGCACTGCCGGAGAAGTACTTCGAGAAGGTCGACGTGGCAGTGATCCCGCCGTTCGTCGATCTGCGCAGCGTGCAGACGCTGGTGGAGGGCGACAAGCTCCTGCTCACCTACGGTGCGCAGGATGTCTCGGTGCACGAATCGGGTGCCTACACCGGTGAGGTCGCCGCGAGCATGCTCGCCAAGCTGGGCTGCACCTTCGTGGTCGTCGGGCACTCCGAGCGTCGTCAGTACCACAACGAGGACGACGCCACGGTGCTCGGCAAGGCCAAGAAGGCCCTCGAGCACGGCCTCACCCCGATCGTCTGCATCGGCGAAGGGCTCGGAGTCCGCGAGGCGGGCACGCACGTCGAGTACAACCTCGAGCAGTTGCGCGGTTCGCTGAAAGGGCTGTCGGCCGAGCAGATCTCCAAGGTCGTCATCGCCTACGAACCCGTGTGGGCGATCGGCACCGGCAAGGTCGCCTCGGCGGCCGACGCGCAGGAAGTCTGCGGCGCGATCCGCGCCGAGCTGGCCGAACTCGCCTCGCCGGAGGTGGCCGCACAGGTGCGGGTGCTCTACGGCGGCTCGGTGAACGCCAAGAACGTCGGGGAACTGGTCGCCCAGACCGACGTCGACGGCGCGCTGGTCGGCGGCGCCTCGCTCAAGGGTGACGAGTTCGCCACCCTGTCGGCGATCGCCGCGGGCGGTCCGCTGCCCTGATCGGCGCGGCGACTCGGACCCGCAACGAACATCGGTCCGGTATCCCGTGTGAGCGGGGTACCGGACCGAGTCGTTTCGCGTTCGTTCGTGCTGCGCCGATCGTCATGAGACCTTGTTTCGGCCGTCCCGCCCGCTGTGATCATCGGTACGCTGTCGCGGTGCCGACATGCGGCGATGCCACGCCGATAAGCTCGACCCGGTGAGCACCGCCGACGCCACACAGCCGCTGTCCACCTGGGCGCCGCTGCGCTCCCCGATCTACCGGGCGCTGTGGACAGCGCAGCTGGTGTCGAACCTGGGCACCTGGATGCAGACGGTGGGCGCCCAGTGGCTGCTGGTGGACGAGCCGAACGCCGCGACGCTGGTCTCGCTGGTGCAGACCGCGATCACCTTGCCGGTGATGCTGCTGTCGATCCCCTCGGGCGTGCTGGCCGATCTGCTGGACCGGCGCGGGCTGCTGCTCGGCGCGCAGTCCACGATGGCCGTGCTCGCCACCGTGCTGGCGATCGCCACGGCCACCGGGCACACCACGCCGGGTGTGCTGTTGATTCTGTTGTTCCTGCTCGGCTGCGGTCAGGCGATCACCGCGCCGTCCTGGCAGGCGATCCAGCCGGAATTGGTGCCGCGCGGCCAGATTCCCGCGGCCGCCGCCCTGGGCAGTATGAGTGTCAACATCGGCCGCGCGGTGGGGCCCGCGCTCGCGGGTGTGCTGGTGGCGGTGTCCGGGCCCGCGCTGGTGTTCGGCTTGAACGCACTGTCCTTCGGCGGCATCGTCGCCGTGCTGCTGTTCTGGCGTCGCGCACCCGAGGACCGTCGGTTGCCTTCGGAACGCCCACTGGCCGCTCTGCAGGCGGGCACCCGGTTCATTCGCGCCGCGCCGGCCATCCGGCGGGTGCTCTTGCGCTGTCTGCTGTTCGTCGGTCCGGCGAGCGCGGTCTGGGCGCTGCTGCCGGTGATCGCGCGCGACCGGCTGGGGCTCGGCTCCTCCGGATACGGTCTCATGCTGGGCGCTCTCGGCCTCGGCGCGGTCGCGGGGGCTCTGGCACTGGCGCGCATCCGGGCGAAGCTCACCCCGACGCAGCGGATCACCATCGCCTCGGTGGTCTTCGGCCTGGCCGCCGCGGGCGCCGCGTTGCTGCCCGGTGTCGTCGCGGTGCTGGTGCTGCTGATCGGCGCGGGCATGGCGTGGCTGCTCGCGCTGTCGACGATGAACGCGACGATGCAGTTGCTGCTTCCCGCGTGGGTACGGGCGCGGGGATTGTCGGTGTACATGCTGGTGTTCATGGGCAGCCAGGCCATGGGCTCGTTGCTGTGGGGGCTGGTGGCCGGGCTGACCTCGCCGGTGACGGCGCTGCTGAGCGCCGCCGTGCTCCTCGGTTGTAGCGCGGCGGTCGGTGTCTGGCTGCCGATCCGGCACGATGTCGAAGAACTCGACCTGAGCCCGGTGGCCTTCTGGCCGGAGCCCGAACTCGTGATCGAACCCGATCCCGACGACGGCCCGGTGCTGGTGCTGCGGTACTACGACGTGCCCGCCGAGCGGACCGAGGAGTTCTTCGCGGCGATGGTGTTCGTCGGCCGATCGACCCAACGCACCGGGGCGATGGAGTGGCGACTCTACCGTGACGTGGGGGTGGTCGATCGTTTCGTGGAAGCCTTCGTGGTGCGCTCCTGGGCCGAGCACATGCACCAGCATCAGGTGCGGCTCACCGCGCTGGACCGGATGCGGACGCAGGCGGTCAGCGAGTTCCAGGCGGGCGAACCGCGTGTCAGCCACCTGGTCGCGTTCGATCCGCAGCGACGCTGACCGGCCCGGCGCACGATATCCCGGCGCCCGATTGCGGGTGAGAGGCATTCACCCCATAGACTGACCGGCATGCGGATGTTCCTGGATATCCTCCTGATCATCACCAGTGTGCTGCTGGTGCTCCTGGTGCTGCTGCATCGCGCCAAGGGTGGGGGTCTGTCCAGCCTTTTCGGCGGCGGCGTGCAGTCCAGCCTGTCGGGTTCCACCGTCGTGGAGAAGAATCTCGACCGCGTCACCATCTTCACCGGCACCATCTGGCTCATCGCCATTCTCGGCATCGGCTTGGAGATCAAGTTCTCCTGACCGCGCCTGCACAGCCCGGCCGCCGCGCCTGTCAGCCGGGTGGGGTCGGTCGGGCTTCGAAGTGCACGAGGTGGTCGACCGTTCCGGTACGGACCATGCCCAGTCGCTCGCAGAGCTGGATCGAGGACGCGGCGTTCTCGTCCGCGGCCGCGACGACCCGGTCCAGGCCGAGGGTGCCGAACGCGTAGTCGAGCACGGCTCGGCAGGCTTCCAGCGCCAGACCCTCGCCGCGATGGCCTTCTTCCACACTCGAGACCATCCGGATGCCGTCTGTGCTCCAGCGCAATCCGCAGACGCCGAGCAATTCGCCGTCGCGTGACGCGCGGGACACGAGGGTCCAGAAACCGTAGCCCCGCATCGCGAAATCGAGATCGCTGCGCTGGGTGAGCGCTACCACCATCGCCGCGATCACCGGTTCGTCGTCGAAGAGGTTGCGGCGGATACCGGGTTCGTTCCAGTGTTCGTGCAGGCGCTCGGCGTCGGATGCGCGCAGCGGGCGCATCCGGAGCCGGGGGGTGAGCAGGGTCGGGCCGACGGTGGTCATCGGTGCCGATCATCCCGGCCCCGCGACACCCTGTCCAGCGCCGATGATCAATCGTTGCGGGGTACGCGACCGTCGATGTCGGTGAATCCGTAGTGGTCGGCGAGCTCGTGCACCCGCCTGGCCGTACCGGTGTACGCGCGACGGTCCGGGTCGAGCGCCAGCGCGAGCACCGCTCGTCCGGCGAAGTGCGGGGATTCGGCGTTGTCGAGATCGAAGGTGCCCTCGCCCGGGAGGGTCACCAGCCGTCTGCCCTGCTCGTCCACCGGAACCAGTTGCAGCAGTTCGGTGTTCACGATGCCGGGCCACAGCGAGACCACGGTGACGCCGGTGCCCGCGAGATCGTGCGCGAGGTCGGCGGTGAGCCGGTCCAGCGCGGCCTTGGCCACCCCGTAGACGGCATTGTGCATGTAGCGGCTCGCGCCGGGGGAGGAGATGTTGACCAGCAGTCCGTCCGAGTGGATCAGCAGCGGCGCGGCGAACACCGCCGCGGTGTAGTGCGAACGCACGCCGACATCGAAGGTCTGGTCCCAGGCGTCGGGCGGCACCTGCCAGAACGGCTTGCCGAGCCAACGGCTCGCGGCGGGGGAGTTGTAGACGTTGTTCACCAGGATGTCGAGGCGGCCGTGCTCCTCGGTGATCCGCTCGAACAGCCGGGCCACCGCGTCGTCGTCGCGGTGGTCGCACACCATCGGAACACCGACGCCGCCGAGTTCGGTGATGCAGGCAGCTGTCTCGTGTACCGTCCCCGGCAGTCTGCCGGGCGTGACCGAACGTCCGGTGACGTAGACGGTGGCGCCCGCCGCCCCCAGCTCCAGGGCGATGCCCTTGCCGATGCCGCGGCTCGCGCCGGTGACGACCGCGACGCGATCACGTAGTAGCCCAGGTATTCCGCTCACGACTGTCGGACATTACCGTGAATCGTAGAACGCGTTCTAACTTTCGATCGGGAGTTCGCGAAGATGCGTATTGTGACCGGCGGCGGCGTCCGCATGCACGTCACCGAGCGCGGCTCCGGCCCGCCGGTGATCTTCTGCCACGGTTTTCCGCACACCGGGTTGATCTGGCATCGGCAGCTCGAGGCGATCGCCGCCGCGGGTTACCGGGTGCTGGCCCCCGATCTGCGTGGCGCGGGCCGCACCGACGCGCCCACCGATCCCGCGGCCTACACCAATCTCGCGGTCATCGGCGACCTGCTGGCGCTGCTCGACGACATCGACGCCGAGCAGGCGGTCTTCGTCGGTCTGGATTTCGGCGCCGCTCTGCTGTGGGAACTGGCTCAGCGCGCGCCGGAGCGGGTGCGCGCCATGATCGTGCTGAACAACCCGTACACGCCGCGTCCGCCGCGTCCGCCCTCGCAACTGTGGGCCAAGGCGGCACAACGGCATTTCCTACATCTGGAGTACTTTCAGCGTCCCGGCCTCGCCGATCGCGAACTCGGTGCCGCCCCGCGCGAATTCCTCGCCCGGGTGTATTACGCGCTCAGCGGCGACTACCGCTACCTGGACACCTGGCGTCATCCCCCCGGGTGCGGATATCTCGACGTGCTCCCGCAAGCACCCGCACTACCGTGGCCGTGGCTGTCGGTGCCCGAATTCGACGCCCTGGCAGCAGAATTCGAGCGCACCGGCTTCACCGGTGGGTTGAACTGGTACCGCAACTTCGACCGGAACTGGGAACTGGGCGCCGAACTCGACCCCGTGGTGCGTGTGCCGACGTACTTCGTCTACGGCGAGAACGATCCGGACATGGCCGGATTCAGCGGACGCGACCCGCTCGGCGTCATGCGCGCGTTCGTGCCGCAACTGCGGACGGTCACCGCGCTGCCCGGTGCGGGTCACCTGCTTCCGCTCGAACGTGGAGACGAGGTGAACGCCCTGATCGCCGCCCATCTGGCGGAGCTGGGCTGAGAATCGATTCGGGCTGACTACCTTCGGTCGACGCGCTTGCCGTATCGGAGCGGGACCTGCGGTAGACCATGGGTTCCGCCGGCAACCGTGCGTCGAGAATGCCTCACGAGGCCGAGGATCGGCGCTCTCGCTCGCGTTCGGCATCACGGGCGATGAGGAAGTCGTCGACGAGACGGGCGCAGTCCTCCGGGGTGGTGGTCTCCAGGCCGACGAGCTTGGCGAAGACTATGGGGCCCAGGAGTTGCGCCAGGGCTCGGGTGCGATCGAAATCGCCCAATCTCGCTCGAGCTTCCGGTGTTTCGAGCACGCGATCGAAGGGTGCGCGATACTGCTCGATCAGCCGCGTGCGCAGCGAGTCGGTCGCGCCGTCGGCGCCGGAGTCCCGGTCCGCGGTGGCCAGCCAGGCCAAGCCGCTCATGTGCAGCGGCGCTTCGTCGATGATCGCGGCCTGCCGGACGAGTGAGGTGACCAAGCCATCACGAAGCCCGCCGGGCGGCGCGGTTTCGATGACGGGCGGCAACAGCCGTTCCAGCGTGGCGGCCCGCAACTGCCTCGCGCTGGCGAAATGCCGGTACAGCGTGGTGCGGGCGACCTTGGACAGCCGGGTGACCGCCTCGATCGTGACCGCCTCCGGCCCACCGGATTCGAGCAGGGTGGCAGCCGCGTCCAGCAATCGCCGGCGAGAGCGCGCGGTGCGCGGATCAGCCCCGGAGTCGTCGGCGCCGGTGGTCATGGTCGGTGTATGCCCTTCCGTTCCCCAGGTCTGTCGCGACAGGACCCGATTATGCTACTGATAGTAGCGTAACGATACTTATAGTACTGTTTCTCGGGAGGCCACATGGATACCACCGCGGTTCGGTTGTCCGGGAGACAGTGGTGGCTGCTGGCCGTCGGCTGTATGGGAGTGGCGCTGGTCATCGCGGCGATGGCCGCGCTCTACACCGCCCTGCCGGAGATCGCCGCGGACACCGGCGCGACGCAGCAGCAGCTGACCTGGATCATCGACGGATACACCCTCATGCTGGCCTGCCTGGTGCTGCCCTGCGGCGCGCTCGGTGACCGCTACGGCCGCAGACTGGTGCTCGTTCTGGGGCTGGTGGTGTTCTCGCTGGCCTCGGCGTTGCCGCTGGCGCTGAACTCGCCCACCTGGCTGATCGTCGCCAGGGCGTTCGCGGGCGTCGGGGCGGCACTGGTCATGCCTTCGACCTTGTCGCTGCTCACCGCCAACTTCCCGGAGTCCCGGCGCTCGGCCGCCATCGCGACCTGGGCTGGTGTGGCCGGCGTCAGCGCGGTGATCGGCTTCCTCGGGTCCGGCCTGCTGTTGGAGTTCTTCTCCTGGCTCTCGATCTTCGTCGGCATGGCCGCGGCGGGTGCCGTGCTGGCGGTGGCCGGGTGCACGGTCGTCGATTCCGTCGATGACTCCCGTCCGGCCATGGATCCGCTCGGCACGGTGTGTTCGGCGGCCGCGGTCGGCCTGCTGGTGATCGGCGCGATCGAGGCGCCCGTGCGGGGCTGGACCGACCCGCTCACGCTGTTCGCGCTGGTGGGCGCCGTGCTCGCCGGGGTCGGGTTCGTGTTCGTAGAACTGCGGGTGCGGCGGCCGTTGCTGGACGTGCGGCTGTTCGCGGTGCGTGGTTTCGGCGCCGGATCGGTGGCCGTGGGTATGCAGTTCCTGGCGGCGTTCGGAACGTTCCTGCTGATCATGCAGTTCATGCAGTTGTTCCTCGGCTACAGCGCGCTGAAATCGGCGGTGGCCCTGGCGCCCATGATCGTGCCGATGATCGCGCTGGCGATGGCCGCGCCGTATCTGGCCGAGCGCTACGGGCTGCGCCTGCCGACTCTGACCGGCGTCGGCATGATCGGCATCGCGCTGTTGGGTCTGTCCCGGCTCACACCCGAGAGCGACTACCTCGATCTGCTCTGGCCGTTGCTGGTGATGAGCAGCGGGCTCGGGTTGAGTTCGCCGCCCGCCACCGCGGCGATCATCGCCAACACCCCGGCCGCCAAACACGGTGTGGCCTCAGCGGTCAACGACGCCGCCCGCGAAGTGGGCGCGGCGGTCGGCATCGCCATCGCCGGCAGCGTGCTGGCCGCCGGCTACACCGAGCGGATCGCCCCGATCCTGCCGCAGTTGCCCGAGCAGGCCCGCGAGCCGGTCGGTGGATCCCTGGCCGCCGCCGTGCAGGTGGCCGAGCAGGCCGGGCCGCAGGCCGATCCGCTCGTCGACGCCGCGCAGTCCGCCTTCATGCACGGTGCGAGCAATGCCGCTCTCGCGCTCGGCGTCGTGACACTGGTGGCCGCTGCCCTGCTCGGTCTCTGGGCGCCGGGCCGCAGCGCCACGCCGGCCGTCCTCCGGCCCGAAGAAGCCGCTCGAGGGGGTACGCCGTCGGACGAGGTGAGCGCCGTCGAAGAGGCAGCGGTGCGGCGGCGAACCGGGAGCGACGGCTCGAAGAAGGCGACGCACGCCTGACAGGGGCGCTGATCCGTGGTGGTCGTGGTGTCGGTGGGGCGGCTCCGGGCGAACCCGGAGCCGCCGCCGGCCCAACCGACCGATGCCCGCCTGATTTCTCGGACCCCGGCCTCGACGAGGATGCTGCCATAGCCGCGCCGCGCAGGCATCCCGGAGCCTGTGCTCCTGCACTTGCGTGCGAATCATGCATCTGTCCGTACAGGCGGAAAGCTCTGGACCTGTGACTATGGGAAATGCTGTATCGCTATCAGGTAACGAAAAGGTTACGAAACCAGTTCTCCGTTGTTGAATCGTTACTTTCATGCGCCTTCTCGGGGCGGCACCGGGTCCCGCGTGTGGTGGTCGGCGTGTCGAGTCGAGTCGGTGGAACTCAACGGCGGCGGATGCGTGCCAGCCACGCGGCGGTGTCGATCAGCCCCTCGGTGGGCAGGTGGTAGCGCTCGGCCTCCCGCGCCACGAGATCGGTGACCCTGCCCCGATAGACGGTGGTGCTCAGGTCCTCGAATTCCCAGCCGTCGACGAAGGAGTCGCGCAGGATCGACTCGCCGATGCGCGGGCCGAACCCCGGCTCGGTGTCGGAGAGCGCCAGGATGTGCACCCGACCGCCGGGCGCGCACACCCGGTGCAGCCCACGCACATAGGCGGCCCTGGCCTCGGGCGCTGTACCGAAGACATGGAACAACGCACTGTCGACCACGGTGTCGAAGACACCCAGTTCGTCGACACCCGTGTCGGCGAGAGTGAGCACGTCGACCACCTCGAACCGTGCTGTCGGGACTCCCTTGTCGGCGGCGTTGCGCCGGGCGTAGGCCACCGCGCTGGGGGAGAGGTCGATGCCGAGCACGTCGTAGCCCAGTGCTGTCAGGGCGATGGTGTGCTCACCCGCGCCCGCGCCGGGATCGAGCACCCGGCCGCGGATCCATCCTGCCCGCTCCAGTGCCAGGATCGCGGGTTGCGGTTCCCCGATCACCCACGGGGCGGTGTCGTTGTCGTAGACGCTGTTCCAGTTCTCCGGCGACTGTGTCATGGGCCCAGCCTGGACCCTCGACCACGGTTCAGGTCAATACGACATCGGCCGCGCCTCAGGGCGCTTCCGGCAGCGGCTCGTCGCCGCCGTCCACCCGGCGCAGCGCGATCGTCTGTTTCGGGACCCAGTAGATCCGGCCGTGCTCGAATTCCTGGTAAGCGCTCTCGTCGAAGGGGATCTCGTCGGATGTCGGCCAGCCGAGCGGCCCGTTCTCGAAGCCGCTGCGGTTCCAGCGTTCCCTGATCGCGCCGCGCAGGTGGTACACCGGCCTTCCGGTGCGGTGGTAGAGCGCTCCGCGCTCGAAGCCCTGCACCTCGCCCCATGCGGCGCCGCTGCGGTCGTGGAGCACGGTGTGATCGGTGATCGGGTAGCCCAGCGGTCCTGCCTCCCAGCCGGTCTCGGCGTACTTGCCGAACAGTGATTCGGGGATCGCGTACGCGCCGGTGGACGGGTGCCAGTACACATGACCGTGCTCGTACCGGACGAAGCGGCCCACCCCGTCAGGGGTCGTCTGCTCACCCGGCGGTCCCAACCGCCTGCCGAGCCACGGTGTCACCGCCGCCTTGGCGTCGATGGCCCCCGGCGGAACCGGACCGGTGCCGTCGGCGAACTCGCGGACGTGCCGGGCGAAGATGTCCCAGGGGAAGTGGAAGCCCACGTCGGTGTGGGTGCCGATGCCGAGGCATTCGGTGACGTACTTGTGGTCGGAGATTCCGTCACGCCTGGTGTAGGGCGGGGCGATGACATCGGTGGCGAAGCCGTACTTCTTCGCGTCCTGCACCGCCACCCATGCCGCGATCCGCAGATCGCCTTCGATGGCCAGCCACTGCTCACGCGACCAGGCGGCGCGGCTGCCCGCGAAGCAGAGGTTGATCGTGTGGCTGTTGGCGTCGAGCACCGACCACGAGGCGTAGTCGGTGTCCACCACGTCGCACAGGATCGCCTGGCGCAGCGTGTAGTGGTAGGAGACCCCGTTGGCCGGGTTGTTCAGGTAACCGGCCAGCGATTCCGCTGTGCCGTTGCCTTCCTGGGTGTGCAGCAGGAAATTGGTGATGCGGGCGCCCCAACGCTGCGAGCGGGAGTTGCCCATCCGATCGAGTTCGGTGAATGCCGGAGGCGTCACGACGGTCGCTCGGCGATCGATGGACCACTGCCCGTAGTCGGCGGCGAGGATGTCGTCGATGTCGACCGAGCTGCCGTCGATGAGCGGACCCGGATTGCCAGGGGTGTCGATGACCCGCTGGTACAGCACGGCTTCGGGGGTGTCGAGGCGATTGTCCGACCATGCGCGGGTCTGCCAGGCCCAGCGTTTGCCCGCCGAAGTCGACCGGCCGATCACGTCGTCCTCGATGGCCCACGCGCACACCCTAGACGAGCCGTAGACGCCGGTGCGATCGCGTCCGATGGCCTCGTTCACGCCACGGAAGAAGTGGACCGCTCCGGTGTTCCACTGCTGCAGGGAGATGTCCTCGTCCACCGCGAAGAAGATGGGGCAGTGCTCGGGCCCGCCCGCCGCCTGGTGGATCTGCGCGGCCTGCAGTCCCATCCGGCGGCCGCCGTCGAAACCGGTGGTCCAGTCCGAGGGTGAGCGGGCATCGCCCGGCTTGCCGAACTGCCAGATGGACACGACATCGAGCCCCACAGCGCGCAGTCGGTCGGTGTATTCCCTGGTCACCGGTTTGGCGCCGAAGTTCGCGCCCGGCCTGCTCGGGGCCACATAGACCAGCACGGCGCTGTGCCCGGCGGCTCTGATGGCGGCCGGATCTATCGGACGTGCGGCGAAATCGACTGCGGTCGGCATGGGTACCTCCATCGGTCGGACCTGCTGCCCCGGCCGGCAGCGGCAGGGGCTCGAGCAGATCGAGGCCCTCGTGGTTCACGCCGTGAACACCGTGGGGCACCGCCGCCGGCGGTTGTGCGATGCGGATCGCTTCTCGAGTAGAACAGGATCCGGTGCGCGAAGTCCTCATCCGAACCGATGAGACGGGCGCTCCGCGCCGAGGTGATCGGGAATGACGAATCAGGTTGTGCGAGAGCACTATCGGGATGCGACGCGTCCTGTCTGCAGGTTCCTCGCTTGCCGCCGGCCGGCCGGTACTCCGTGACAGAACCACGTAGTCGTGCACCCCGAACCCGACGCCGCGCGGCAGCCCGAGGGTCGAAATCATAGACAGCGGCTATAATTTCGGATGTGCAGCTGCGACACCGGTACCGTCCTCACCCCGTGGCGCGTTCCTGTGCAGCAGAAACCATCGGAGCGGCTCACTGTGCCGCAGGAGGGATCTCGGTCCTTCAGGGCCGGAGGGAAGTCGAAGGTCGTTCACATGGTGATGACGGTCGAGAGATTCTCCGAGATCGTGGCGCGAATCGAGCGCGCCGCGCTGTATCCGGCCGAGTGGTCGGCGGCCGTGGACGATGTCGTCGCGGCGCTGGGTGCCGATCGGGGCGGATTGATCGTCACCGCGCCGAACGGTCGCACGATGACGGCATGTTCGGACGGAGCCGACGATCTGCGTCGCAGCTACAACGCCCGTTACTGGCGCATCGACCCGATCGCGACCGCCCTCGCCCGCGCACCGGCCGGCCTGATCACCACCTACGAGGAACTGCTGGAGCCCGACTATCTACGCGGACACCGGTTCTTCCGCGACTGGATGGTGCCGCACCGGCTGGGCAACGGCATCCTCACCGTTCTCCACGACGGCGACCGGACCGTGTGGCTCGGCGCCTACCCACACCGCCATCGCGATCTCGATCGCGCACAGGCCGCGGCGACGATGCGGCTGTTGCTTCCGCACCTGCGGCACGCACTCACCGTGCAAGCCGGTCTGGCCCAGGCGAATGCGGCGCACGGCGCCGTCGCAGCCGTGCTGGATCGCTACCGGCACGGGGTGGTCATCGTGACCGGCGGCGGGACGATCGAATACGCGAATCCCGCGGCGGCGAACATCTTCGAGGCACGTGACGGTCTCGCGGTCGGCCGCCGCGGCCACCTGGAATCGACCGACAGTGCCGCCGCCGCGGCACTGCGCGCGCTGATCACCGCCGCGACGCGTCCGGCCGGACCCGGAGTCGGCGGGCGCCGCCTGGTACCTCGGCGCGGCGGCGGGTCTCCCTACGCACTGTCGGTACTGCCGCTGGAAACTGCGTGCGTACGCGACGGCGAGCGCGCGGCCCTCGTCGTCATCGTCGACCCGGAGCGGGAGGTCCGCGGCGGCGGTCAGGCACTGCGCCAACTCTACGGTCTGACCGGCGCGGAGGCGCGGGTCGCCGCAGGGGCCATGCGCGGCACGGGGTTGCGGGCGATCGCCGAGGATTTGGCGGTGTCGGTGAACACCGTCCGGACTCATCTGCAGCACGTGTTCGACAAATGCGGCACGCATCGCCAGGCGGAACTGGTGCGATTGCTCACCACGGTGCTCCTGGGGACCGGTGAGTTCGACGGCCCGATCGAATAGAGCGGACGCCGAATACCTTCCGCACATAGGCGGACCCGGGCCGTTGTCCACATCGGATGTGGGGGCCGCATCCGGGGGTGAGCCCGCGCGTCGGGATCCGTCGGAACTCGACATCTGCGGATACGTCCCGGCACCCCGCATCCGCTACGCGGGCTCGCCGTCAAGCGTCTACCAGCGACCGTGCGGCCGATTCGATCGTGGCCTCGTCGAGCAGCACCGTAGCCGCGGCCGGTCCGAGTGGGACGAAGCTGTCCTCGGAGGTGACCCGAGTGAGTGCGCCCCGATAACCGGCATCGATCAAGGCGGCGCAGATCGATTCGGAGACACCGCCACTGCGGCGCGTCTCGTCGGCGACGAGTACCCGCCCGGTAGCCGCGGCGTGGTGCAGTAGGTCCTCGACCGGCAATGGGGCCAGCCAGCGCAGGTCCAGGACCCGGGCGTGGATTGCGCCGCGTGCCAGCCTCGCCGCGGCACGCAGGCTCATGGGCACGCCGTTGCCGAAGGTGACGATGGTCAGGTCCTGCCCATCGCCGTGACAGCGGGCGCGGCCGATCTCGACATGCTCGGGGTCGTTCGCGGGCACGGCCCACGCGCCGTCGCCGGGAAACAGATCGCGGGTGTGATAGAGCGCGATCGGCTCGACCAGCACACACACCCGGCCGTCCACCCGGGCGGCCGACACGCAGGTGCGCAGCAGGGCGGCGGCGTCGTCGGCGCGGGCGGGTACGGCGAGCACCACGCCGGGGATGTCACGCAGGGCGGCGAGCGAATTGTCGTTGTGGAAGTGACCGCCGAAGCCCCTCTGGTAGGCCAGTCCCGCGATGCGCACCACCATCGGATTGCGGTAGCGGCCCGCGGAGAAGAAGCCGAGAGTCGCCGCCTCGCCGCGCAATTGATCGGCGGCATTGTGCAGGTACGCGAGGTACTGGATCTCCGGGATCGGTACGAATCCCGCCAGGCCGGCGCCCAGTGCCGTGCCGAGGACGCTCTGCTCGTCGAGAATCGTGTCGAA
The DNA here is from genome assembly GCF_015477835.1 of Nocardia higoensis. NCBI lineage: Bacteria > Bacillati > Actinomycetota > Actinomycetes > Mycobacteriales > Nocardiaceae > Nocardia > Nocardia higoensis. Next base: position 1,587,648 of record NZ_JADLQN010000001.1, on the reverse strand, counting down.
GACCCGGCGCGGACCGAACCGCGCCCGCAGCCCTTTGGTCACCCCGTACACGCCGCCCTTGCGGCCCACGTCCTCACCGAAGACGAGCACATCGTGGTCCTTCTCCAATAGGAAGGCGAGCGTCGCATTGATCGCCTGTGCGAGGGTGACCGGGGTGTCCTCGGGAGTCGCCGCGCTCGCGGCGTTGTCGCCGTGCCCGCCGTAACCGTCGGAGTCGGCGGTGCGACCGGGGCTGCTTGCGTTGCCACTCGGCGGGTTTGTATCGGTGCCAGCGCCGGTGCCAGTGCTAATGCTCGGTCGGTTGGTGCTGGTGCTGGTGCTCGGCCGGTCCGGGCTCAGGGGATCGGCCGAGCCCGGGGGGCCGTCACCGCCCTGACCCGAATGACTCTGCCGGACCGGCTCGGTCGTGCGCCCGCGCAGGACATCGGCGCGAACGGCATCGGGGCGGGCAGGTGCCAGAGGGGCGACCACAGCCGAAGCGGAGTCGAGTTTTGTTTCGGCACATATGGATTCGGCCGTGCGGGTGACGCGGGCGGCGATCGCGTCGTAGCGGTTGAGCAGGGCGCGAGGATGCCCGGCGCCGGTGTCGGCGAGCAGGCGAGCGGTGGCCAGGACCGGGTCGCGGCGGAGGTCGGCGGCGATGTCGGCGGGGCGGCGGTAGGCCGATTCCAGGTCCGAGCCCGCGTGGCCGAGCAAGCGGACGGTGCGCAGGTGCAGGAAGGCGGGAGTGCGGTGGACGCGGACGTGGTCGACGGCGGTCGCGCAGGCGGCCAGAGCGGCGCGGAGATCGCAGGCGTCGGCGGTGAGATAGCGTAGGCCGGGGCGGGAGCCGTAGGCGTGCTGGATCCAGCCCGGGGGAGTGGGGACGCTGATGCCGAGGCCGTTGTCCTCGCAGACGAACAGGATCGGCATGGGTGCACCCTGGTAGGCGGTGTGCACGGCGGCATTGATCGCACCCGCGGCGGTGGAGTGGTTGGCGGACGCGTCACCGAAAGTGCACAGCACGACGGCGTCGGCGGGCCAGGCGATGTCGAGTCCGGCGCGGTGCGCGCGGTCGAGGGCGAACGCCAGGCCGACCGCGCGGGGCAGGTGTGAGGCGATGGTCGAGGTCTGCGGGATGACGTGGGCGGCGGCACTGCCGAACACTTTGTGCCTGCCGCCGGAGATCGGGTCGGCGGCCGCGGCGACCACGCCGAGCAGCACGTCGCGGATGGGATCGGCGACTCCGGCACGTCGGGCGCGGTGCGTGAAGAACGCACCGGAGCGGTAGTGCAGCAGCGCCGGATCGGTGGGGCGGGTGGCGGCGGCCAATGCCACATTGCCCTCGTGCCCCGAGGATCCGATGCTGTAGAAGCCTCGGCGTTCCGCCCCGAGCCGACGGGCCGCGAGATCCAGGTGCCTGCTGGCGACCTGCGCCTCGAACAGTTCCCACAGGTCGGCCGTGGTGTATCCCGGCGGGAGCGCCGCACGGATGGGCGTGAGCGCGGCGACGGAGGACCGGAACGCCTCGTTCAACGCTGCCCCGGCGGGATCGGGGCCGCTCATCGACTCCCCTTCCGCATCTGCCCGGCGCCCGAACGGACGGCGGCGCGTCGGATCAGCGCACCGCGGTCGCGGCGGCCTTGTCCAACAACCAGGTGGTGGACTCCGCGCCGCGTGCGCCCGCGGCCGGGATGTCGACCGGATCCGCGCCTTTCAGCGCCGCCGCGACCGCCTCGGCCTTGGCCGCGCCGCCCACCACCAGCACCACATGGCGAGCCTTGCGAATCGCGGGCAGCGTCAATGTCACCCGCACCGACGGTGGCTTGGGGGAATCGGTCACCGCGACCACGAGTTCGCGCTCTTCGCGCACCGCGTCGGTGTCGGGGAACAGCGAGTTCACGTGCCCCTCGCCGCCCATGCCGAGCAGGTGCAGATCGAAGCCGCCGTGCTCCTCGAGGTGAGCGTGCACCGCCGCCGAGTATTCCGCGGCGGCCTCCACCGGATCGGGATACTCGCCGTCGCTGGTCGCCACCACGTGCACACGGTGCGGGTCGACGGGCACGTGATCGAGCAGGGCCTCGCGGGCTTGCAGTTCGTTGCGCTCCGGATCGCCCGCGGGCACGAAACGCTCGTCGCCCCAGAAGATATCCAGCGTGGACCAGTCGATCTCGCCGGGCTCCCCGCGCACGTGCTCGAGCAGGCCGATGCCGGTACCACCGCCGGTCAGCACCACCGAGGCGGACCCACGCGCGGCCTGAGCGGCGACCACCACCTCCACGAAGCGCCGGGCGGCGGCGCGCACCAACTCGTCGGTGCCGGGGTACACCTGCACGGTGTCCGCGGGGAAACCTGCCGCGACGCGACGCTTCTGGTCGGCGTAACGGCCGGCGGGTGTCTCACTCATAGATCACCTTCTCCATTCCGGCGAGTGCCTCTCGATAGATCTCGTCCGCGTCGAGGCGGCGTAGATCCTCGGCGAGGCAGTCACGAGTTTCCCTGCGCGCCAGCGCGATCCGCTGATCGGGGTCGCCCGAGCGGGTCAGGGTGGCGGTACGCCCGGTCTGCGGGCGGGTGATACCGATCGAGACGCTGGGGCGGTCCAATCGGACCTCGAGCGGTCCGGTCCGCCGCCGGACGGGGCAGTCCAGGCGCGAGGCCAGCCAACCGGCCAGCATGTCGAGCGCGGGCTCCTCGCGCAGACCGGAGATGGTCACCGATTCGACCGGCTCGTAGGGCGGTTCGTCCAGCGACGCGGCCAGCAGCGCCCGCCAATACGTGATCCGGCTCCAGGCCAGATCGGTGTCGCCGGGCGCGTACGAGGCGTACCTGCCGCGGATGGTGGTCTGCGGATCGGCGGCGTAGGTGGCGTCGGTGATGCGGCGGATGGCCAGCCTGCCCACCGAGTCGCGGGACGGGAACTCCGGTGCGCCGCGCGGCCACCACGCCACCACCGGCGTGTCGGGCAGCAGGAACGGCACCACCACGCTGCTCTCGTGGTTGACCAGTTGGCCGGTCAGCCGCAGCACGATCACCTCGGCCGCGCCCGCGTCGCCACCGACCCGGATCTGGGCGTCCAGCTTGGTCGCCGCGTCGCGGTCGCCGCGCGCGAGAACGACCACGCGACAGGGATGTTCGCGGCTGGCGTCGTTGGCGGCGTCGATGGCGTCCTCGGCCTCGGAACTGTCCAGCGTGCACACCACGAGGGTGAGCACCCGGCCCATGGTGATGACGCCGTTGCTCTCCCGTAACTGCACCAGCCGCTTGGTGACCGCACCGGTCGTGGTGTCGGGCATGTCGATGATCACGGACGCCGCCATTCCCGCCCGGTGCGGGCGAGCATCTCGTCGGCGGAGGCCGGACCCCAGGTGCCCGCCTCGTACGGCTCGGGCGCGCCGTCGGCGGCCCAGTGCTCGAGCACCGGATCCAGGATGCGCCAGGACAATTCGACCTCCGCGTTCACCGGGAACAGTGACGGCACCCCGAGCAGCACGTCGAGGATCAGGCGTTCGTACGCCTCGGGGGAGGACTCGGTGAACGCCTCGCCGTAACTGAAATCCATGTTGACGTCGCGCACCTCCATGCTCGAGCCCGGCACCTTGGAGCCGAATCGCATGGTGATGCCCTCGTCCGGTTGCACCCGGATGACCAGCGCGTTCTGCCCGAGTTCCTCGGTCATGGTCTGGTCGAAGGGTAGGTGCGGGGCGCGTTTGAAGACCACCGCGATCTCGGTGACCCGGCGGCCGAGGCGTTTACCGGTGCGCAGGTAGAACGGCACGCCCGCCCAGCGCCTGGTGTCGACCTCGAGGGTGATCGCTGCATAGGTCTCGGTGGTCGAGTTCGGGTCGAAACCCTCCTCGTCGAGCAGGCCGACCACCTGCTCGCCGCCCTGCCAGCCCGCCGCGTACTG